>PBYL01000267.1 GCA_002729595.1 Thalassovita sp. | reverse complement strand
TGATAAAAGTAAAGTGCGAAAAATGAAAATACTAAAACAGGGGAAATACTTATTTGTAATTTTTTTAATATTTACCTCTTCGGCAATCTTTTCTCAATCAATACCTACCGGTGTTCATTTTGATACAACCACTATTAAACATAAAGGCAATTTTGGAGATAATTGGTGCCAGACCTGGGCTATTGATGATTATGTATATACAATGCTTGATGATGGGAATGGATGGTGGGGAAGTTCAGAAAAACTAAATGGTTTACCTGATTGGGAAGGTGCTATGTTATTACAGATCTCTGGAGATCAAAACTTTACGTCTAAGGATGTCAAAAAAATGCCAGGCTGGCCAATAAGTTTAGTTAGTTCTCCTCTTTATGCATATGGAACTGTAGCTGTGGATAGTACAATTTATATATGGCTTTGGAAAAGTGAGACAGATACTTGGTATCGTAGACCGATAGCAAATAGGTTACTGTATACAAAAGATTTTGGCAAAACTTTATATCGTTGGGATGGCACTTTGGAGACCTATAAAACATACCAACAAATAGATTCGACAGACTTTTTCTTTTATAAGGAAGATGCTCGACCCAAAGATGGTAAAGATGCCTATGCTTTTAATTGGATTGCTTTTTTACAAAACGGTAAAGCTAATTCTGAAGCAAAGGATGATTATATTTATATGTATGCTCCTGAACAAGATAATCCACGTAATCTTGCTTTGGCAAGAGTACATAAAGATCATATATTAGATAAATCAGCATATCAATATTTTAAAGGGATTAACAACAATAAACCTGATTGGTCTGCTGATATACTTGAAAGAGGTAGTACAATTCAATATCCAGCAGCAGGAGAAGAGGAAGAGTGGATGTGGGCGAGCTGGTTTCCCAGTGTCGTTTATAATCGGGGTTTGGATCTATACATCATGACAAGTTATGGAGTTAAAGATCCGAATCGGAAATTCTGGGATGGTTGGTGCTCCAACTGTCCTCTACCATGCAGTATTGGTTTTTGGTATTCTGAAACGCCTTGGGGGCCTTGGAAACAGTTTTATTATAAAGAAGAGTTCTATCCAAATAACATAGAAAACCGAACATATGGTGTGAAGTTGAGTCCCAAATGGATAAGTGAAGATGGTAAAAAGATGGTGTTAATCTGGTCTGATGCAGGGAATGACCATAGTACCTATTACAAGTGGAATCAGATGGAGATTGAAATATTAATCGATTAAATAATTGGACTTAAAAGCTTTTGATTTTAGATAAACACTTAGTTGAGAAATTGTTAATTGAATTTTTAATAGTTTAGCTACAAAATCTATAACCGAGGGTAAATTGAGATTAGATTTTTATGAGCAATAAGAAAAGTCATCTTTCAACTAATTTAATGCAGCCAAATGTTTGATAAGTTTTTTAAAAAGCCTGACGAAAACACTGGAGACAGAGCAGAAGTAGTGCTACTTCCTCAAGCAACTGATGACATGGAAGAGGCTAAGTTGATTAAATGGATGGTAAAAGTTGGTAGCTCGGTTAGAAAAGGCGACGTTTTAGCAGAAATACAAACAGATAAAGTAATACTAGAACTAGAAAGCTATCAGAATGGGACAGTTCTTTATCTTGGAGCCAAAGAGGGAAGCAAGGTAAAAGTAAATAGTATTTTGGCTATTATTGGAGATAAAGGAGCGGAATTTCAACATCTGCTTGGTGGGGAAAAAAGTAACACACCTGCAAAGAAAAAGCAACGTCCACAACTTAAAGGAGCAATTGGAGAGGTTAAAATGTTTGCTGGCGACTTTGTACCTAATGGATGGTTAATCTGCGATGGTAGGCAATTAAGTATAAAAGAATTCCCTGATTTATTTGAGACAATCAGCTACAAATTCGGTGGGCAAGAAGGTGAAAATTATCACATACCTTATATAGAATCTAAAGGAGGAATACTGCATATAATCTGTGTGGTTGGTGAGAAGGTTACCACATAGGGCTTAGATTAAAGTAATGTAGTGATGTTTAATTTAAAATATAAAAATTGAAAAGGTATGTCTAAACCAAAAAAGAAAAGAGGTTTTAGACCCATCAAAGTTAGAAATATTGCATTTCATTGGTGCTTTTCGGGTATCATTGACATAAGACCTGAGAATCATAAAAATAATATCTTAACAATAGATTTTGGATGGTATGATGCTTTTGCTTACGCCAATGATTGGGAAAACATGCCACCAGAATTCAATCCTAAAATAATGACACCAAAGTTTGTAAGCGCTTCTATTAAGTTTGCACTTGATAATGGTTGGGTTACAGAGCTCTCAAATAATCGTTTGAATATTCTTTATCGAGATGGGGCTTACCTAGTAAAAGAATAATTTTTCAGGAAACATATTCTACCCAATTTCAAGATAAAACCTCTAATAACTCTATTGATTGTAACCTTAATTTCAGTTAATCTATTTGGGCAACAACGCACAATTAAAGGAGGATAATTGAGGAATGAATACTTAAGTCCAATTCTTCCTGATAGAAATCCATTTTAAATTGTTAATTTCGTCTGCCAATATGTATTCCATCACAACCCACTCTATACATCATGGCATATAAAACACTTATCTTCGATTTTGATGGCACATTAGCCGATACGCAACAAAGCATTATCCAAACCATGGGGTTTGTCGGAGAGCATTTAAACATCAAAAACATAGATGAAGCCCTCATTAAAAGTTTGATTGGTTTACCTTTAAAATCGACTTTTGAAAAAGCTTTTTCGCTAGATGAAAAAGCGATTCAGGAAGCAACCATTATCTACCGCAAGCACTACAATGATATTGCAATAGATACCATTTCACTTTTTGAGGGTGTAAAAGAAACCTTAGCCTTTTTCCATGGAAAAGGGATTAACTTAGCGGTTGCCTCAAGTAAAGGAAGAGAGGCATTAATCAAGATACTTCAAAAGCAAAATGTATATGAGCTATTTACATTTATCGGAGGTGAAGAAGATGCAAAAAACAAAAAGCCTGCGCCTGATATTGTTAACTTGATTATGGATAAGTTTAACTACAACCCGAAAGAATGTTTGGTTATTGGTGATACTGTTTTCGATATAGAAATGGGACAAAGAGCTTTTGTAGATACCTGTGGTGTAACGTATGGAAACAACACTGAAGCTGAATTAAAGAAGCAAAAGCCAAATTACATCATCAATAGTTTTAATGAACTTAAAGATATTGTTTAGATACAAGCCCTCAACTATGAATATATTGCTCAAAATATTAGGAGTTATTTTGCTTATCGCAGGGTTTGTTTTGGCGTATAAACCTGATTTGATGAGCTCTCAACCCATGCCATCAGACCCGTATCAGATGATTGAAAAGAGAGTAATGTGGGGATTGGTAATTGGTTTGGGCATATTATTCATTTTTCATCATCAACTAAGCCCGTGGCAATTAAGCGTCTCCGCATTGCTTTCGGCTTTAACCTTGGGCATTGTATTAGCTAGACTACTCGGATTAGTAATGGATGGCATATTTACCAAACAATTGTTGTGGCTGGCGATAGAAATTGCCTTTTTGTTGATCTTTGGTTTTTGGTATTGGAAACAGAAATAATTAACTAGTAAGAGGGAACAAACATCGAAAGAATTGTTATACAATTAATTGCTGTTTTGGCATCCTAAAAGCATTTCCAATCAAAAGAAGATAAGATCATGAAACAATCAACAACACTCGGAAATAGTAATCTCAACATCAATCGAATTGGATTAGGCTGCATGGGCATGTCTGAATTCTATGGCTCTTTTAATGAAACTGAGTCTATCAATACCCTACACAAAGCCATTGATTTGGGCGTGAACTTCTTCGATACAGCAGATATGTATGGAAGCGGAGCCAATGAAAAGTTACTGGGAAAAGCATTTAAAGGTCGTTGGAACGATATAAACTTAGCCACCAAATTTGCGGTAATGCGAGGGCCAAATGGTGAGTTTCTTGGAGTAAATGGAAAACCAGAATACATTAAAAAAGCATGCGACCAAAGCCTACAGAACTTGGGAATAGAAGCCATAGACCTGTATTACATGCATAGAAAAGACCCGAATGTAGAGATTGAAGAAATTGTAGGCACTATGGCTGAACTGGTAAAACAAGGCAAGGTTAAATACATTGGTTTATCTGAGGTAGACCCAGAAACATTGCGTCGTGCGCATGCTGTGCATCCGATTACAGCCCTTCAAACAGAATATTCTTTGTGGAGCCGCGAGCCAGAAAAAGCACTTTTTGAGGTTTGCAAAGAACTTGGAATTACATTCGTTGCCTACAGTCCACTTGGAAGAGGTTTCTTAACTGGAGCTATTAAGAGTCGGGCAGATTTAGAAAAAGGAGATTTTAGGTTAAACAACCCGCGATTTACTGATGAGGCAATCCAAAAAAACCTACAGTTTGTAGAGGTGGTCGATCAGATCGCACAAATCAAAGGAGTTACCAAAGCTCAAATTGCACTTGCATGGGTGTTAAGCCAAAATGATGAAATCACCACCATTCCTGGAACCAGAAAAATTCACCGCCTAGAAGAAAATTTGGGTGCTTATAATGTGGAATTAACCGAAGACGATTTGGCAACAATAGAAAAACATATGCCTACAAAAACGGTTGGAGAAAGGTATTGAGCAAATTAACAACAAGTATGAAATACATATTCACAATGAATTTTTTATTCTTACTGGCAGCATGTTCACAGGAACAAACTCAAATAAGTGATAATAAAAAGCAAAAAGACTTACCAGATTCCATTGCCATAGATATGTCTGATATAGCCATTATACCTTTAGATTCCTCAAATAATTGGGCTGTTAAAAATGAGCAACCAGCAGTATTATCAACCCAAGAATTAGCCGAGATTGATAGTCTATTGAGTGCATGTTTATCGAAATACAATATTGAACAGGAGAAAAAACTAGAGCAACTTAAAGCAAAACACCCAACTCATAACTTTAAAACGGAAGACTATGTAATTAACCTCCCTAATTACAAGAGACAATACATAGCAACTTTAAACAACAAAGGCGAAAAGGAGGTTTGGGTAAATTGCTTTTGCTCTACTCCTCGAAACGATTGGAACAAAGAGATAATTATGGTTAAAGATGGTGGCAATTGTTACTTCAACTTAACTATCAATTTAAGCACTAATCAATGTCTTAACTTTATGGTTAACGGAGAGGCTTAAAGGTGAAGAACAACCTCTCTTAGTCTCTCAGCAATTTTCCATGTCTAGCGAGTAACAGTTGTTTAGCTGTAATTTACTAATTTAGGGCTATAGTAATTACAACTAAACGGCATCGCTGTCGGGATTTATTCTGAGACATCATAAAGATTGAATAAAAAAAAGATAATTAAGTCTGTTGTCTACTTCTTAGGAGAGATAACAATTGTAACAATAGGTATATTTATAGCCTTTCAACTGAATAATTATAATGAAGATAGGAAGACAAAAAACAGTGAAATTAGCTCTTTAAAAAGGTTATTGTCTGATTTAGAAACTGAAAAAACTTTTCTTATAAAGAACAAGAATGTTTTCACTACAAAAAGAGCCAAACTAAACGACATCATATTTAATGGTAATAGAAGCGATTTAGACTCTTTGTATTTTTATTTAGCCCAAGAATACGTTCATTACGATTTTAACACAGAATACAGTGCACTCAAATTTAGCGGTAGCCTAAACCTAATATCAAATGATTCTCTGCGCTATAACTTGGTAAAATATTATGAACGAGGATATGCCTATTCTAAAGAGATATCTGAAAACCACAAGAATTATGTGGAAAACCACCTGATGATCACGCTAGATGAAATTCCTATCGACACTACCTATTTATTTAATCCTGTATTGATAGAAGAGAAATTAAATGATGATGCTTTCATAGAAACAGTTACTACCCAAATGATGTGGTATAGGTCAAATCTCAAAGCATTAAAGATTGACCAAGTCGAAAATCTTATGGAGATCATAAAAAATGATTTAAAATCAAAATCAGATAATTAGCTTCAAAATGGCAGGAGAAACAAATATATCAACACTTGTAAAAGGAATGACACCTAAACTCAATGAGGGTGAATATGTATTTGCAACAGTTCAAAACCTGAATAATATTGATAGAACCCAAACCATTTGTGAGTTTAAAGAAGCTGAAGGCATTACCATAGTGATTGATAAAAAGATTGCAGATGAGTTAAACCTGAAGTATGAATATATTGCTTCTTGGATTACTCTAAGCATTCACTCTTCGCTAGAAGCTGTTGGCTTAACCGCTGCCTTCTCTACTGCATTAGCCAAGCATCACATCAGTTGCAATGTAATTGCCGGCTACTATCACGACCATATTTTTGTAGATAAGCAAGATGCCGAAAAAGCAATTCAAGTTTTAAAAGAGTTAGCAGAAGGTTTTGAATAAGGTAAACACTAACTATCGTTAAGGTTAAAACCATTAGCCAGAGCAATTATAAACTATATGATAGATTATTACTCCCAATTCAAAAACATAAAACACCTATTAATTCACTTATCATTTTTTATTATCTGTAGCTGTAATAAGCATGCTGAAAAAGAGGTCGATCGAACTAATGTTTCTGTTAAGAAAGATACCATCGCTAAAACTGAAACTGAATTAGTAACTCATAAACATGATACCATCAAAACCAAGCAAGCTTCTCCGATAAACTTGTATAATACCTATTTACAAACTCTTACAACTGGTTGTTTAGAAGCTGATAGTTTGTATGAAATTATAAAGAGTAATTTACCATACGATGATACAATTGATAGAAATGAGTTTGCTTGGTTATATGAATCATTTACTACTGACAGCATCCAATTCGAAATGGCGTATTACTTAAAACCTTTATGCCGAGTATTTTCAAATGAAAAGATTGATGTAATTGCTTTTACTGATACTTATGATTACAAACAAGCAATTCATCTTTTTACCTTTAGTAAGAAAGATTACACTCCAACTTCAAGCTTTACGCTGTTTTCTTTAGGAGGCGATGCGGAAGACTTTTGGAATACCAAAGTAATACAAGCCGATTCTCTTTCCTTTCAACTTATAAATGAAGTTGGCCATGTAAATGATATTGAAACCAGAGATACAACTTATATTAAAACAAGAGAAATTGTACTGACTTCTATCAATCCTGAAAATGGCTATCTAACAAAAGAAACCTTAAATACACAAAAAGATTTAATTGAAATAAAATGAATCAGGTTTTGGATGAAGTTAATTGCAATCTCCTCAACAAGTTGTAAATTTATTAATCAACATACCTATCAACCAATAACATTTGCACTTACCCTAATAAGCTTGAAAGACTATATCCACATCTTTTATGAAAACGAAGCAAATTTTTCAATACATTAGCTATCTGCAATATCCATTAATGTTGATTGCCCTTTTCTATGCTTTTAGACCATACACTTATGGACTCGGTTTAAAACCAGAAACCAGCGATCTACTTTTTAAAGACATCAATAATGTTCTCGTTTTCATGGGTTTGGGCATTAGCTTCTCAACGCTTCAAGACACCACAAAAACGCAAAACAAATTATCTAGAAAGATTTGGGAAAACCCTAAAAAAGGAAAAATTGCAATTATCGCTATTTCATTGATGACACTCTTTATAATAGTAAATGGACTAATCGGATATTTTAGCACCACCGACAGCAGGCTTAAAGAACTTTCTAGTGGAATAATCATATTAGGTATTGGAATGATTGGCTTACTCAAATCCGCTATTGAGATGTTCGAAAATCATCGAAAAGATAAAAATGTAGCGATAGAGAAAGAATATCAGTGATTTAGAAGTTTTAGGATGAAAAGGCATTTCTACTTTAGTGAAACATATGCTTTAAACCCAACCACTTTTTTTTGAGCCAACTTTTCTTTTCAGAAATAAGCGTAATATCAATTTCAGTCCTCCCATCTGGAATATATTCAACATTTGAATAGTTAAAAACCATGAAATAAATAATTGTATTTGAATTATAGATAGTTGCATGGTACTTCCCTTCAAAATCAGATAATTGATGGTTCCCATCTCCTTTGCTAACAATACTTACACCAGGCATTGCATTACCTAGCTCATCATAAATATGTCCTGTAATCTTATAAGGATAAGCAAGCGTATCTTGGCTTTGGGCTGAGAGTTTTTCCACAAGCATCCATAAAACTATAATAGAAAGTAAAATGACTCTTTTCATATTGTTTTCAATCTAAATCTTGATTGAGTTATTTATTTATCATTAAAAACTCACTCCAAAGCCTGTAGACCACTTATTATCACCAAGAAAAACTTCCCTCACCTTTGAATTGATCTCAAATAAATTTAATTTAAGAAATACATTTACGTATATCAAACTCCTACATTACCTATACTAAGAATCTATATCTGAAACCAGCTATCTACCAACAGCTCATAACAAACACGATAGATTTTTATACCCTTTAAATTTTTTGAAATGAAAACAGCATTCTTACTATTATTTGCTATCCCTCAAATATTATTTGCACAAACAGATTCATTGACAAATGAAACGTCTCAGGAGGAAATTAATAAAGAAATAGCCAAGAATTTCTACGAAGACCTTTGGTTTAATAACCGCACAGAAAATTATTCGAAATATGTAGCCGAAGAATATACACGCAGAGATATAGGAGATACTCCCGATCAAGAAGCTGAAGTCGAAAAAGCTATTTCTCAGAAAGAGGTCGCCGATCGTTTTTGGGATGGTGGTACCATGACTGGTTTTATCGATTATCAAATTGCAGATGGTGATAGAGTGGCTACAAGGTGGTACTGGACCTACAAACCAGAAAGCTTAATGGCTAAATTTATGGTTGGTGAACATACCATTCCCATTATCAATGTATTTAAATTTAAAGATGGAAAAATCGTGGAGATACATAACCACAGACATGATATTTCATTGAATTTCACCAACATGTTTTTACTTAAAGGTTTGGGTATAGGTCTGCTCATTGCTTTAGTGCCTACTTTTTTGGCCATCTACTATAGAAGAAAACTCAAAAAAGCTACCCAAACAGTAAATGCATAGGTAATAATCAATTGGGCATATTTAATTCATTATCGAGCATCAAAACATGTTCGATCATTTGAATTATATGCCTATTCTAAAATTGTTCATCATAAATTAATAGAATACTAAAATAATCTTCTGCCTTTTTAAGATAAATGTTAGTAACGTTGCCATCTTTATCAATCGGCAGCATGAAAGTTATATTTCTCTTACTAGGATTCATTTTATCTCAGCAATTACTTTTTGCTCAAAATCAATTGAGCCAAGCAGTTTTTCAGGTGGATTACCCGAACCCAACAGCAGATAAACCGCAATCTAAGTTGTGGTATATGGATAATTGCTGGTGGGCAATATTACCCAAAAGCACAGGTCCATCACTCTGGCAACGTACCGAAAATGGTTGGGTCGAGCACGTAGAGATTCACGAAAAGCTAAAAGGAGTTCCCGGTCGAGCAGACGTTTATGTGGATGATCACAACTTGATCGCTGTGGGTGTAGAAGCTCAGCAACTGGTAGTTTTCCGACTAGAGAAAAACAAAAAATGGTCTGCGGAGAAATTAGCTACCTTCTCACTTACTGAAAAAGAAAGCGTAGAAACAGCAACCATCACTTTAGATAAAAATGGGAATGGCTGGCTTGCTGCTGTTGCAGGAGATAAAGTTTCTGTTTGGGCATCTAACAAAGGGCTAAAAAAATGGTCTGGCCCTTTCACTTTAGCAGAAGGAATTGGCAAAGATGATATTTGCACGATTACCTCCTTGCCAGAAGGCGTTGGCGTAATCTGGTCTGATCAAATAAATGAAGCTGTAAAAATACGCATCCACAATAACGGAAATGCTTTTAATGATTGGGAGAAAGAAACTATAATAGAAAGTGGAAATAATACCGCAGACGATCATTTAAACACAGCATTATCTAAAGATGGAACTCTCTGGCTCACTACAAAAAATAGCGTAGATGAAGTTGGCGGACCACAATTTGTGTTGCGAGTGAGAACAGCAGATGGAAAATGGAGTAATTATCCTTATTGCAATCTCGGTAAAGTGGAGCAACCAAGCAGACCTATTATTTTAACTGTAGAAAACAAGCCCTCATTAATTCTCAATGGTTACACCATCTACAATGGGCAAAACAGACACTTAGCCAATATCACTTTCGGAAAAATAGATACTGCTCAAGCAAACATTATCGAGCAAGTTACGCCTGTAATTGTTCCTGATACTACGAACTGGTCAAAAAACAATCACATCAACAATGTAACTGGCTCTAAAAACCCACTTCCAGCAAATGCACCTTGGATAATTCTTGCTTCTGATGAAGAAGGGCGCGTATACGAAGCCGATCTCTCCTTATATTTTAATGAATAGAATTTTGAAATTTTGCTAGCTTTGAGGCGAATATAGCAGTGTGCACGAACACATCAGGCATATTCCGTTGTTGTATCTCCATTGCACATACAACAATTAAGAGAATTTATAAAATTAGAGCATATATATTATGAGAAGTGATGAAGTAAAAAAAGGGCATCAGAGAACCCCACATAGATCATTATTTAGGGCAACAGGCTTGGTAGACGAAGATTTTGAAAAACCATTCATCGGTGTTGCCAATTCATTTATTGAGATTATTCCAGGACACTTTTTTTTAAACAGAGTATCAAAAGTTATAAAAGAAGAAATTAAAGCAAATGGTTGTGTTCCTTTCGAATTCAATACAATCGGTGTGGATGATGGTATTGCTATGGGGCACGATGGAATGCTTTTTTCCCTTCCTTCAAGAGAAATTATCGCCAACTCTATCGAAACTGTAATGAATGCGCATAAACTCGATGCGATGATTGCCATTCCTAACTGCGATAAGATTGTTCCGGGAATGATTATGGGTGCTTTAAGAGTAGATGTTCCTACTATTTTTGTAAGTGGTGGCCCCATGAAAAAAGGACATACGAAAGACGGTGTGCCTATAGACCTTGCGACTGCTTTTGAAGCTGTTGGTAAATACGAAGCTGGTAACATGTCAGACGAGGAGTTGTTGGATATAGAATGTAATGCTTGCCCTAGTGGAGGTAGCTGCTCTGGTATGTTTACTGCCAACTCTATGAACACCCTGATGGAAGCAATGGGTATTGCACTTCCGGGTAACGGGACAATCTTGGCTCTTACCAAAGAAAGAGAAGAACTTTACAGACAAGCTGCCAGAAGAATTTGTGAAATTGCCAAAAGCAAAGCGCAAACAGAAAAATTCAAGCTAAGAAACATCTTGAATGAAAATGCAGTAAGAAATGCTTTTGCGGTAGATATGGCAATGGGTGGAAGCACAAATACTGTTTTGCACATGCTAGCTATCGCCAAAGAAGCAGGTGTAAACTTCAATCTAGAAGACATCAATAGCATCTCAAAAGGCGTATCTCATATCGCTAAAATCTCTCCTAGTTTGTCTACTGTTCATATGGAAGACATCAACAAAGCAGGTGGTGTAAATGCTGTAATGAAGGAGATGACGAAAAGAGGTAAAGATATTCTGATAGACAACCTCACTATTACAGGAGAAACCGTTTTGGAAAAAATCCAAGATGCCACCATTAAAGACACCAACATTATCCACACAGTAGATAACCCTTACTCAGAAGTAGGCGGGCTTGCTATTTTGTATGGTAACTTGGCAGAAGAAGGTGCGGTTATCAAAACTGCTGGTATCACTGGCGATAGGGCTTTTAAAGGCACTGCCGTTTGTTTCGATGGACAACCAGAGGCCATTGAGGGCATTATTAATGGTAAAGTTAAAGCTGGTAATGTAGTTGTTATCCGATACGAAGGTCCTAAAGGTGGTCCGGGTATGCAAGAGATGTTGGCTCCAACCTCATTAATTATGGGAATGGGCTTAGGCGATAAAGTAGCTTTAATTACCGATGGTCGCTTTAGTGGTGCTACCAGAGGCGCAAGTATTGGCCATGTGAGTCCAGAAGCTGCCGAAGGTGGTATGATCGGATTAGTGAAAGATGGAGACGAAATCCACATCGATGTAGATAAATATATTTTATCGGTGAATTTGAGTGACGAAGAAATTGCCAAAAGAAAAGCGGAGTTTGTTCCGATAAAAAAAGAATTAAACTCAAGTTGGTTACGTCAATATAGAGCATTGGTAACTAATGCTAGCAACGGCGCTATCTTAAAAACCGATTTATTCTAGAAGTTAGTGAACTCATCCCTGCAATGGCTTTATTGCGATTGTGGGGATGGTTTTTATTTTCTCAACACAATTAGAAATGAGTGAATTATTAGTCTGAAATAGCAAAAATCAATGTATTTTGTTATTTGAATTGTATTTTACCCTAAACATTGGATACATTAGTAATAATGTATCTACCACTTGAAAATATAACTTATCAAACTAAACTTAATACCAAAGAGATAGTTGATAGACTCAACGAAGTTGTTGAGCCAAAAAAGACTTTTAGAATGAATGGATTTTTTGGTAACAGTGAGCACAAACCTTATGAAGGCAGTATCCATAATATGTCATTTAAAATAAATCGCATTATTGGATATAGAAACTCCTTTATTCCAATAATAACTGGAACCTTAGAAGAAGAAATGAATGGAACAAAGGTCAATGTGAAAATGAGATTGCATTCGTTTGTCATAGTCTTTATATTCATATGGTTTGGGGGAGTGGGAATAGCTAGTTTAGCTGTTATTTCTTATTATTTAAACAATGAAAATTTTGAACCAATGTCCTTAATCCCTTTTGGAATACTTATTTTTGGTTATGCAATGGTATTAGGAGGATTTAAATATGAAAGTATAAAAAGTAAGAAGTATTTAGCTAAATTATTTGAAGCAAAGATTATCTAATTAAACCTTTATAAATTAGAATAAAAACAAGAAACTTGATTTCGAAATCTTCAATTAAAATAAAAGCATCGGCATCTAGGATTTGGGAGATACTAGTTACACCTGAAATAGCAAAATCGTATTTCTTTGGAGCTGAAATAGAAACAGATTGGAAGGTTGGTAGCCCGATTACCTTTACAGGAGAATACAATGGAAATAAATATCAGGAAAAAGGAACCCTTCTAATAGTAGCACCAAATACGCAACTACAATATTCTCATTGGAGTAATTTTGATGGTTTACCTGATGAACCCGAAAACTATAGAACTTGGACATTTGATTTAGAAGAAATGAATGGAATGAGTCAATTAAGCATTTCTGAAGATAACATACCTACAGAGAAGCAGAAAAACCGCTCTGACGAATTTTGGGCTGAAGTTCTTTTGAAAATAAAGCATCTAGCTGAAGCGTAAACCTCCTCTATTCTTACTCTTCATTCTAATTTACAGCAAATCGCATCTGCTCCAATCTAAATATTTATATATTTACCATAAATAAAAAATTATGGAGTTAGAGTTAATTTTATCCTTTATAGGTGCTTCTATATTGCTCACCGTTATGCCGGGGCCCGATAATATTTTTGTGCTTACTGAAAGCATTACCAAAGGCCAAAGAAATGGAATTGCCATTTCAATAGGTTTGAGTTCTGGAATATTGATTCATACCATTGCCGCTGCAACTGGTCTTTCAATCATTATTCAAAAATCTGCGATTGCCTTTTCTGTGATTAAATATCTAGGTGCTGCCTATCTTTTCTACTTGGCAGTAATGGCTGTAAAGGATAAAAAACCTGTTATCGGGATTGATGCCATTAAATCAGAGCCTGAAAAAAGCTTTTTACAACTAGTGAGAAAGGGTTTCTTTATGAATGTATTGAACCCAAAAGTTTCCCTGTTTTTTATCGCCTTTTTGCCTCAATTTATTAGCAATACAGGTTTTGCTGCCTCTTACCAAATGCTCATACTTGGATTCATCTTTATGATTCAAGCCATACTCATATTTGCATTTATATCTGTACTATCTAGTAAATTAACTGGTGTACTTAACAGCGATAAGTTTTGGAACATTACCAAATGGAGCAAAGTAAGTGTGCTCGCTGCTTTAGGATTAACCTTAGCTTTTTCTAAGAAGTAGAGTTGAGAGTATTCGAAATGATTAGGAGTGAATTAACATCACTCCTTCACGGCAATAATTCTTAGTCTTTTGTAGTCTGCATACCATTTGCCATCTACAAAGCAACTTGATTTTACATTTTGCTGTACGGCTTCTTTTATGCTTTCTATATCTTCTGTAGCAACTCCTTCGAAAAAGGTTTTACCAAACATAGAAAGCCAGTCTTTAATACCAGTTGCAGCATCTGCCAGTTCGGTGGGTCTGTCGTAGTGCTGGGCAAAAGTGACTCTAAAGCCAGCCTCTTCTAAAACAGAAGCATACTCCCCTACTGATGGAAAATACCAAAGCTCCATTGCTGCCTGAGTTGGATAACCTTTGATTACTAATTGGTTTTTTAGTTCGCTTACGATAATGCCTACATTGCCTTTGCCACCCATTTCTAAAACCAATCTACCACCTGTCTTAAGGCTTTTGTACATACACTGCGCAGCTTCTTTGTAGCTAGTTACCCAGTGCAAAGCGGCATTAGAAAACAAAGCATCAAACTTTTCGTCGAATTCGAAATCAGCAGCACTGGCTACTTTAAAAGTTACCTCTGGAAATTTTGCTTTGGCATCGGCAATCATATCGGCTGAATAATCGAGGCCGACAGCTTCTTTGGCAAGCTCAGCAATTTTTTGAGTCAGTTGTCCGGAACCGCAGCCTATATCAAGAATTCGCTCATCTTTTTGTGGATTTAGCAATTCTATCAGGCTTTCTCCATATCCGTAAACAAAGGCGTGTTTGTTATTATAAAGTTCGGGATTCCAGTTAGTTTCAATCTGACTCATAACTTTGTGTTTAAAAAAAAATTACAGGAAGTTCTTTGCTGCATTCAGCATGCATTATGATCTTTTTTCCTTGATGAAAAAAGAACGAAAAAAATCAAGAAAATCCGAAGCTTCAGCCCGCGTATCAACGCACCTAACCCGCCGGATTTTCGGGCCATCGCTTTTATAAAACAGATAGCTTTAAAATACCACTTCCAATTTCAACAAAAATAACTTTGAACAAATATTAAAAACTGAGTCAGATTGAGCAAATAATTCAGCGTTTAACTCTCGTTTAGGTTTTTCAAAGTAAAGAGATTATTCTTCCAGTTTAAATTCGGGATTGTAGATAATGCCAATTAGGTTTCCCCAAGGGTCTTTTACGGTGGCTGTCATAATCTCACCACCTACATTTACAGGGTCTTCGTGTTTGCTTGCACCCAAAGCAATGAGTCTTTCGTATTCTTTCTCAATCTCTTCTACTCCCCAATAAGTTACTACACTTTCGGCTTTGCCAACTACGGGCTGTTCTTCGGGTTGCAAACCCAACTCGTAACCTTTTATGTTAAAGCCCACATAAAAAGGCTCATCAAAATAGGGAGAGGTTTCAAATACTTCGCTGTACCATTTTTTTGCTTCTTCAATGTCGCCAACTTTGTAAATAGTTGTTCTTAAACCTTGCATGGCTTGGTTGATTTTAGGATTAAAAAATAATTTCAGTTAATTCCCTACTAATAGTTCTTCGTTGATGCTACCCTCAATCGTTTTTGTATAAATAGTATCGCCTGTTTCTGTAACAAATTTATACCTAATAAATGTTTTAAAAGAACCTTTGTAACATGGAGCGACTAGCTTTAAATACTGTCCTTTAGACAATTTTACTAAATAATCAGACTCATCATATCCCCATCCACAAAAAGGCACTTCATAAGAGATTTTCTTTTCAATTTCTATCCAATTCCCTTCTTGATTCTGTGCTTCGCATATTATATGTGATTTATTTATTTCAATGACCAAAATAGAATCCGTCGGATTATACAGATAGAACCTAATGCCTTTTATTAGATAATCATAACTCACATTTTGTTTGGATGAAACCACCAGATAAGGTTTTTCTCTTGCAGGAAAGAAGTCTAAACTATCGTTGTAAACTTTTGCCAAACGAATTGGAAAGCGAAAGTGCTCAAACTTGGTGTTCATAGACAAACAATCGCAACCTTCCATTAACTGATCTTGCCCAAATGTAAAACCAGTTATTAAAAGCAATTGAACGGTGATCAATAATACTTTAGAGGTTGATGTTTTCATGTTTGATAGACCAAAAAAATTCACTCCCTTTGCCTGCTGATTTTAGGAGCTACGCCAAACTCGTTGAGGATAAACCACAAGCCAGAAAGCAATGTAAGCATGGTTAAAAAGACCATGAAATTAAACTTGAATAACTCCACCATCCAACTTGCCGGATTTTGAAAAACATCAGTCAATTCTACTTGCTCTTGTACTTGTGCTTTAGTGTAACCCAACTCACCCCATTTCTTTTGCGCACTTTGTAATTCTTCTGCCTGATAAGTAGGCGAAATGATGGTTGCATTTACAAAGTATCCAGCCGAAAGAATACCGATACCGATTAAACCAACCACTAATAGGCTAACAAATGAATCTGTGAGTTTTTCAATTTTTTCAGATTTTAAATAACTGATAATTACCACTCCATATATGCCAAAAAATAATATAGAAGATAGCAATGCCATTATCGAATTTACCCTTACCAGATGATTGATTAAACCCCAAGCAACCAAACTGATTCCAAGTATAATTCCATACTTTACATTACGAGATATTTTCATGTAGCCCTTTTAAAATTGATATTCGTTGTGCTCGTAAGCGCGCTCGTATGTCGTAATTTTCTAAACTGTTCCAATATAACCATATTTGGATAATTTACCTCCAAATATGGTTAATTTTGCAGAAAATCGGCATTTTGGCTACACGAGTGCTAGCAGTTCGTAGAGGGAATTTACATAAGCTGCTCGCTCTTTGGTGAACACAGCATCTGAGGTTGTCACATTTGCAATGCCCACAAAATGTAATCCGGCATCTCTGGCTGCATAAAAATCTTTGAGTGAATCGCCTACATACAAAATCTCCGATTTATCAATTTGCGCTTTTTCTAGTTGCGCTAAAGCCGGCTCAAAAACCCTTGGGTCTGGTTTATGAAAATCCGTATCATCTGCTGATTGAATAAACTGCAAAGTAGATATATCCAATCCAGTTTGCTCAATTTCTGCATGAATAGTGTCTTTAGAAGCAGCGGAAACTATGCCCAGTTTACATTGCTTCTTTAAACTAGATAAGGTGGAATTGGTATCTGAAAATAATTGATTGGGAAACTCTTTGGTTACGATCGTTCTTCTTTCCATTACCCGATTCATATCTGTGTCAAGCCCAGCAAAAAGATTGTGGTAAAACTTATTGAAAGCAATGCCCCAATGTTCATCTATCATTTCATTTGTAAATTGATGATTGTAATACCTGCTACCAATAGCTTTTATAGCCTCATATTTCGTTTTTGTGGTTTGAACGAGTGTATCATCAAAATCAAACAATACGGCCTTTATATCGGCTAATTTTATAGTCTCTGTCATTTATCACTAGGTTTATTGATGTATCAACTACTTTTAATGCTATTTTAAGAATGTTTCGAAGTTATGTGCGGGTTTATAGCCCAACAACTTTATCGCTTTTTCAATCACGTATACCCTGTCTATTTTTTGAGGAAATTGCCAGTTTTCTCGCTCAAAGAAAGTTTCTGCTTCAGGATAATATTTCAAAATTACCTCTTTCGGGTTTTGGTACAACATGTCCACATCAGTTTCTTTAAATGCACTGTGGTTAGAGATATTGAAGATTTCAAAAGAATCGAAATGTTTTTGCAAAGCCAGCATGTGTGCCATTGCGCCATCTTCTTCATCTAAACCGCGATAAAGTCTATGTATGGCTTTTAAATTATCTGTTTCTGGCAAAAAGCGAGATACGCGTAAAACGGTGGTTTCAATCTGTTCTTTCTCAAAATAATCTTTACACAGTAACTCGGCTGTAAGTTTGGTAATATCGTAGATGTCGCGGGGAATCGGTGTCAACTTTTCTGTTACCCAAACAGCTTTGCTATTATCCACCATCGCCTCTCCATAAATGGAAGTGGTACTTGTGTAAACCAGTTTAGAAATACCATTTTGCACACAAGCTTTTAAGAGATTAAAGGTACCATTGATGTTGGCTGCAATAAATTCTTCTCTCGGATAATTGAGTTCGTAATGTTTCCCATGAATTGCCGCCGTGTGGATAATAGCATCTATCGATTTGGTGATTTGCAATATGCTATCCAAATTTCGGATGTCGAGTATTTCATCAGTGGTTTCACTTTTTACCAAATCTGCACCTAAAACCTCATAGTTATTTTGCCTTAACAGTTTTACTATTTCTTTGCCTAACCTTCCCGAAGAACCTGTTACTAGTATTTTCATCATCTTTTCGGTTATTTATCTTGAAACAATTTTACTTTTCTGGCATCAAATGGAAATTTCTACTCCCAATCCCAAGCTAAAATATTCCATTCGTCGAACGCATCTGCATTGGTATGCACGGTTACAAAACCTACTTTCTCATGTGCGCGCATCGAGCGTTTATTACTGGTAGAAACCTCTGTAAGGCATAGATCGAATTGGCTTGCATACACCTCCTTATGTTTGGCATACATCTTACTAAAAACACCTGAACCTCTATAGCCTTCTGCCACACAGATTTGCCCCATTACATAGTAGGCGTATTCGGTTACTTTTTTGCCCTTAAAATCGATGTCTTTAAACATCTCGAACATGGGCTTTAAAACAGGAATTAAATCTTGAAAAACTTCTGTCATTACCAATGCATAGCCAACTACTTCGTCTCCATCTTTGGCGATTACTTGCTTGGCTGTGGCATTCATACTGGTGAGTAATTCCAGATTATGCACCACAGTTACGAAGCCTTCTTTGTCTTTTACTTCTGAAGAAATATTTTGGAAATGGTTCTTTTGCTGAAGCGCTAATATCTGTTCTAAATCTTTTGTGGATTCTGCCAGTGTGATGTGAAATGAATTTTTTGACGTCATAAATTCTAGATAAAAAACTGGAGTCGAAAATTAGATAAATCAATTTGTGAAAACAATTTTACTTGTAGTTCAATTTTGATTTCCTTCTTTTTTTAGATTCTGTCCTCAAAACATGTCTTAATTGCTGTTTAAACATCTATTCTCATGGATGTTCACTTTTTGTATACCTCTATTTTTAGCATAATTCATTTCTAAAAGGCAAATTTGGATATCTCCAAACAGGTTCAAACAGGTCTCTAGTAGGTCTCACTATCACACTCAGTTGTTTTTAATTATCACATTAACATCCTATGTCATACACCCAATTTTCTTACAGACCATTAAAGACTAGATTTATTACCGATGGTGGGCTGGAAACATCACTCATTTTTAAGCATGGAATAGAACTACCCTATTTTGCTGCTTTTGACCTCATTAACAACCGGAATCACAAAGCCATTTTGCTTAACTATTATCAGCAGTATATCGACTTGGCGAAGAAGTATGATACAGGTTTTATTTTCGAGAGTCCGACTTGGAGAGCCAACATTGATTACGGTGTAAAACTGGGATATAACCAATTAGAACTGTTTGAGATAAACAGTAAAATTATCAATCAGATGCGTCGCCTAAGCAGGCAGTTTGCCGGACACCAAAAGCAAATTTTTGTGAGTGGTTGCATTGGTCCTCGCTACGATGCTTACAATCCGGCAGAGTCGATGACGCCAGAAATAGCCAATAACTACCACAGCTTGCAAATAGATGCTTTTAAGAGCAGCAATGCAGATGTTGCCACTGCCATGACGATGAGCAACATTTCAGAAGCTTTGGGCATCACCCAAGCAGCACAGAGGGAAGATTTACCAGTAATAATTTCTTATACTTTAGAAACAGATGGAAAGCTACCAAGTGGCGAATCGCTTGAAGATGCCATTAGCTTGATTGACGAAATTACAGAAGCTTATCCGCTTTACTATATGATAAACTGTGCGCATCCAACGCATTTTTTACATGTACTAGATCCTGATGAAAGTTGGACGAGACGCATTATGGGTGTAAGAGCAAATGCTTCTTGCAAGTGTCATTCAGATTTAGACGAATGTAAAACTTTAGATGCTGGAGATAAGCACGACTTGGCACATCAGTATATAAAACTACACGAAAAATTACCAAATCTTATGGTTTATGGTGGCTGCTGTGGCACTGATATTTCGCATATAGAAGCGATTTGTCAGGCATGTTTAATGAAAGTCTAAATGAAAGCGGCAGATCACTCACTAACAGTACTGGTTAGGTTTGCTAACCAGTATTTTTTTCTATTTTAAATAGAAAATTCTTATTAAATTTAATCCTCAAATTTTAGAAGATAATTTTATGGAAAAGCATTTTCAATTGAGTGATGCTGTATTTGAATTACAGTTTGAAGAAGGCAGACTCGACCCTGCCATGTTTAGCCATGAAGCACACCTACGTCTTGCATGGATTCACCTCCACAACTATGGCATGGAAAGAGCTTGCAATAACATTTGCTGCCAAATTAAAAATTACGCATCACAACTTGGTTTAAAAGACAAGTACAACAAAACAGTTACTGTAGCAGCGATAAAAGCGGTTTACCATTTTATGCTCAAATCTTCTGCAGATAACTTTAAAGACTTTATTCGAGAATCTCCCAGGTTAAAAAATGCATTTAAAGATTTGATCGATAGCCATTATGGTTTCGATATTTTCAAATCTGAAAAAGCTAAAAAAGAATATCTGGAACCAGACTTACTACCATTCGACTAAAAATATTCCTTTCTGTTCCTAGTAGTTAAATTATTTTCTAAATGAGAATTTTCAATCGAATCTTAATTCTCGGTGCAACTGGACGCACCGGACGGTATATTCTTGACGCTTCATTACATAGAGGCTTTAAAGTGAACTGCCTTGTTCGAGATAAAAGCAAGGTGCATGTACAGCACGAAAACCTTCAAGTATTCGAAGGAAGTCCCTCAGATTATCAGGCATTACGCGATGCCTCAAAAGGTTGCCATTACCTAATAAGCACGCTCAATATCTCTAGAACTTCCGATTTCCCTTGGGCAAAATTGCGAACACCAGAAAACTTTCTTTCTAATGTAATGCACAACATTCTCACCCTTGCTAATACATCTCCTTTCAAAAAAGTGGTATTGTGTTCTGCTTGGGGAGTTGCTGAAACCAATAATGATTTACCCATTTGGTTTAGGTGGATGATTGATAACAGCAATATTAAAATTGCTTATAAAGACCACGAGAAACAAGAAAAACTGCTCATGCAATCTGATCTAAATTGGACGATTATCCGACCGGTTGGACTCACCAACTCAAAGAAAATTCAAGACATCATAGAATCATTTGGGAATGAGCCAAAACCAGCACTTACTATCAGTAGAAAGAGTGTTGCCAGATACATGATAGATGCGCTGGAAAATCAAGAACTTAGTACAAAAACGCCAGTAATTTCAGCTAAATAGGTTAGATAGAAACCTTATTTGAAAAGCTGCAGAATAGCTTATTGAGATTCTAACTAGCTATTCTGCAGCTCTTTTTTTCTCAAACTATTCTATGGCGACTTCTTCGACACGTTGTCTTTGTAATACTTCTATAATATTGCTCACGCCCCACTCTTTGGCTACCATTCCATCTTCATTATATTCAGTAATTACCATTGTTTCCCAAGTCACTTTCATCCCTGTGGGTGCATAGCCAGCAAACTCTCCTTGATGGGTTCCTGTATGCGTTCTTAACCAAGCTGTTCTTTTTCCATCTACTATTATTGGCTCAATGGTAACTTGTAAATCAGGGAAAGCTCCTCTCATATTAGTCACCATATTTTTAATTACATCTGGCCCAGCACCTCTATATTCTTTTGCAAAAACCTGATCAGCAAAATCAAGATTTCCCTTATTCAGTAATTCATCATTGGCTTTTACAATAGCATCTTTAATAGCTTCGGGGTTATTGAGTTTATCTGCAGTTTCATTTTGATGGGTACAAGCTCCTGCAATAAATAAAAGAATTATACTGCCTATTAAATTTAGATTTTTCATGATGAGGGGGTGTTTTGTGAAAAATAATATTCTGATGTGGTAGGCGGTGAAAGAAAGGCTGGTAACTAAAGTTAGAAAATTATCTGCTAGCACATCATCATTACAGCACTAATATTCACTGATTGACAAAAACCAAGGATATACTTTGTTACTTTTTTGACTTTCTAATTTCAGAATATAATTATTCTATGATGGGTGGATAAGAATAGCTTTTACTAAAATTATACAAGCTATTCTTCTAGCTTCTTTTTGTCTTGATTACCCCCTCCTTTTAACTTGTTAATGTTCTTTTGGGCTTTAATATCTTCGGGATTAATCTTGGAGCTTTTTTGGATGGTTTCTCTAATTTGTTTGTTGGAAGCTTTGTGCTCATCAGTAATATCTTCTTCTCCCTGCAAATCTGCCTGATGCACATTGAAATGCGTCATGGCTGTGGCAAAGTCTTTTCCGCGGAGTAAATATTCATGCATGTAATCGTCTATATTTTCTTCTTTATCCAACTCATATTTCTCATGCATATCAGACTCATTAAAAAGAGCATCGTCTCCTGCTTTTATCACTCTTACAAAACCCTCTTCATCAACCCCTCTGTTTTTTACATTATCTAAAAATCTGTTTTGGGTTTCTTTCAGTTTTCGGTGGGCAGCAAGTCTTTTGTTAGCTTTTTCATCTAATACTTTACTACCTACATTTGTCAACCATTTTTTAAATGGCTCAGCTTTTGGCGATGGCACCGACTGAATAATTCTTAGTAAACCCTCTTTGTTAGCACAATCAATTTTATACATTCTACCGTTTGAAGCAGGCATTTTCAACTTGTGACAATTCGTCACGAGTTGGTGTTCTCTGTGTTTTAAAGTTCTCCAATAATCACCCGAGTTTACACTTTCGGTAAGCACACCAACAACATCTGCCACAGCAAAAAACCATTCTCCTTCATGCAAAGTAGAACGGATTTCTTTCGATTCAAACAGTTTGATTTCACTCATAACAAAGAGGGTTTCTGTTAAAACAATTGATCTAGTAAAGACCTTAGTTCTTTTTTACTCAAGCCAAGTTTTTTAAGCTTCTCTGCCTGTGTAACAAATTTCTTCTTTTCAGATTCCAGCTTTACTGTTTGAGTAGTATTTGCTACTGTTTTTACAGGAGCTGATTTTGTAGAAGAGCTATTGATTAGGGCTTCAATATCACTCGCTATTTGGCCATCATTAACTTTTGCAAGCTTCTCAATATCATCTCTTTTTACCTTTACTTTTTTGGAGATAATATCGCTGTATAACTGTTCATTTTGTGCTCTAATTTTATCCATTCCGGCAGAAAAGTTACCATCGCGTCTAATGGTTTTTTCGCTCACTTTATGGACTTTAGCCAACTTTTCAGAAGTCTTTGCATCCGAGTGGTCAGATTGTCCACTCGGGTCGGTATTAAAAAACTCCTGACCGCCATGCCCTTTTTTTAACTGGTTATACTGTCTCCCTCGCAATATGGCAATTTGCTCAGTATTCAAGTTTCTACGGCCAAGCTGGTTGTTTATCATCCAGTTTTCAACCGCTTGCATATCGTTAAAATGCTTGTTGCTGATCTTAAAATCTAAACCGTGTTTGCGGCAAATTCTAATACGGTTGTGGCCATCCACCAATATTTTTTGATTGTCTGGTGAGTTCCAAACTACCAAAGGGTCACGGCAACCTTCTTCTAAAATATTAGTTTCTAATTGACTAAACTCCTCCTGAGTGAGTGGGAAAATAAAAGGCTCTAAATCAGGATGGATAATTATATTTTCTTTTATTGCTGTATCGTCAGTATAGTCAACAGTGTTCTTTAAAAAATCGAGCACACTCTCCTTCTTGTTCTTTTTCATCTTTCAATAATTTCTTTTGCTAGTTCCAAATAATCTTGTGAGCCGTTACAATTGCTATCGTAAGAAAAAATATCTGTACCTGCTCCCGCTGCTTCTACCAAAGCAATATTTCTCCTGATTGATGCCTCAAATACACGTTTTTTGTACACATCTCGCAACTCGTTAATAATAGTTTTACTCACCACAGTGGTGTTTACTTTGGTAAACAATAAGCCCATAATATTCAGCTTATCGTTGAGGCCATTATTCTTAATGCCATCTACATGTTTAAGAATTACACCAAGACCTTTTATGGCCAAATATTCTGTTTCAATTACAATAATTACGTTGTTACAAGTAAGCAAAGCATTGTTGGTAAGTATGCCCAAAGACGGTGGACAGTCGATCAAGATATAGTCGAATTGAGACTTTACTCCACGCAAAGAATTTCTGAGTTTAAACCAGCCATTTACATCTGTAACCAATTTAGATTCGGCAGTTGCCAGAGACAATTCAGAAGGTACCAACCAAAGGTTTTCCGAAACTTCTTGAACAGGTAGAGGTTCATCGTCTAGTAAAGTATCTGCTATGGTGGTTTCTGCAGTGGTAATCCCACAGTGTTGAGTTAAATTAGACTGCGGGTCGATGTCTATCAAGAGCACCTTTTTTCCTTCTAAAGCCAAGCCTTTGCCCAAATTCATGGTGGTAGTGGTTTTTCCAACCCCTCCTTTGTGATTTACGACACAGATTACATTTGCCTGATTGTAATCTTCTTCATTAAAACCATATTTTTTTAACACATGAAAAAGTGAAACCAAATGCTTTTCGGGAAGTGGCCTGCCTCCTGCAATGGCATTTCTCAATGAAGCCGGCGGAACATTCGCTTCTTTAGCAACTGCGGTTGCAGATATTGCCGGGTTTCTTTTAAAAAATGTAATTACGTGTTTGTTTAACAAGTTCATTTGTAATAAAACAAAGTTGTATTATTAAGTTTTGATTTAAAACAAAGATGTTTCAATAATTCAAAAAAACAAAAGATTTAGGCTGATATTTCTACTTTAAAAAACAAAAAATACAGAATCAAATTTACACACCTCTTGAAGCATTAAGCTTTTTAGTGTTTTTATTTATTTTAATTGTTTTTAATGTTTTAGGAGCTTGTAACTTATTGATAATAAATTAATTACAAGCCTTAAAGCAATTAATTGAGGAGGTTTAAGCAACTTAATGAGGAAACAAAACCACCTTTTGAGGAATAGAAGCAACTCAATGAGGAATTAAAGCAATCAATTGCGGAAGTCAAGCAACCTTTTGAGGAGTTGCTTCATTTTCCTACTCAAAAAGCACAAAACAAGACCAATTATCCAAAACTTTAGACTCAAATACAGATTTATAGGCAACTTTTTGATCTAAATACCATTAAAAGCAACCTTTTGCGGTTTGCTAAATGTGGGTTCTTTAAGCTAAAAGCAACTTTTCCGTAGGAATTTAGCCTTTAAAGCAACTTTTTGAGGGCTAAAAAATGCCTTTGTTTCTAATTAAAGCAACTTTATTGAAACTTAAGACATAAAAAAGCAACCAATTAGTTGAGATTACAAAAATATGGCTTCTGATAGCGCCTATGAGCATATTATTTTGCCTTAAAAGCAACCTTTTGCGGTTTAGTAATTTTTAAAAGCAACTTTTTGAGGATAAGGCGAAAATTTAGCTTTCAGAAGCATAAATGCAGGAATAATAAGGTTGCTTTTCCATCAATTTAAAGCTAAACACCAAAAGTAAAGCAACTTTTTGAGGAGTGAATTTAGTTTAATGCAACTTTTTGAGGAATAAAAACGCAACTCGGTTTCAATATCAGGTTGCTTTTGTTTTTTCATAATGATACTTTGCGTTAGTAGAAAATCTATAGTTATGGATAATCCGGAAAAAGTAGGTAGCGGTTCGTTAATTGTAAAAAGTAATTATCTGGTAAATGCAGAATATCGTCTCACACCCATTGAGATGAAAATCATTTACTTGATGGCTATGCAAGTCCGTAAAGGTGACGAAGATTTTAAAACCTACCAGCTTCGAATTAAAGATTTTCAAGAAGATTTGGGTCTCAAAGACAATCATGCACTTTATGAGCGTATGATTGAAATTGTAAAAAGACTGATGACCAGAGTAGTGCAAATTAGACATGATAATGGCAACGTAGAACAGTTTCCGTTTATCACTTGGTCTATGCACAAACACAAAGAAGGAACCATCGGGATTATTTTTGTGCCCAAGCTTAAACCCCACATGATAGACCTTAAAGAGAGGTTTACCAGTTTCTACGATTACAATGTGCTCTCACTGCGTAGCCAGTATTCTATGCGTATTTATGAGTTGATTAAGCAGTACGAGCGCATAGGTAAAAGAACAATTGCTGTAGCAGACCTTAGACGTATGTTGAGGTTGCAGGATAAATACCGTAGCTACAACATGTTTAAGAAAAAGGTAATTGAGCAGGCTAAAAAAGACTTGGACAAAAACTGCGATGTAAGCTTTGAATTTACTGAGCGAAAGCAAGGTAGAAAAATTACCGAGATAGATTTCATCATCAAGAAAAAAAGGTTGCCGAAGCAGATCAAGTCGAATACCATGCGCAAGGAGGGAATCAAAGATGTGGTGTTGGCATTCGAAGAACTTGGACTGAACGAGAAACAAGCAGATTACTATTTGAACGAGGAGGGAAGAGAACCTGAGTACCTCATGGAGTTAATTGAGGAAACTCGGAAAGGGTATAAAGCTGGTAGAGTGAAAAATCCATCGGCTTATTTGGTGAGTTTAATCGAGCGCAATGCAAATACGAAAACTGAGATGCAGATTTTGAAGGAGAAAGAAGAGCAGATTAATGAGGTTTTCAAAAATTCCGAGATTGAGCGAAGAGAAAAAGAAACTGCCATGATCGAAAGTTGGAGAGAAGAGTATGAAGTGGAGCGTGATAGTAGAGGTGAAAAGTTACTGACTAGTGCAACAGGTAGAGATATAGATACTTTTAGAGGTTATGTAAAAAATAATCCTTATCTCCGCAAAAAGTTGCTTTTAGAAAACAATCTAAATACAGGGCACAAAGAATTTTCTTTCTGGTTTAAGAACTTTTTGTTGCCAGAATACGAGTCTGATTTTATCCAGTGGATACATGTAAACAAAGGCTTTAGTATAGTTGCACGCAATGGTGAGTATCATATTACAGGCAAGCAAGAATCACTATTTTAACAGTAATCAATCTTTTAAAAAATTCTCGAAATCACCTACTTTCTGAAAGCTGAATTAGTATTTTTAGGCTTAAAGTTGTTCCAGTGGATAAATTAAATAATCATTTAAGAGAGTATAATCAACTGTTAGAAAATCTGGTTTTTGATGTTGAGAGCCTAGATTATACTGTTTTTGAGCAGCAAATTCCATTTCTAAACCAAATGGCTAAGGTCAATAACACTGGGCTCACAGTGTTTGACATGAACAAGCGAGAGCACATCTATGCTTCATACAATCTGGAAGAAATATTTGGTTATGACATGAACCAGATTGAAGAAGTGGGTAATGACTACTTCAATTCAAAAGTGCATCCAGACGATTTGTTGGTACTTGTAAAGCGCGGTACAGATTTGCTGCGGTATTTCTTCACTCTACCCGAAGAAGAAGTGAAAAAGTTTAAGTATCAAAGTGAATACAGAATACAAAATCAGCAAGGTAAATACATCAGAATAATAGAGCAACACCAGATTTTGGAGATGGATAAATCTGGTAACTTGTGGCTGTCGCTCAGTGTGGTAGATGTATCGCCAAATCAAAATACTTCGGATGAAGTAAAAAGTCAGATTATCAATATTAAAACAGGAGAGGTGCAAATAGTCTCGGAGCAAAGCCAATCTGCTGATTCATCTAAAAAGCTACTAACAGAAAGAGAAGCCGAAATTCTTAATCTGGTTAAAGAAGGGTATTTGAGTAAAGAGATTTCAGACAGCTTGTCCATCAGTGTACATACAGTAAATACCCACCGCCAAAAAATCTTGAAAAAACTCAGTGCCAATACTTCTATCGAAGCCATTGAATTTGCAGGTAAATTAGGCCTTATCTAGCAAAATATACTGATCGATCAGTATTGATGACCATTACTTATGCTTGTAGTTTTGTAACATCATCAATAAATAAATCTCATGATTTTGCGATCCATGTTACTAATCGCAGCCCTTTTGGGCTTGCACAGGTATTCTTATGCTCAAACAATTACACAGCAGGTTCGAGGGCAAGTGGTCGATCAGACTTCACAAGCACCTTTGCCATTTGCTACAGTCATCATTTTACAAACAGAACCAATGCTTGGTGCAACTACCGACGAAGATGGAACTTTTGTGATAAACAATGTGCCAGTTGGTAGATACAATTTACAAGCCTCATATATGGGCTATGAGCCGGTGATTATTCCAGAAGTGTTGGTTACGAAAGGCAAAGCACTTTCTCTCACATTTAAACTTGCTGAAAATGCTGAAATGCTCGAAGAAATCGACGTAACTCCTCGCATTCAGAAAGAGTCTGCGATTAACCCAAATGCGATGGTGAGTGCTAGAATGTTAAGTGTGGAAGAGGCAAGCAGATATGCAGGAGGTTTTGACGATCCTGCCAGATTAGCGTCTTCTTTTGCGGGTGTTGCCAGTAATGTTGCTAACAATGCGATTGTAATTAGAGGAAATGCGCCTAAGTTTTTGCAATGGAAAATGGAAGGAGTGGAGATTCCGAATCCGAATCACTTTGCTGATTTGGCTGCCTTTGGTGGTGGTGGACTCACTGCTTTAAGTAGTAATTTGCTGGCTAACTCAGATTTCTTTACGGGTGCCTTTCCTGCTGAATATAACAATGCGCTTTCTGGTGTTTTCGACATACAAATGCGTAGCGGAAATAACACTGATCATGAACACAGTGTTCAAGTAGGTGCTATCGGAATTGATCTGTCTTCAGAAGGTCCATTAAGTAAAAATAAAAGATCATCTTATGTGGTAAATTATCGATACTCTACTTTAGGTTTGATTGCTCCAATGATGCCAGAAGATGCGCAAGGTACTAACTATCAAGATTTGGCTTTCAAGCTAAAATTCCCGACTGAGAATGCAGGAGTATTTTCTATTTGGGGAATTGGTTTGTCTGATAAATCTGGAGCAGAACCAGAAACCGATCCGGAGAAATGGGAATATTATCAGGATAAAGAAGACCAGAAAGTAAACCAGTATATGGGAGCAACTGGATTAAACCATAAGTTTTTCTTTGGTTCTAATACTTCATTAAATTCTACACTAGCATTTTCTACAAATGGGATTGATTTAAAAACCAAAAGGCTAAATGATTTACTAGAAGCGCAAGACCATAACTTGATTGACAACAAGTATTATAATGTCACTTTTAAATCGGTGCTGAATAAAAAAGTAAGCGACAGACATGCGAATAAAACAGGGGTAACGGTTACTGGCATGGGTTACGATTTGTTGTTGCAAGAAGCAGACGATGCTGGTGAGTTGAATACATTGGTAACTGACAATGGTTTTAGCACCTTACTTTCGGCTTATACAAATTCTTCCTTTTTCTATAATCAATTTACAGTAAATGCTGGTGTAAACTTTCAGTACTTTACACTCAATCAAAATCGAACCATAGAACCAAGGTTGGGAGTTTCTTACGAAATTGATGAGAAGCATAAACTGAGTTTGGGATATGGTTTACACAGTCGATTAGAAAGAATCAATACTTATTTTACCAAAAGCAGTGATGGTAGCAGTTTCCCTAATAAGAATCTGGATTTTACAAAAGCGCATCATATCGTGTTGGGTTACGATTGGAACATCAATGAGAATTTACATCTAAAAATAGAACCTTATTACCAGTATTTATTCGACATTCCTGTAATAGCAGATAGTACTTTCTCTTTGCTTAACCTACAAGACGACTGGTTCATCAACGATACTTTTGTGAACAATGGAAAGGGTAGAAACTACGGTATCGATTTTACCTTAGAGCAATATATGAGTAGGGGATTCTATTTTCTCTTTACAACATCACTCTTTCAATCTGAATACAAAGGAGATACAGATGAATGGTATAATACCAGATTTAACAGAAACTATTTAGTGAATGCATTAGTAGGTAAAGAATACAATGTGGGCAGAGAAAATCAGAACTTATTTAGTGTGAATTTGAGATTGAGCGTGCAAGGTGGAGATAGGTATTCAGTTATCGATGAGCAACAATCTGCCTTACAACAAGATGTGGTATATAATGAAACCAATCCTTTTACTCAGCAGGCAAAAACATCTGTGGTATCTCATGTTACGGTAAACTACAAATGGAATAAGCAGAAAAGTGCGCATGAGTTGTCGCTAAAAGTGATAAATGCCAATAACTATAAAGAGTTTCTTGGGCATAGGTATAATCTAAAAACGCAAAGTGTAGAGATGTACAGAGAAGCTTTAATTGTTCCTAATGTGAGTTATAAGATTTCATTTTAATTCAACCAACTAATTAGAAAAAGTGGCTTAAGGTATTGGAAGTTATTTGTTCAACAAGTATACATGGAGAGTCAATACCTAAGCCACTAGATTTTCAAAATCTTCTATTCATTCTTCAAAGTTTTTATATCGGCAATTAGCTGATTGACTGAGGTTTTATTTAATCCATTGTAAATACCTCGAATGTGTTTCTGCTTATCAATCAACACAAAGTTTTCAGTATGGAGAAAATCATCAGCATTTTTATTGCGACCGAGGTTTTCTTCTATAAAATAATCCTTTCTGCCAAGCTTGTAAATATGCTGGCGATCACCCGTTACCAAATGCCATTTCTTAGAATCGATATTATAAGTATTGGCAAACTCCTTTAAAATATCTACTGAATCGTGTTCGGGAGTTACCGAGTGAGAAAGCAAAAGCACTTCGTCATCTTCTAAAAAGGCTTCTTGTACAATTGCCATGTTGTTGGTCATTTTAGGGCAAATACCAGGACAGAAAGTGAAGAAAAAATTAGCCACATAAATCTTATCTTCAAAGGTGTTTTCTGTCACTGAATCACCCTCTTGATTAATTAGGTTAAAGTCTGAAATTTTATGAAATGAGGCTAAAGTATCGCTTTGAGGTGTAAACCAGTGAGGAGTAAATGCAGCATCTTTATAAAATGGCAATGTTGCCACTCTACTGCCATGCATGCTACTATTTTCACAGGCTAACAAAAAAATCAATCCGATAATTAGCCAATTAGTATTTAACATTTTCGTCTTCCAATTCATAGCACAAGTTTGCTCTTTTTAATCCAAATATTCGCCCGTTTCTGGCTTCGTAATTACAATAGAGTTTGCCGTTTTCACGCCAAGATTGTTGTAGACCTTCTTCTTTTCCATAATTCAAATGCAGACGTTTAAACTTTGCCCCACTTTTATACCATTGCAATTGAATACCATGTGCAACTCCTTTTTCAAAATTTGCTTCTGAGCGCTGCACGCCATTTTTCCACCAACTCTTTGAATAACCCTGCTTTTTGCCCAAGACATAATTACCTTGATAACTCAATGTGCCGTCGGGATACCATTTTTTAAATGAGCCATGCTTCTTACCATCTACATAATCGATAGTAGAAAACAGTTTATCATCACCCATATAAGTGGCGGAAACTCCCGTAAAAGGCTCGTTTTTATAATAAACAAGCCCTTTTACAGGATTTAGCTCTAATAAATTAGCTGTTACAGTATCTTGCTGTACACTAAACCAATGGTTTAGTGAAAGAGAATTATTCTCAGATTTTTTACAGCCAATTAGCATGATGCAGCTAATTAAAAAAATACTATTGAATCGCATTTGGAGAACCTTGGTAATCACCCGGAAATAAAATGTAATACTTGTTTAAGTAGAGTTCATTTTGGATATGGTAATGATACTCCGCTTCAGAATTAAATTGAGTGATACTTGTGTGTCCACCAGAAGAATCTAAATCGGTAGGGTAGGTACCAGTAGCATTACACTTTCTTCCATACAAGAAAAAACCATCTGAGATAATGCCAATTAACTCTTCATCGTCGTTAGACCAAGCTTTTGGCTCTAAGTGGTAATGGTAGCTTTGTGGTCCGGTATGAGCACCAGAATAATCTAGTGAAGTGGCTGCATTGTCTAAAGGTACATTGGGCCCTTCTTCATCATTGTAAATCATACCACCACTAATGGCAATTCCAATGGCTCCCAAACCAGTAGACGAAGAACTAGATGCTTTGTCTGGATCTGCGGGCACTCTTAATGTATAAGACCCATTAAAATCGTCGATGTAGCCAGGAGCTAAATCTTCAGCAACGGTTGGTTCTACATAAAGTTCGTGTGTTGGTGACCAATACGGCGAAGTGTGGTTGGGCATTCCGTTAGATTCAATTACCACTTCGTTTCCATCTAGATAAATATCCAGATTGTCGGTGTCAAATTCTGCAAATGCATTGTGCAAAGTAACTTCGGTTGTTTCATCGGTGTCGTCAGATGATATGTTGTCATCATCGTTGTCGCAAGCAGTCAATAAAGTAATAGCTGTTAAAAGACTGAAAGTAAAAAAAGTGATACTAGAAAACTTAAGCATAATGAAAGATTTGATTTCCCTTTTGACAGCCGGTTTTTAAAAATCCTTCTCTCGGTGCTTAAAAATTTTCAAAAAAACCTGTTTAATCCTTGTAAGTATCTTGTTATCAATCAATTATATATTGATATTTTTTGTGAGAAGAATAAGGTCAAAAGGTTTTATATAAGAAATGAAGTGCTGATTAATTGCCAAATAAGAAGACACCAAAACATCAGCATGAATCAACTCTTATAAGCTTCATGTATCTTATTAAAAAAATAAGTTTTATGAAAAATGATAGAATTTTGCCTAAAATATTGAAAGGGAATTTTTTCTTAAAAATTGGTTTATTTAGCTTTTAAGCCACTTTTTATTGTGTTCGAACCCTAAAAAACTTGATATACTCAAAAAAAAAATAAAAAAAATCCTGAAAAGTTGAGTACAAAATATCATCTCTGGTTTTCACTGTCTGAATTGAGAATTTGAACTAGCACATTGAGATTCAAATTCAATTTTATTTTATAGCTAAATTAAATTATTGACACACTAGGGATTGATTTATGAAAAAGATTCTGAGTTTATTATTGATTGCAAGTATTACCACTTTATTATTCAGTTGTAACGACGATGACGATACAGATTATGGCAACTGGGTTGAAAGATCAAACTTTGAAGGAGTTAGAAGGAGTGGAGCGGTTTCATTTACCATCGACAATATTGTTTATGTTGGAGCAGGTATAGACGAAGACGGTGACCGTTTAACAGACTTCTGGAAATTTGATTCAGAAAGCATGCAATGGACAGCGATTGCAGATTTACCAGCAGTAGGAAGAAATTCAGCCGTTGCGTTTTCAGCAGCAGGTAAAGGATATGTAGGAACAGGTTATGACGGTGACCACAGACTTAATGATTTCTACGAATACAACCCAACGACTAATACATGGGATACTATTGCAAACTTTGGTGGTACAGCACGTTACGGAGCAGTTGCTTTTACGCTTAACGACAAAGGTTATGTTGGTACTGGTGACGACGAAAACTACTTAAAAGACTTTTGGGAATATAACCCATCAACAGGAAACTGGACGCAAGTACAAAGTTTAACCGGTAACAAAAGAACCAATGCATTTGTATTTGTTGTAAATGGCGAAGCTTATGTAGGTGGTGGAGAGAACAACGGTTCTTATGAAACTGACTTCTATAAATTTAATGGCGAAAGTTGGTCTAAACTAATCGACTTAGACGACGAAGACGAAGATAACGACGACTTAGGAATCGAAAGAACAGGTGCGGTAAGCTTAGTAAGTGGCGGATACGCTTATATACTAACTGGTACTTCATTAAGTACAACAAAATCTGTATTACAATACGACCCAACTTTAGACGAGTGGGAAGAGCTTGCAGACTTTGAAGGTTCTTCAAGAACTAATGCAATTGGCTTTTCTGTGAATGATAGACTATTTGTGACTACAGGAAGTAGTGGTTCATCAAGATTTGATGACTTGTGGGAATTCTTCCCAGATCAAGAGTACGACGACGATCCTGACTTATAATAACAATTACTTTGGTAAACTAAACTGACAAATTAAAACAATCACAATTATTAATATATCAGTTTTCCTAAACCAGTAAACACACATAATTACTAGCTTAAATAGTCACATTTAATTAAGTAAATGCAAACTCCATGAAAGTACTTTTTATAAAAAGTATCCTGCTGATGTTTGCTATAGGGTTGTTGGTACAGTGTAGTACAGACGATGGGATGTTTGATGATTTTGTAACCGATAATTTAAGTACTACGATAGTTATTGATACAGTCACCGTTAAAACGTACACTACCAAACTTGATTCTGTAGTAACCTCTGGTACAGGTGAGGTACTGGTGGGAATCTATAATAAAGATAAGATTGGCAAATTTACAGCTTCCGCTTATCTTGAATTTGGGCTTCCATCCGGAATTGACAATATAGATTTAGATGATGCTTATTCTTTTGATTCAGTAGTATTTGTAACCACTTTCGATAGTTACATAGGAGATACTACAGAGTTACAAAGAGTGGAAATAAAACGTTTGGCTGAGGAACTTGATCCACCAAACGAAGATAATGATTACATGTTGGACTACGATGAGATTGCAGTAGAAGGACGATCTCTCGGAGAGGGAAATTTCCCAGTAAAGCCAACTGCAAATGTTCCAGTTTATATTAAGCTGGAAGATTCATTTGGAGAAACGTTCTTCAACATGATTAGAGATGATGATGAGTTGTTTGATGTAGAAGCTGACTTTTTGGATTATTTTCCAGGGCTTGCAATTATGCCAGTTGAAGGCACAGCAAATACATTGTTAGGTTTCGGAACAGAAACCAGCACAGATGAAGATACAGGAACATCAACAGGAAATGAGCCATATATTAGAATTTATTATTCTATACACAGTGCAGAGTTTCCATCGAGAGATTCAATTGATTTTCCTTTAACATCTAGCTCTTATCACTATACAAGAGTTGAATTTGAAGCTGAGAAGGATTTGATCGGTGAGTTAGAAAGTGAAGAAGACAAAGTATCAAGTACCTTAACAGATGACGAAACATATATTTCTGGTATAATAGGACTTTCAACTCGTATCGAGTTTCCATACCTACAGACAATGAGAGAAGATATTGGTGAGCAAGGTTATATTCTTGGAGCTAAACTAATACTTCAACCAGTACAGGGAACATATCGCTACGAAGATGATTTGCCCGGCAGTCTAGAAATGTATGTAATTAATGAAGATAACATATTGGAGTCGCAGGTTTACGAGCCTTACACTTCCGATGTGCAGTATGGCAGTTATTATTTTGATGGGGAGTTTTACGAAGATACGCAGTATGCGTACGACCTCACGGAATATTTTACCGAAACAGGTATTTACGATGAAGGCGAAGGTTTCTTGTTAACCGTGCCTAGATCGGGACTGGCAAACAATTTTAAGAGTGTGATTTTTCCATCTCCAAATACACAAAGCGAAGATGCGAATGTTTATCTGGAACTTTATTATGTATTTGTTGATCCATAAGATATTACAGCTAATTGTACTACATAGGGTTAAAAATAGATTAATGAATCCAGTCATGTAGAGTTAATAAAGTGTATTTAAAAAATGAAGGGAAATATAAGTTGCTTTTTGTACTGTTAGAGTACCTTATATTTTCAAGATTATTTTGAGTTTACTTTGTTGATTTTGTTACCCGGCTACTTTGGTTTTATGCGTTTTAAACCAAAAGTGGTCGGGTTTCTTTATTTGCTCTTATAGAAAATTGCTTATCTAATAGTAAATTAGAATTCGAAGTGTTCTTAGGTTCAAATAAATAATTAAAATGGCTAGTGTAAACATAGATTCCCTATTTGTATTTTTTGGTTGGGTTGGCGCAATTTCTTTTATTCTTGCCTATTTTCTACTAAGCATTAATAAGCTTACTGCCAATAGTTTAATTTACCAGATTTTAAATGTGATTGGTGGCTTATGCCTCACCTTAAATGCGCTCAATCTAAACGATGCGCCAGCACTAATTACCAATGCCGTTTGGATGTTTATCGGACTCTTTGCTACATTAAAAATAATTAGAGATAAAGTACAGGCAAAGAATACCTGAGTAGTTTAGACTATTTAGAATTGATGCTTTATTTATGATTTTGAGGGCTTGTTACTATTTTCTCCTGAATAACATGCGAATATCCATTCCTACACAACCTCCTACAGGTAATTATTTGAATTTCAAATAGTAATTGCTGAAAATTACTTAAAATAAAGTATTTATTTTTAATAAAAAATACTCCATATTAGCTACTGCATAGATTATATAATATTAGAAATAGCCCAATACTGCTTATTTGTTCTTTTTACTACCCTGTAGCTATTGAACTTTCTTATCGCAAGCATTTCTAAAACAAGAAAAAACTTAAAAATAGTGATAATTATTATTAGATTAATCACTTAAAACAGGTATATTTAATTACTTGTAAACGAGTATAGACTAAATTCCTATTCGCTTTATATTAGGCAAAAAATAAATTAATGATTTGCTCAACTTCAGCAAAACTACCAGCTGTAAATTCTCGATCTCTGTTCATGAGAGAGAATTGGGGGTTAAAAACATTTGGAATACCTGCACTTTGGAGTTTGAGCAAAGGAGAAGGAATTAATGTTGCCGTATTAGATTCTGGCATTGCTTTTAATCATCCCGATTTTGTGAAAGCAATTTCGATGATGAAAAATTTTACCGAAAGTAAAGCTGGTGTTTATGATATAACCGGACATGGTACACATGTAGCCGGAATAATTGGCAGCAGAAATCCGAAGATAGGGCTTGCTTCTGAAATCAAATTACTAATAGGAAAAATTATCGACGATGAAGGGACTGTAAATATAACTGCTACAGTTAATGCAATTTATTGGGCAATAGAAAACAAGGCTGATATTATTAATCTGAGTATTGAAGCCAAAAATGATTATCCCGAATTAAAAAAGGCAGTAGACGAAGCTAATGAAGCTGGGTGCATAGTAGTTTGCGCAGCCGGTAATGCCGGACCTCAACGAAACTCTATACAATATCCAGCAAAGTACAAATCTACAATTGCCGTAGCAGCAGTCGATCAAACTTTTAAGCTTAGGGTGGATGCTTCCACCGGGCCAGAGTTAGATGTTGTTGCACCAGGGGTAGATATTTATTCAACTGATCTACCACATGGATATACAACTAGAGGCGGAAGTTCAATGGCTGCTCCTTTTGTTTCAGGGGTTATTGCTTTAATGCTATCAAGAGAAAAAAAGAATCCAATTATTACAACTATCAAATCATCGGATGCTATTCGTGAACGCATTGGTAGTACAGCTTTTCAACTGGGAACTCCAGAAGATAAAGATGTATATGGAATGGGCTTAATTCATCCGCAAAGAATGATCGTATAAGCAAATTTTTTTTTCACTTAACTATATAATAATTATTACCATGTTGAAACTTAAGCCCAAAATTTATTTACAAGTTCAAGACGATCAGTACTTAAAATTGTATTATTCTATCTTATCAGAAGATTCTACATTTGAGTTGACAGATCCAACACCTGCTCCAACGGTATTACCTGATGGAACACTTGTTTATAAGTTTTATGGAACAAAAACTGGGGACGGCCCAAGCGAAGTACCTGGTTTAATAACAGACGTACCAGCTACTAAAGCCGAAAACAAAAAGATTATAGTAATTGCAGCCTGGGATAGTGCAGCAAGTGGTGCTAATGGCGATGGAACATCTACTGGTAACTCCGGAGATGCTGACGATAAAGGATAAGTGCTAAGCTATGGGGAAAGGTTTATATTTTATATCTTAATGTGATAATATTTAAATTATGAAACATACGATCTTTTTCCTGCTAATAACACTGCCTTTGTTTAGGGTAAATGCCCTGCATCAGTCTTACACAGATAGCCTGGTGCAGGCTCTTAATACAACCGAAAACATTGCAGATAGAATTGATATTTTAAACGAGCTAGCATGGGAGTGGAGAGAAGAGAAGATGGATGTAGCTTTGCAATACTCAGATAGTGCCTACCATTTATCCCAGCAGATTAATGATACAGAAAGACAAACAACCAGCTTAAAACGCAAAGGAGTTGTTTTAAAAAACAAAGGAGATTATTCTACAGCACTCTACTGTTACGAAGAAGCATTAGCCTACGAAATTGCGAGCAACAATAAAAAAGGCGAAGCAAGTTGCTACAATAACATGGGCAACATTTACAAGAAATGGGGCGATAACAAACCAGCACTCGAATGTTTCATAAAGAGTTTAAAGATTAAAGAAAATCTTTTTCCTGGAAGTATTACGCTTGCAAATACCTATAAAAATCTTGGATACTTTTATTTCACTTCTCTAGAGAAGCTGGATACAGCTATTTTTTATCTAGAGCAAGCAAAAGAAATTGCAGTTGAAAAGAAAAATGCAGCACTCGAAGGATTGATCATTAATGATCTGGGTTTAATCTATCACGAAAGTGAAATGTTTGAAAATGCTTTCTCATTTTTTAGAGAAGCTGCTAGTAAGTTTGAAACACTCGACGATAGTGTAAATATGGCTAGGGTTTGGGATAATTTAGGCAGAACTGCCACCTATATGGAAGATTATCCGCTTGCAGAGTTATATCATTATCAAAGTCTTTCAGTAAAAAAGGCGCATCACGATCAGATAGGAGAAGGTATAGTTTATTGTAATCTGGGTGATTTAATGCTTAAGAAAGAAAACTATGCTGATGCATTAGACTATTACAACAAGTTTTTAAAAATATCAGAAAAATCAGACTCCAAACAAAATATTGTTACAGCGTACCAAGGATTATCTCTGAGTTACGAAGGCTTAAAGCAATATGAAGAAGCAATAGTATTCAGAAAAGCTTATGAAGAGGCCAAAAGCGAAATGGACCTAAGAAATAATAAAGAAGAGGTTGAGGAGCTTAGAATCAGGTATAATACAGAAAAGCGCAAACAGCAAATAACAACATTACAGCTCGAAAAAGAGCTTCATGTACAAGCTTTGGAAAGATCCAATCAATTTAATAATGCACTTATGTTAATTTCAGGTTTAGTATTGTTAGTGGCCTTTTTGATAGTGCGAAACTATCAAGCAAAAAGAAAGGCTAGCCAGTATCTTGCAATTAAGATCGAAGAAATAAATAACCAGCGGGTAAACGAGATAATGCAACTACAGGAACTTAAGATTATGGAAGCAGTAATTGATAGTCAGGAATATGAAAGAAAGAGAATTGCCCAGCAATTACATGGAGAAGTGGGAAGTATACTGCATACAATTAAGTTGTATTTTAACTCGATGGAGAAAAAATTTAATAGTTCTATAAACGAAAGCAAAGAACAATATTTAAAAGCCAACGAATTGCTTGATAAAGTAACTTGTGAGATTAGAGATGTTTCTCACAGCCTTGATGCAGGTATTGTAAATAACCTTGGTATAATAGCCGCACTCGAAGAATTAGCAGAAAGTATTCAATTGTCTAACCAGATGTATGTAACTGTAGAAAGTTACAATATGGAAGAAAGACTTGAGTCTAGAAAAGAAATTCTCATCTACAGAATAATACAAGAAGTAGTAAGTAACGTGTTAAAACACGCGAAAGCAAATAACCTCTATATCTCTCTTACACGCAGAGAACACGACCTCAATATCATTATAGAAGACGATGGAATTGGCTTTGATGTAGAGCAAGCTAGAAAAAGTGGAGGTATGGGATTAAAAAACATTTCAACAAAGGTATCACATTTGGGAGGCGATTTAGTATTTGACTCTAAAAAAGGGCACGGTTCTACTGTAATTATCGATATAAACTTGTAAATTGTAATTACAAGTTTATGATATGATAATGCAAGAACAAAGAATACTAATAGCAGACGATCATCGAATAGTAATAGATGGCATAAAAATGTTGTTATCTGACATTTCCGGATTAAAAGTGGTGGGAGAGGCTGTAAATGGAAAAGAAGCAATTCAAATTCTGGAAGAAGATAAAATAGACATTGCCATTCTCGATATAGATATGATGCCCGTTAACGGCATCGAAGTAAGCGAATACATCCAAAAGCATGGTTTAGGTACTAAAGTGATTGTGCTTAGTATGCATAGTAAAAAAGAATACATCTATCAGCTGATGGAAGCAGATATTGATGGCTACATATTAAAAGGGAAAGGTATAGATGAGTTGCTGGAAGCTATCCGAACAATTAATGATGGCAAGAAATACTATGGTAGAGAAGTAATGAATACCATTTTTCAAGATCAGCAGAAAAAGAAACAAAAGAGCAATAGCAAGAAGATTATTCTCTCAAAAAGAGAGCAAGAAGTAGTAAGACTTATCGCCAGAGGGCATACCACGCAAGAGATTAGCGAGAAGTTGTTTATCTCATATTACACAGTTGAAACCCACAGAAAAAATATCTTAGCAAAGCTGCAACTTAAGAACTCCACTCAATTAGTGAGATATGCTTTAGATAATGGATTAGAGTAATAAGAACTTTTATATGATACTAAGTAAACTGGCAGATAACAATCTCTCAAAAGATGCAGTACCTGTTTACTTCGATCATTGTGTTCTATACAATGAGTTTAATAAATCTATCTCTTTCTCTAATCATTTTACCTCGTTTGGCATTATCTCGCTATTAGCAGGCAGTGGAAATTTTAAAATAAACAATGTAGAAACCCTGCTCGATCAAAATAGCTTTGTAATTGTAAACCGAGGAAGTAAAGTATCTTTCTCGGTAAATCAGACGCCTCAGCAAAAAACTAAAATCGTTTATCTCTTTTTCAATCACATACTTTCACAATTAGTAGCAAAAGATATTTTTCATAACCTTAATGAACAAATTCTCACAGAGAACTCCATTGATGATTATTCTTTAATTGAACATATCCATTTTAATAATGCCAGCTTAAAAGAAAATCTGCATACACTTTTAAGTTTGGGCGATAGTTGTGCTTCGTTTCAAGCTTTAAAGGCTGATATGTTGATAAGAAAGATGTTGGAAGACATTATTACAGAGAACTATGCAGCCTTTCGCATGGCTGATAATTTGAATGTGATAAAACAATCTACCAAAGTGAGTTTGTACAAGCGGATAGCTATTGCAAAAAGCTGGATGGAAACGCATTTTTCCTTACCCCTAAAATTGACTGATTTGGCAGATATTGCCATGGTAAACTCCCAGCACTTTCTCAGACTTTTTAAAAAAGCCTATAACACTACACCACATCAATACTTAACTGAAATACGCTTACGCCAAGCAAAAAGACTATTAACTCACCCTACTAAAAGTGTTTCGGAAGTTTGCTATGAGGTAGGTTTCGAAAGTCTTTCTTCTTTTAGCATATTATTCAAGAAGCAGACTGGCCACTCTCCCAAAAAATTTAAGATGATGCATATGCTTGATGTTTAGTTTGACCAAATTCTCCATTTTCGATAAATTACTTTTTTAATCTCCGCTTAACTTGGTTTAAACTTAAAATTTAGAAACAATGGAAAAAAATCAATGGAGTAAATTTAAACTGAGAGTAAATGTGCAAAATGAGGTTTCAACAGCCTACAAATGTTGGACAAGTGCCGAAGCATTGGAGAGTTGGTTTTTAAGAAAAGCCATTTTTAGAGACGCATCTGGTAAAGAAAGAGCAGCCAACGAAACTGTACAAGAAGGAGATACTTATGAGTGGTATTGGTATGGTTATCCAGATTCAGTAGTAGAAAAAGGAACAGTACTTAAAGCCAATGGTTCTAATATGTTTTGCTTCACTTTTTCGATGGGTTGCCCTGTAACAATTACTGTTTATGTAGAAGAAGGAGAAACGATTATTGAGTTAGTAGAAAGTGATTTACCAACTGACGAAACCACCAGATTGCAACATTTTGTAGGAGACTCCAAAGGCTGGATTTTCTATCTTACAAACCTAAAATCTGTGTTAGAAGGTGGCCTTGATTTAAGGAACAAAAAACTCAATTTGATAAATGTGATCACTTCTTAAAGTATTGTGAAGATGAATACAAAAACCTTAAATCAATTGTCTTTTCTGGTATAATGATGAAATGTTTTAACATTCCTTATATAAATCAAGTAATTATCTTTACTATCTCACATAAAACTTGCGAAGCATGTCTTATATAGAAAGTGTACTTTTTTAAATAAAAAATATCTTTTTCTTAAAGTCAATTTGTTAAAATAAAACAGATTGACTTTTTGATTTTATGGCTAATTCCATCAAAAAATAGCTTTTTAGATGCTCAAATATTTTGTTTTGTTTTCTAAGCCCTGTTTTAGGTATCTATGTAAGAAAAATAAACATACCTATAATTGTATAATTTCAGATGTAGATTATTTCTCCTTTCCCAATAATTAAAAATCAATAAGTAAATAATTGAAGTTGTATACATTGTTATTAAACATGTTAATAAATTTTACCTGTCCATTTCTTCTAATAATTGAATTTGATGCTGGTTTAAAAACCAACAAACAAGATTTATTATGGAACAGCAGGGTAGTTTAGATTTTTGGAAGCTTATTAAAAATGATAAGGAATCAACAACGGTTGAACTGACTGGCGATTTGGTTATAAATGATATTTCAGCGATTAAAGATGAAATATTGAAAATGGTTGATCTGTACAAAGATTTACAGATCAACATCACCAATTCTTCGAGGATCGATCTTGCAGGTTTACAGTTATTATATAGCCTCAAAACCTTCTCAGATAAAAAAGGCACAAAAACCAGCTTTGATATTCAAGTTGCAGAAGACTGGAAAGCTTGGTTACCATTTTCAGGAGTTGAACACTTGCATTGAATCTTATAAATTTTGGATGATTAGACTACGATTAAACTAACAAATTCTCAAATACGAAATAAAAAAACAATGCAAAAGGACCTTTACAAACAAGCAGTAGTAGTTGACGACTTTGACAGTGTAAGAAAAATAGTATCGTTTCAATTAGAAAATCTGGGATGTAAATCTAATCTGGCAGTAGATGGAGAAGACGCGCTAAGATATTTTGATGGTAGAAAGTACGATTTAGTAATTACAGATTTGAACATGCCTAAGCTTGATGGTATTTCATTAATTAAAATGATTAGAGCATTACCCTCTTACAGATTTGTGCCAATAATACTACTAACAACAGAATCTAGAGAGAGAATTATAGATACAGCAAAAGAAGCTGGAGCTACAGCGTGGATTAAAAAGCCATTTACTGTAGACAGCTTTGTAAATACGGTTAATAAATTACTTCGTTGATGGATCAATTTAGAGAAGATTATGTAGAAGATGCAAAAGACCTGATTAATAGTCTGGAACAAGCGCTACTTCAATTAGAAAGTTCACCGGATAACCCTGAGTTGATTGAGGAGGTTTTCAGGATTATGCACACACTAAAAGGCACCGCAGCTATGTTTGGCTTCGATGTAATTAGTGAGTTAACCCATGAGCTGGAAACCATTTATGACATGATCAGAAATGGGGAACTTGCCTTAAGTACAGAAATAGTAAATATCACCTTAGACTGTAGCGATCTTTTAAAAGATTTGCTAGAGTCAGAAGATAATCCTGAGCTGATGCTAAGGGTTCAAACAGCCCACGAAAAAATCAAAAAAATAACCAACGGTACTGTTATAGAAGATAACAAGCAGGATGTTGTGATTTTTGGTGAAGAGAAAAAAGAGGGCGACCAACCTACTTACTACATACTTTTCAAACCAGATAACGATATATTTTTGAGTGGAAACAATCCTTTTTTCCAACTCGAAGATTTAACAGCTCTTGGTGAAACCAAAGTTGTTACCCATTTCTCAGAAGTTCCGGGTTTAACAGAAATTGACCCTGAACTTTGCTATACTTTCTGGGAAATTTATTTAACTACCAAAGAGAGTGTAAAAGCTATAGAAGATGTATTTTTATTTGTACAGGCTAGATGCTTTTTAAAAATACATAAACTCTCAGAAGCGAACCTCCTTGTAGATTCACAATTTTTACATGCAGTAGAGAGTGATGAGTTTATTTTAGAATCACCAACTACTGAAGCCGTAGAGGCGCATGTAGAATACATCAACCAGTTCTTAAATACCTTAGAGCCTTCGGCAGTAGAAACTGTAATTGAGGCACCACAACCAGAAATTGAAATTACTCAACCAAAAGTTGAAGTTAAAAATGTAGCTCCAAAAGAAACTACAAAACGAAAAGAAATTGGAGGAATTAAAAGCGTAAAAATTGCCACCAATAAACTAGATAACTTAATGAATCTGGTGAGCGAGTTGGTAATTACTCAGGCGAGATTAAACCTCTACACAGAACAAAACAACACTCCGGAGCTATTAGAGATTTCAGAAAATATTGAGAAAATATCAAGACAGTTAAGAGATTCTACATTTGATCTTTGTTTAATTCCTATCGACGAAATTGTAGTACAGTTTAAGAGGCTAGTACGCGATTTGGCGCATGAGTTAAACAAAGAAATTGAGTTTATTACACTCGGAACTCAAACTGCACTTGATAAAACCATTATCGAAAGAATTACCGATCCGATTATGCACTTGCTCCGCAATAGTTTGGATCATGGTATAGAGTTGCCAGAAGAAAGAGAGGCAAAAGGCAAAAACAAGCAGGGCAAGATTACACTAGATGCTTTTTATTCAGGTACTTATGTGCACATCAAAATTAGCGATGACGGTAAAGGCATAGACAAAAACAAGATCAAGGCAAAGGCAATCGAAAAAGGGCTTATCCCACGCGATGCGGTGTTGACTGATAAAGAAACTTACGATTTAATATTTCTTCCAGGGTTTTCAACAGCCAAAGAAGTAACAGAAGTTTCGGGTAGAGGCGTAGGTATGGATGTGGTAAAAAGAAAGATTGCAGAGATTAGAGGAGATGTTTTGATCGAGTCAGAAGTAGATAAAGGTACATCATTTACCATTAAACTTCCACTTACACTATCGATTATAGATGGCTTATTGGTTAAAGTAGGAGATACTTTCTTCATAATTCCACTATCGTTTATAGAGAAGTGTCATGAGATAGAAGCAAAGAAATTACAAACTGTATTTAATAATTCTGTGGTGCTTGATGGTGAGAAAATTCCATTTTTTAACCTGAGAGAGCAGTTTAATATTTTAGATGAAGCACCAGCAGTGCAGCAAATTATTACAGTAAACTACGAAGGTACTAAAGTAGGATTTGTAGTAGATTCTGTAGTAGACGAATATCAGGCTGTGTTAAAACCATTGGGCAAAATGTATCAAGATTTAGATATTATTTCTGGTGGAACTATTCTAGGAGATGGTACTGTGGCATTGGTTATAGATACAGGAAAAGCTATTGAACATTTTACAAAAAACCTCACACAAGCTTAGTTTGAATATGATTAACGACACCATAATAACACAATCGTTCCTTTCATTTAGTTTAGGCGGTGAAATTTTTGCGGCGAATGTGGCCAAAGTGAAAGAGATTTTGGAAGTTACAAAACTTACCAAAGTGCCTAAATCTCCAGATTATTTAAAAGGAGTAATTAACCTGAGAGGTACAGTTTTACCGGTAATAGATACTAGGGTTAAATTCGGTTTTCCAGAAACGGAAGATACTGTAGATACCTGCATTATTGTACTTACACTTGTTATCGATGGAGACGAAGTATCTGTTGGAGCATTGGTAGATACTGTAAGTGAAGTTTTTGAAACAAATTCAGAGGAGATTCTGCCTCCAGTTAGTATTGGGAATAAATTTAGGTCAGATTTTATAGAAGGGCTAATCAAGTTGGATGATCAATTTATCATGCTGTTAGATGTAGACAAAGTATTTACAGACGAAGAATTATTAGTAGTAAAAGAAACAGGCGAAGAAACAACAATCTAGATCCAATTAGCTAAATATTTAGAAAAAAAACCTAATACTAAAATACACAATGAAATTTACTATCAAAGCAAAGTTGATACTGGCAACTATTGTACAGTTATCAGCTGCGTTGGTTGTTTTCTATATAGGAAATAACAATGCTTACCAGCTAAATAAAAAGATTGATGAGATTATAAAAGTAAATACGCAGCGGATTAATCTTTCCGCAAAAATTGCTGAAGATGTTCAGTTTATCACGAAAAGAGAAAAGGATCTTATCCTTTCTAAAGATAGAGAAGTATTGATGGATCTTGTTAAGCAGGTGGATGCCAGAACTGAGGATATGGAAAATAGATACGCCGAGCTTAAAGATATTTCAGATGAGAAAGGAGTTGAAATTCTGGATAATTTCCAGTTGCGTTGGAGTGAATACACAAGCTCATTTGCAAAGATAAAATCGCTCTCAATGGGAGTAAAAAATGATTCTACTGAGCAATTGGCTTACGAAATTTCTTCAACAACAGCGAGGCAAAAAGCATTAGAAGCGGTGACCATTGTTTCTCAAATTGTGAGAAAAAACGAAAAAGCATTAGAAGCCGCTAACTTAGAGACAAATGCTTTGTACGAGTCTGGTGAAAGATTAATGTGGATTATTTTGGGAGTAAGTTTACTTGTAGCAACAGTATTGGCATTTTGGATTATCATAACAATTACTAGTTCAATACATAAGGCCATGTCGGCAATAAAGGCTGTTTCAGAAGGAGATTTGACTGTAAATATAGAATCTACTAATAAAGATGAAATAGGTGATTTGTTAGAGTACCTTAAAGATATGATTGTGAAATTGAAAGAGGTAATCACTTTTGTGAGCACTGCGGCAGATCAGATTGCAGCAGCCAGTGAGCAAATGTCATCATCATCTCAGCAAATGTCGCAAGGTAGTACGGAGCAGGCGGCATCAACTGAGGAGGTTTCATCTTCTATGGAAGAAATGGTATCGAACATCCAGCAGAATACAGAAAATGCGCAAGCAACTGAGAAGATAGCCATTAAGGCATCTGATGATATAAGAGAAGGTAGCCATTCAGTAAATGAGACTGTGCAGTCGATGAAGTTAATTGCTAATAAGATTTCGATTATTAGTGAAATAGCTCGCCAGACTAATTTACTAGCACTGAATGCAGCCGTAGAAGCAGCCAGAGCTGGTGAACACGGAAAAGGTTTTGCTGTGGTAGCAGCAGAGGTGAGAAAGTTAGCAGAAAGATCGCAAGTAGCAGCGACAGAGATTAATACACTTTCTAGTTCAAGTGTAGAAACTGCCGTAACTTCTGGTAGGTTGCTGGTAGAAATTGTACCGAATATCCAGAAAACAGCGAGCTTGGTGCAAGAAATTGCAGCAGCTAGTATAGAGCAAAACTCTGGAGCAAGTCAGGTTAATTCTGCTATTCAACAATTGAACTTGGTAGTTCAATCAAATGCTGCTACTTCAGAAGAAATGTCTGCAAGTGCAGAAGAGTTGGCTAATCAGGCAAGTGAATTAAGAGAAGCTATCATCTTCTTTAATGTAGGTAACAATCTTGGTAAAAAGAGTAGAAGGAAAGTAAAACCAAGAAAGAAAAAACCTGAGGTATCAGAACATATGATTGCGGCTAAATCGAAAAAATCATCTGGTGTTGTACTAGATATGGATGTGGATGATGATTCAGATGAAGAATACGAGCAATTTTAATCACTAACAAATATATGACGCTAATTAATTTATAATACATACACCTTCCCTCAGCACTCAATTGTGTTGAGGGTTTATTTTCCTCAAAATGACAAAATTATAAATCAGCTGCATGATAGAGTTAAGTACTGGGGTCAAAATGAAAGACTCCGATTTTAGAAGAATTAAAGAGTATATTGAAAATGAAGTAGGAATAAAGCTGCCATACATTAAAAAAACAATGGTAGAAAGTCGCCTAAATAAAAGACGAAATGCTGTTGGTGTGCAGACTTTTAATGAATACCTAGATCATGTATTTGCTCCGGGAGTTGGTAAGGTAGAACTCATTAATATGATTGATGCGGTTACCACCAATAAAACAGATTTCTTTAGAGAACCTGAGCATTTTCATTTTCTTACCACACAGGTACTTCCATCTTACGCAGATAAAAATAACTTAAAATATATAAAACTGTGGAGTGCGGGCTGTTCTACAGGCGAAGAAGCCTATACCACTTGCATGGTTTTAAACGATTACTTGAGAAGCCATCCCTCATTTCATTATAACATTCTGGCAACGGATATTTCTACTGAAGTGCTGAGAAAAGGCATGAATGCTGTTTACAGCATGGAAAGAGTGGCAAAGATACCTTTAGAAACTAAAAAGAGGTATTTACTAAAAAGTAAAGACAAGACTAAAAATACGGTTAGAATAATTCCAGAGCTTAGAAAGAAAGTTACTTTTCAACAATTAAACTTTATGGACGACTACTACGATATCTCATATAAGTTTGATGTGGTTTTTTGTAGAAATGTGCTCATCTATTTTAATAAGCCTACACAAGAAAAAGTAATAAGAAAAATATCGCGTAAGATTAAAACGGGCGGTTATTTATTCTTAGGTCATTCAGAAACAATTATTGATATGAAATTACCTTTGAAACAGCTGGGGCCAACTATTTTTCAAAAGATAGATGCATAGTATTATTTAAGAATTGAGTCCGTTATTGTTTGGAAGGTTTAATTGAGGAATGAATGAAAAAAGTTAAGGTATTAATTGTAGATGACTCTGCACTGGTAAGGCAAACACTGGTATCTGTTTTTTCTGAGGATAAAAGCATAGAGGTAGTGGGTACAGCGGCCGATCCATACATGGCAGCCCAAAAACTGACCAAAATGGTTCCAGATGTAATTACATTGGATATTGAAATGCCCAAGATGGATGGCTTAACATTCCTCAAGAAAATAATGACACAGCATCCAATTCCGGTTGTAATTATTTCGAGCTTAACAGCCAAAGGAACAGAAATGGCCATGAAAGCGCTCGAATACGGTGCAGTAGAAATATTAACCAAGCCACAATTACACCTCAAATCTTTTTTTGAAGATTATAAACTCAGGTTATTTGATATAATAAAAGCTGCATCTGTTTCTAAAATTAAAAGACGTGCTGCGGTTACAGTCCCTAAAGTGCCTGCTAAGGTAAATGTATCTGAGGTGATTGCCAGAAGGCAAAATAACAGCTTAATAAAAACTACAGAAAAAGTAGTGGCGATTGGAGCCTCAACTGGAGGAACAGAAGCAATTAGACATTTATTACAAGCACTACCGGGCGACTCTCCCGGGATTGTAATTGTACAACATATGCCTGAGCAGTTTACAAAATCATTTGCTCAACGCCTCGATGGTATTTGTGAAGTAACTGTAAAAGAAGCCAGTCATGGTGATAATATTATTAGAGGTAGGGTACTCATTGCGCCAGGTAACAAACATATGGTGGTAAAAAGAAATGGTGCTCGCTATTATGTAGAGTTACTAGATAGCCCACTGGTTAACCGACACCGCCCATCTGTAGATGTATTGTTTAGGTCTGTGGCCAATTATGCAGGTAAAAACAGTATAGGTGTAATTCTAACTGGTATGGGAGCAGATGGTGCACAAGGTATGCTAGACATGAGAGAAGCAGGAGCACTAACCATTGCTCAAGACGAGAGGTCGAGTGTGGTATTTGGTATGCCTAAAAAAGCCATTGAGCTTAATGCTGTCGAAAAAGTTTTGTCTTTAGATTTTATCACGCCATTTATATTAAGAAACCTGTAAAAGAAAAGGAGAAATTGAATTTATCAATTTCTCCTTTTCTTATTTTTTGTTGGGCTCTTTGTCTATATTTTTAAATTTTTCATTAATCGTATTTAGATCTTTTTTGAGGTTTTCGAGTCTTTTGCTTAATTCATTAATGTTTTCTTTGCTAGAGTCGCCAGTTGTTTTCATAATTTGCGTAGTAATAGTTAGTATTTTAGATTAATGACAAATAAACAGACAGTTCGAGTTAACGATTTTAAATAAATGCCTACAATTTTAAATGGTTGACAGATGTCATTTGTAGGGAGCTTATGAGACTATTAACCAAATTCTAAATTTTTTAAAGTCTGTTTTTTTACTTTCGAATTACCTTGCTATATTTTGGTAGAATTAGCAAAATATGAACGATTCAATAAATACGGTTGTAACTGAAACAGCTTCACAACCAGATAATATAGCACTAACCTTAAGATATATTGGTGGTGCTATTGGAGTTATTACTGGTCTTTATAAAGGTATTAGCTTTTTATACAAAGGATATGTTACTAATAAAACGAGTAATGATTTGCATCCTTATTTCAGTAAACTTGAAGTTAAAAATGCTACAAAATATTTTGTGGATACCAAAGTCCAAAATATACCACCATCAAAAGAGCGTGAACTTGGACAGATATATGACTTTATAACTCGCGAAAAACTAATTCCTTTTTTTATTAAAAAAGGCTTTAAGAATGATCAGGATGATCAACGCTTTTACCTCATTTTGGCAGATTCGGGGATGGGTAAAACTACTTTTATGATTAATCTATTTGCCCAATACAATTCTGTTTTTAATTTCAATAAAACATACAAAATTTATTTAATGCCTTTTAAGGATTCTAGAACTTTAGAAAAAATTAAAGAAATATGTGGGAATAGTGAGGAAGTAAAGAAAAGCATTTTATTACTCGATGCTTTTGATGAAGATGAAGAAGCAGTACTAGATTATAGAAAGAGATTGGATGAGGTAATGCAACAAGTAAGGGATTTTAGAGAAGTGGTTATTACTAGTCGCACACAGTTTTTTAAGGCACAGGAAGACGAACCTGATGAGATAAAAATTCCAAAATTTGGCCCTGAAGGCGGGTTTCATAGATTTAGAAAAATGTATGTTTCTCCTTTTGAAGATGCTGATATAAAAAAATACTTAAATAAAAAGTTTGGCAGATTTCCACTTTGGAACAGGGCTAAAAAGAAAAAAGCACAGGTAATTGTTAAGCAATCTCCTAACCTCATGGTAAGACCCATGTTGCTCAGTTATGTGGAAGATTTACTGGAAGATAAAACAAGAAAGTTTGAATTCACCTACCAGATTTACGAAGCTTTAATTGAAAAATGGTTAGAACGCGAAGCAGTAAGAATACCAGAAAAAGAAAAACGCCCTCAATTTAAAAAAGAGCTGTATACTTTCTCGCAAAACTTTGCCCTATTACTTTTTGAAGAATGGAAAAATGGAAATGATAAACTAGAAGTGTCCAGAGATACATTGTTACCTTTAGCAGATAAGCATAGCTTAACCCTTACTGATTTCCAAATAACAGGCAGGTCTTTGCTTACCCGAAATACCGCCAGAGAATGGAAGTTTGCTCACAAATCTTTTATGGAATACTTTCTTGCTAAAGAAATGATGCAAAATGATTTGCTAGCATTGGATATAACAAATAACGATGGAATGGACCAAGCAAGGAAGTTTTATGAAGAAATGGGCGGCAAAAGTATTTACCCAAGAATTAAAATGATAGGAGTTGAATATAATATGAATGGAAATAGAAAACAAAATGATGTTATAGCAAATGATTTTTTAATAGGAAAATATCCTGTAACACAGAAAATATGGAAAACTGTGATGGGTAATAACCCAAGCAAATTTAAAGGATGTGACAATTGTCCCGTTGAATCTGTGAGCTGGTATGATGCAGTAGAATTTTGTAATAAATTAAGTGAACTACATGGGTTATCAAAATTTTATAGTATAGATAAAGATAGAGTAGACCCGAATAATAAAAGTGAAAAAGATAAAAAGAAATGGATGATAAGAACAAATGAAAATGCCAACGGATATCGCTTACCAACAGAAACAGAGTGGGAGTTTGCAGCTAGAGGGGGTAAGTTAAGCAAAGGATATACATATGCTGGGAGTAATAATTTAGATGAGGTGGGATGGTATAATAAAAACTCCAATAAAAATATACATCCTGTAGGAGAATTAAAACCGAATGAATTGGGTATTTATGATATGAGCGGAAATGTTTTTGAGTGGTGTTGGGATTGGTATGGGGAGTATAACAAAGCGGATAAAGATAACCCATTAGGTGCTGAATCTGGAAATCATCGAGTGGTTCGTGGCGGCTCTAGGAACTACTACAATATCAACTGTCGTGTGGCGTTCCGCTACTTCGACAATCCTGATTACAGGTACTTCAACCTTGGGTTTCGACTCACAAGGGCATTACACTCTAACACTTTTAATGAGAGAGAGCTTGCAGGGGAGTAAACACCAACACCCTAACCAATGCTCGATGCATTGGGTAGGATGAAAGCTTCAATTTTAACTCAAATTCTGCTTCATTTATCCCCAAAATCTTCGTCTACTTAGGCAGGAATTTTTACATTTGCCAGTGTAAAAGACAGGGTAAATCAATGCTTTTAAATGAGTGTTTTTTATGCCTGTTTTATGTGTAGATTTAAACATTGTGAGATAAAAATAAATAAGGCTATGAAACAGATAGAAGAAGAATTGAAGCACAAGATAGACCTGAAAACCAAGCCTTTAGGTGCATTAGGGATGCTTGAGAAACTAGCATTTCAAATAGGTAAAATACAAAACACTTTGTCGCCTGCCTTAATTGAGCCTTCGATTATGGTATTTGCCGCAGATCACGGTTTAGCAAAAGCCGGAGTAAGTGCTTATCCACAAGAGGTAACCTTCCAAATGGTAATGAATTTTTTGAATGGGGGAGCAGGCATAAATGTATTTGCAAAACAGAATGGAATAGCTTTAAAAATTATTGATGCTGGGGTAAATTTCGATTTTCCAGAACACCCGCAACTGATTAATGCCAAGGTAGCAAAGGGCACTAAAAACTTGCTCGAAGAAAAAGCCATGAGCTCAGCTCAGTTAGAAAAATGTTTGGCTTTTGGTGCCGAAGTGATAGATAAAGATTTAGCAGAAAATTGTAATATAGTAGGCTTTGGTGAGATGGGAATTGGCAATACTTCATCTGCTGCATTAATTATGAGTGTGCTTTGCGATTTGCCAATAGAAGATTGCGTGGGTAGAGGAACAGGACTAAACGATTTACAATTACAGCAGAAAATTGCTACACTCAGTGAGGTAAAGAAAAAATATGCTTATGTAAAAGAACCTCGTGCTGTATTAGAAACTTTTGGCGGTTTCGAAATTGCTCAAATGTGTGGCGCTATGCTCAGAGCATTTGAAAAGAATATGATTATTATGGTAGATGGTTTTATTGCCAGCAGTGCCTTCTTAGTTGCTTCGAAGATAAAACCAGAGATTATAAACAATGCAGTTTTCTGCCATGTATCAGACGAAAACGCCCATGCTGCCATGCTGAATCATTTCGGGGCAGAGCCTATACTTAATCTCAAAATGCGTTTGGGAGAAGGAACTGGTTGTGCGGTAGCTTATCCAGTTATTAAAAGTGCAGTTACATTTTTAAATAATATGGCAAGCTTCGAAAGTGCAGGTGTATCGAATAAATAAAAATCGGGATGATTAAAAAAGAGATACGCTATTTTTTTACTGCACTGATGTTTTTTACCCGTATTCCTTGTCCTACTTTTCCGGATTATAAAGAGGAGTACCTCAATAAATCGCGCAAGTATTTCCCCCTAATCGGTTGGATTGTAGGGGGAATTGCTGCGTTGGTATTGCTAGCTTTTTCCTACATTTTGCCTATATCTGTTGCAGTAATGCTTTCTGTAATCGCAGGAGTTTGGGTTACTGGTGCTTTTCACGAAGATGGCTTTGCAGATATTTGCGATGCCTTTGGTGGTGGCTGGACCAAAGAGCAGATTCTACGAATTATGAAAGACAGCAGGGTAGGAGCTTTTGGTGCTATTGGCATTTTTTTGATTGTCTTACTCAAAATCTTCGCGCTCATAGAAATAGCACAACTCGATGTCTGGCTAACTTGTTGGGCAATTCTCAATGGACATACATGCAGTCGTTTTGTGGCTTCCACTTTTGTACATTCTCATGAATATGTACAAGACATAGACAAGAGCAAGTCGAAACCAATTGCCAATAACAAGCTCTCTTTTGCAGAAATGTTTTACAGTTTTGTAATTGCTGTATTGCCACTGTTTTTATCCATAAACTGGTGGTATTTATTGGCTTTTCCGATAGCCTATTTGCCCAAAATTTATCTGGGTTACTTTTTTAACAAGTATATTGGTGGTTATACAGGCGATTGCTTGGGAGCTACCCAACAAGTGAGCGAAGTGGTTTTTTATTTATCAATTTTGGGGATATGGAAATTCATTTAGTCAGACATACAAGTGTTGCAGTAGAAAAAGGCACCTATTACGGGCAAACAGATGTGCCGCTTGCAGAGAGTTTTCAGGAAGAAGCTGAAGCCTACCAAGCGAGTTTACCACAAGATTTTGATATGGTTTTTTGTAGCCCGATGAAGCGTTGTGTGCAACTAACCGAGTCTGTACATTCAAATTTTGAGAATCAAACTATTCCATTAAAAATGGATGATAGGTTAAAGGAATTGTATTTTGGAGAATGGGAAGGGAAAAAATGGACAGAGATGGATCAAAAGATGTTTTATGCTTGGATGGAAGATTTTGTAAATATCAACACACCTGCTGGTGAAAATTTGAATGATCTGTTTTTGCGATGCAAAAGTTTTTTGGATGAGCTTAGCCAACAAGATTACCAAAAAGTTTTACTGGTAAGCCATGCCGGATTTATCAGATGCACTTGGGCTTATTTACTGGAAGTTCCCTTAAAAAACATCTTTAAAATTCCAGTAGCCTTCGGCGAAACAATGGTTTTCAACCTCTCACCCAACAAAACCGATAATTACCTTATTCGAAAAAAGTAGATTAATTTCAACTATCTTGAGGTTTGTTAAATAAAAATTCGTTCAAAATTTTTGGAAAATATAATATGCGATAAGAATACAAATTGACCTAGGAAGCATTTTCGTTAATAATTTTTGGAGCATTTGCATTAAAAAATCTCCGTTGTTTGAACGAAGTGAGTTTCGGAGATTTTCGCAAAAGTGTAAAAAATTTAGAAAATGATTCCGCAGTCTTGATCTTTTGGTACTTTTATATCAAGATAAAAGTACAGATGGTTACTATCAAATGATTATACCACAATAAAACTATAAAGATCAATAAACTCACTTTAACGAAAAATTGAATTCTGTAATTTACTATACCTAGCCCCAATCCCTTTCGCAAATTTCTCAGCTAAACCAAACTGGATAAAGCTTTGGTCTGTGTCAATCACTTCTGTTTGTGAACTTCCAGCAACTTTTAGCAATTTTTTGTAGGTAAGAATTGCTTCCTCAAAAGGTTGCTTTGTTTCTCCTTGGTTTATTTTGCCATCAGTCAGTATAAACAATTTAAATTTTTGTAAAGCACCAGCCTGTTTAAGTAGATGATAGCTCTTAATTATTCCCGCTGTCATATTGGTTTTGCCTCCGGTTTTGAGTTTTTGTAACTGCTCAATTATCTCCTTTTTGTTTTTGGTAGGAGTCGAAATCACTGCTGCATCGCCTTGGAGCAAGGCAATAAGTGCAAAAGATGCTTTAGATCGAGCTTGTTGCTCCAATGTTTTTTGTATCAATCCTTTTACATAAGAGATAATTTGTTGCTTTGCCATAGAAGCACTGGAGTCTACCAGAAAGACAATCAACAAATCTTTTTGATTGCCAGTAGGTTTAAATTGTTGCTCAAATCGGTTATGCACCAAAAAATGCAGTACCGAAGCCTTAATGTCAGGTGTTTTCGCTACAAAATCATTTCCTTTTAAAAGCAACTTATTTTTGGGTTTTACCTTTATCGGGATTCCTCTTTTGGCATCTTTCCCAAAATCAGTTTTCAAATGGAGTTGAGATTTTGGAGTTATTGGTTTAAAGCTTTGCTCAGACTGGTTCTCTTTATTATCTAAATGTTCAGGAACTGATTCATTCTTGTCTTTTTTTTTTCAGGAGATTCATTTTGATTGGATTGCTGCCCATTTGGTTTTTTATTACTTCTGTGATTGAGTACCAGTGGAGCTACTTTTTCTAGATCAGTTTCTGTAACAATTTTTCTATGTTGAAAAGAAGCAAATGCTCTTGCCGCTTTAATAAGAAGAATATCTGCACGGATACCTTCCACAGCATTATCTAAAGCCAAATCTGCGGCTTTTGATATCATCTCATCATTGAGTTCAATATCAAATAATGCTGATTTTGCGCTAAAAATCTCATTTTTGAGAGCTTCTTCCTGCTCCTGATGGTTTGCTATAAATGCAGTAGGGTGGGTATCAAACATCAGTCGGTTTTTAATGATTGCTTTTCTCACTTCTTTATCCTGCGGTGTAGAAATTTGCACACTCAAACCAAAGCGATCTTTAAGTTGTGGTCTTAGCTCTCCTTCTTCTGGGTTCATGGTACCGACTAAGCAAAACCTGCTATCAAAAGTGGTTGAAATTCCTTCTCTTTCTAGAAAATAACTGCCCGTTGCAGCAGCATCAAGCAAAGTATCCATCAAATAATCATTTAACAGATTTATCTCATCAATATATAAAATTCCCTGATTTGCTTGCGCCAATAAACCTTTTTGAATTACTTGTTTTTTGTCGTTAATTAGTTTTTCCAAATCAACATTTCCTAAAACCCTGTCTTCAGAGGCTCCTAATGGTAGATTGATAAAAGGGAACTGCTGTTTTTCATCAGAAAGTAGATTACTTAAAGAACGCACCAAAGTAGTTTTGCCAGTTCCTTTATCGCCAAGCGCCAATACTCCGCCAATAGTTGGATCTATAATGCAGAGAATGAGAGCCAGTTTGAAATCTTCCTGACCTACAATGGCTGAAAATGGAAAAACCTGTTTTGTCATACATTCTTAATTAGTGGAAATCTCAATAGAATTTTCCTACACTAAAAATCAATTTTTAACAATAAGCAATACAATTACTTGACTAAACTCGACGCCGTTTATGACACAAAGAAGCCTTGTATTTTTAAAATTTTAAAGTCAGGAAAAAGTTAAATAACGATTTCCTGACTATTCCGGCCAACTCAAAACCGGTTAAAAAAGAGCAACCTTTTTTAATTTGCCATGCATTCGCTGGTTGCAGAACGCAATGTCTTTTTTAAATCTGAAATGCATTTCACTTCCACTTCAGATTGATTGTACTGCACTTTCCAATAGTAAGGTGAGTCGTTATTCATAGAAATACTGATCGAGGCATTGGCTTCATCAGTAATTTGAAAACCTTCTTTTTCAAGTGCGTGTTTTGTCCAGTAACCCGGTATGCCATGGCTTTGCAGGTTTACTGTTTTATTCGTTTTATGTAAAATTTTGAAAGCACCAGAGTGCATATCAAAAGCGATACTTTTCCCTTTAAATGTTTCGGCCATAATTCCGGTTAAAACCAAATCTTCTGGCGAACCACTTTTTAATTCGTGATGATTGGTAATGAGCCAAACAGAATCTGCCAGTTGAATGGCCATTTCAAGTTCATGTGTAGAAAGTAAAATGGCTTTGTTTGTTTCTCTGGCTAGTTCTTTTAATAATGAAATGAGCGAAACACGATTGTTTACATCCAAATGAGCAGTGGGTTCATCTAATACAACTAGTGGCGTATCTTGTGCCAAAGCTTTAGCGATCATCACTCTTTGCCTTTCCCCATCACTTAATTTATTAATGCTTCTACTGGCAAACTTGGTAACTCCAACTAATTCCATCGCTTTATAAACTGCTCTTTTATCTATGTTAGAAAGATGCCCCAACCAATTGGTATAAGGCGTTCTGCCTAGTGCCACAATGTCAAAAACACTCAAATTAACAGGAGAGAGTTTTTGAGACAATACGATTCCGATGAGGTAAGCCAACTCAGCCGGACTTTGTTTGTCTAACAATTTCCCTTGAATATACACTTCACCTGAAACAGGTTTGAGCATATTCGTAAGTGTGTGAAGCAGGGTAGACTTTCCAGTTCCATTTGGGCCGAGCAAACAAGTAAGTTCACCGCGTTCTAGTTCCAGATTGAGACTAGAGAGCAGCTTCTTTCCCTGATAGCCAATGCTCAGGTTTTTAGTTTGTAATATCTTTTTGTTTGAATTACTCATCTCATTCAAATTGAAGATTTCATAGTTCTCGACCTGATTACAACCCAAATTACTACTGGTGAACCCAACATGGCTGTAACAGCATTGATGGGTAAAGTATCCTGTCTGCCCGGCAATTGGGCGATCATATCACAACCTAACATCAGTGCAGCCCCAATTAAAATTACTGAGGGAATCAACACTTGATGATTAGATGTTTGCAAAGTTGCTCTGGCAATGTGCGGAACTGCCAAACCAACAAATGCCACTGGCCCGCAAAAAGCAGTAATGCTTCCGGCTAGCAGACAGGTAGCAACTATCACAATTATTCTATATCGTTTAATAGAAATGCCTAAACCTCGGGCATACTGTTCTCCAAGTAAAAATGTATTAAGCTGTTTCTGTACAAAGAAAGTAAGCAACAAACCCAATAATGTGGTGAAGCCTAAAATCTGCAACTGTTCCCATGAAACACCTGCCAAACTTCCGAATGTCCAGATAAGATAGGCTTGGATAAGCTCTGCATCACTAAAATATTGCAATACACTCACAATGGCTCCGGTGGCACTGCCGACCATCATCCCCACAATTAAAAGTGAAATGCTGTCTTTCACCTTCATAGAAACAAGCAATACCAATAGCAAAACCAAAGCAGAACCAGATACCGCTGCCAATACTACTCCCCATTCACCCATGTCTAATAAAGGTTGGAGTAAAACACTGCCAGCCATTACCAAAATGGCTACGCCTAAACTCGCTCCGTTACTAATGCCCAACACAAATGGCCCTGCTAATGGATTTCTAAAAAGAGTCTGCATTAATAAACCTGAAAGTGCCAAACCTGCTCCAGCAATAATGGCGGTTAATGCTTTGGGTAACCTGAATTCTTGAATAATAAAATCCCAACTTTCTTTTTGTACAGAATCACCAGTAAGCGAATGAATTACCTCTTTCATCGGGATACTTACGGTGCCGTACATAATGTCTAGCAAGAAAAATAAGACCACCAATGCACTCATCACCAAATAAAAACCAAAGTAGCGAGTGCGGTTATCTGGTAGTAAACCTTTCGGAAAATGCTGATCTTTCGGATGTTTTTTACCATTCAACGAAGAGCCAACCGATTGCGCAGCTTTAACGGTCGGAACTTCGTTTTCAGGTAATTTATTTATAGTTGCGATTGAGTTCATCCTTTTGTTAGTTTTTTGTAATAGACCATCTCATACTCTGGTAATAATTCTGGATGGAGTATTTTTATAATATCCTTCAGAATTAAATGAGGATTGGCCATGCCAGATTCCCAATAATCGTTGGCTCCAAGTGGAGTCATTTTATTTATGTTGTTGTAAATTTCTCCCTGCTTTAATGGCGCAAATCTTCCATACCTTTCATCTTGTTTTAATAAGTCTGAAATCACGGCCGTAGCTCCCGGGTTTAGCCAGATATCTGCATCTAAGTTTTTATCCAACACCTCTTCGAAGCTAAGTGGAAGACTGCCTCTAGTAGTATCGTTTTGCCAATAGTAATCCGCACCCGCATCGTTCAGAAAAGAAGCCATGTAACTTTTACCTCCTGGCATAAACCAAGTGCCATTGTATTTGCTGCCCACCATTACTTTTGGCTGTTCTAATGCAGAATTGCCCAGTTTTTTCGCTGCCAGATATTGTGCTTCTATATCACTGAAAACACTATCTGCCATGGTAGATTTATTGAAAAATGCAGCAATAAACTTGAGCCACTCAGCGCGTGCCAGTGGAGATGTTTCCATCCACTCTATATTATAAGCTATGGGGATTCCGGCTTTTTCTGCTAGTTTAAAATTATCGTGTACTTTCTCAAAACCCGAAACCATCAGTAATTCTGGCTTATTATCAACCAGAAATTCTATATTGAGATTTTGCGGGTCACCTACTTCAATTACTTTTTCATCCTCAATGTTTTTTCTAACCTGTGAATTGCTCACATAGTTGAGATTGCTGTGCCCAGTAATTTTACCTTCCTCATTTAAAAGTGCAAGCAAGCCAATGTGTGTAGAAGAAAGTGTGATAATGTTTTCTACGGGAGTTCTTACTAGAATTGCATCTTTTGGCAAACCTGTAGGAAGAGAAGCTGTTTTTGGAACTAGTATATAACTAGCATAAATCTCTTCTGCATTCCAAGGGTTTTTGATAGTTATCTCCTGATGTGTTCCGTAATTTTTGATATGGAAAATATTGGAATACTTAACAGGAATGTCGGTTGGTTGGTAAGTCGTGGTAGTTGAAGCTTCGTTTGCTTGATTATCTCGTACATGCTGGCAAGAAATAAAACCACAAAGGAATGAGAGCATCAGCAAGTAATTGCCGATTTTAGTTTTTAAACAATATGTATAGTCATTTAAAACCAACCTGTTTTAATTTTTAATAAAACATATACATGCACAAACAAGCAGGGTCGGTCGAGAGAAGGATTCTGTTTCTTATAACAGTTGTTCCAAATCTTTCGCTTTTCACCCGAAAGCTACGATTGTGCTACTACGTGGCAGGTCTTCTGGCTCATTCCGATTGTCAACTATACCTTCCCATTGCGCTTTGGCAACAGTGGTGTGGGATGTTGGCAATTTTGCTTTCTACTATTGTAGTCGGCTGGAATTTACAGCTGCGGGGACAGCTCCTGATTTTAACAGGATTCCCTATTCACTCGCTATTTTTTGATAGCAAGACCACATGCTTCAAAGTTAGAAATTATTTGAAAATATGCTCAAAAAACCTCAAAATTCTTTATTAAAGAATCTTTTTATAGTAAATGAGCTTCTTATCGTTTTGTGAATCTTTTTGAAAAATAAGACTTAGGTCTTGTAGCACAAGTTCTGGATGCACAAAGCCCGATTGCCAGAAATCGTTTTTACCTAAATCGTTTAGCTTTTTATTGTTGTTGTAAACCTGCAAGCCGTTTTTAAAATAACTCTCAGGGATTTTTAGTGCTTTTAAATCTTCTTCACTTTTAATATTAATACCAGGATGCAACCAAATATCGCACTGTTGCAAAAGCTCAATCACTTGCTCATGCGCTATAGCCACATTACCAGTTTCTGTATTATCTGCCATAATATATTTGCCACCAGCATCTTTAATAAACTCAGCCATGTAGCTTTTGCCACCGGGCAAATACCAAGTTTCTTTCCAGTTGTAACCTGCAAAAATTACAGGCTGCTTTTCAGTTGATTGCTTCTTCTCTAGCAGGTGCTTGTACAAGGCTTCTTTGGTTTTAAAATAAGCATTGGCTTCTTGCTCTTTTTGAAAAAATACAGACAAAAATTTTATCCATTCTAACCTACCGAGTGGAAAATTTTCTTTGTGCGCTGCAAATGTTACTATGGGCAAATTGTATTTCGAAAGTGCTTCGTAAGCATCGTAACCAGAGCCTGTGGTAGATTCTAAAATTAAATCAGGCTTAATATCGAGCAACAATTCTATATTCACATTTTTAGATTTGCCTACTTCTTTTACTCCTCTGGCTTTAAAATCATCTTTAATTTCTTGATCAAAAATATCTTCGTAACTGTTGATAGCAACAATTTTATCGAGCATGTTTAGCTCTTTAAGCATCTCCACATGGGTAGAAGAAAGGCAAACAACAGATTTAACTGGATAGTTGATCTCACCTTTACCAGCATTCGATTTTAGTGTGTATTCGTATAGGTCTTTGCTACCTTCCCAAGGCTTTTCAATACTGATTTTCACTTCATCATCAGCAAGGTAATCCACCTTAAACTTTTGAGAGAAAGAGGTTTCTACAGTCTTTAGTGTCGGTTTGTTCGGTGTTGATTCTTGCGTTTGGGTAATTTCTGATGCAGACTTGTTTTGGTTACAACTGCTTAAAATAGATACAACAAAAAATAATAGTACAACTGGCAAACCAGTGTTTGTTGAATGATAAATTCTCATAAATAAAATAGCTGAATTGAATGATTCGCCAAAGCTAAAAAACTAATTGAAACTAAATTGGATGCACCGTAATTTTTATAAAAAGCATAACTCGGGCTACACAATTAATTCATTTGAGATTAGATAAACTTTAATCAAAAAAGTAAATACTACTTGATTTTACGATCAGATATTATTTACCTTAGCAAGGTTGAAATTTTCCATCGAGATAAAGGATAAAATTTAGATAATAATATTCGATTCAAATAAAATAGGAAATCTAGGGATTGTCTTTTATCAAAATTGTAGATGAAATTAACCTGCTTGGTTTAAGGTTTTTTGATGTTTTAAAGTAAATCAGATGGATGCATCCAGTAACAAAAAATTGATTAAACCGACTGATTTCAACTCTATAGAATTGTTGTTGGATGAAATTATAAGGGTATTAAAATCTGATGGAATTTTAATTGGTAATGCTGCTCAAGATTATGAGATAATTGACTTTGAAAATGCGAATTCAATCAAACTTTCAAATGAACTAAAACGCTATTTTCAAAAAATAAATGGTTTAGAAGGTGCAGATTTTATTTCCAAACTCAATCCTATTTCAGAACTAAAAAAAGTAAAAGAATATCCTTGGTTTTCTAACGTGGAATTTACCAAAGAGGAATTACCCGAAGTAGATAATATTTTCATCATTGGAGATATTATGATTGATTCCCATCAATGGGGCATAAAACTTAATGCAGAGGGTAAAACAGAAGAAATAATTGAAATGGATTTTTATACTATAGTCAGCAAAAGTATCAGTGATTTTTTGGTGAAATTTATTAATGAAGATCCATATAGTCTGGTAACAGATAGATAAGTTAATTGTCATTAAATTTTTATAGAAATAGCTGATTAATAATCTTATTAAGTAAGGTTTAATTTCTGAATTTTAATATCACTAATCATTTAAAGAGAAAATTCTTTAAACTCAATATTACTATGAAAAAAATACCGATTACGATAGTTACCGGCTTTTTGGGCGTGGGTAAAACTACCTTATTACACAACATGCTCAAAAATGCAAATGGGAAAAAAATAGCCGTTTTGGTGAATGAATTTGGTGAAGTGGGAGTAGATGGAGATATCATTAAATCTGGTTGTGGAGATGATGAATGTAACTTGGTTGAGCTAACTAACGGTTGTATTTGCTGCACTGTGCAGGAAGAGTTTTTGCCAACGATGATGGAATTGGTGGAGAAGAAAGAGGCCATCGATCATATAGTTGTGGAAACCTCAGGGTTGGCCATGCCGAAGCCATTGGTAAGAGCGGTAAACTGGCCAGACTTAAAACCACATATCACCATTGATGCAGTAATTACTGTAGTAGATGCAGTAGGAATTGCAACGGGTGAAATTTGCAACAGAGAAAAAGTACAAGCACAAAGACTCGCTGATGAATCTCTAGACCACGAGACACCAATTGAAGAATTATTCCTAGATCAATTAACTTGTGCCGATTTGGTTTTGGTGAGTAAAAGAGATTTGGTGAATGATGAAAAATACAAAGAAGTAGAAGAAATTATCTCTTTAAAAATGAGACCTCATACCAAAGTTTTGCCAGTGGTAAATGGCGAAGTTGATAATGCGCTTTTATTAGGTATTGGCGCTTCAACCGAAGATGATATTGAAAACAGATTGACCTTGCATGAAAAGCATCATCATCAAAATGGAGATCATAGTCACGGTCATCACCACCACCATCATGATCACGACCACGATGATTCTATCGGGACAATCATACTCGAATACTCAGATACAAAAGATGTGAAAACGCTAGTGAAATCTTTAACTGAGTTGGTGAAAGAGAATGAGATTTATAGAATAAAGGGCTTCTTAAATATTCCAGACAAACCGATGAGAATGGTGCTTCAAGGAGTTGGTAGCCGCTTCGATTACTACTTCGATCGCCAGTGGAAAGAAGGAGAAGAAAGAAAAACAAGACTAGTAGTCATCGGCAAAGACCTTGATAAAAATTTAGAGTTGGTGTTATAATACTGATGTATTTAAATAATTAACTTACTAAGTTATGAGCGCTGGCTTGAAAATCTGGCGGGGCTTAGCGTATGGTTTGTGCGTAGAAGCTTAAGATTTTCTTGATTTTTTGGTTCGTTTTTCATCAAGGAAAAATGAACAATATACTGACAATGATGGCATAAATTGTCCAAAACCATATTATCAATATTAGACTCATAATAATATAATTTGCACTTAATCTCAACCATTCCCGGAGGATGGAATCCCAATGACGAAGGGATTTTCTATATCGAGCAGGAGCCGGGAGATATTGTATTTTTATCCGCCAGTGATACGGAAATAAGTTCGGTAAATGCAGCTTATCGAAACATGGCAGAGCTGTATTCAGATTTACCAACTTTCCGTTTGGCAAACCTGACTTATTTCAAACAAGAACTCACCATAGATACCTATTTGGATGAGGTGGCGTCGCATGCAAAATTGATAGTTTTGAGGCTATTGGGCGGACAAGCATATTTCAATTATTTGTGTGAAGCAGTTTGTGAACTGGCTGAGGAGAATGATATTAAAGTGATTTTTTTACCCGGTCACGATGAACCAGATTTGGAACTAATGAAGCTTTCCAATGTGCCATTCGCTCTGGTTGATAAGCTTTGGCAATATTTATTAGCCGCAGGTTTAGACAACATTCGTGAAGCAATTAAACTAATTCTCAACGAGCAATTTGATTATCAGTTTAAAATAAAGGCAATAGAAAAAGTACCACATCTATTTCTCTGGCATCCACAAAAAGGCATTACCCAAAACCATGATGAATTACCAGAATTAAAAGAAGAAAGCACCAATGTTTCTTTGCTCATTACCTATCGAGCGCATTATTTGGCTAACAACCTCAAGCCTATTTATCGGCTAAGTGAAGCATTGGAAGAGCAAGGTTTTTTCCCGTTGGTTTTAATGGCTCTGAGTTTTAGAGATCCTGCTATTGAAAAAGAAATGTCTGATTTGTTGGTTAAGTATCAACTTAAGCCTACGGTTTCGATCAATACAACAGGTTTTTCCATGAAATCACTGGGAAGCCAGAAGGAAGAATCATTCTTCAGCAAGCTCAATATTCCGGTTATTCAAGCTGTGTTTGCATCTTGCAACAAAGAGACTTGGCAAAATGGACAGTTTGGTTTACCTCCTTCAGATATTGCCATGAATATCGCTTTGCCCGAAGTGGATGGAAAGATTATTAGTACTGCCATTTCCTTTAAAGAGGCAGCCAGTCGCGACGAAATTACTGACTCCGATATTGTAGAATACAGCCCTCATGAAGAAGGTTGTACATTTGTTGCAGAATTGGCAAAAAACTGGAAAATTCTTCAAAAAAAGCAGAATCAAGAGAAGTATGTAGCATTAATTTTGCCCAATTATCCTAATAAAGATAGCCGTTTGGCAAATGGAGTTGGCTTAGATACACCTGCCAGTACAGTGGAGATTATAAAGGCAATGGATGTAGCAGGTTTTGATCTAGGAGATGCTATTCCTCAAAATAGTAAGGAATTAATCGGTCAATTGACTGAGTATATCACTAACGACCCCGATTCTACGCTTCTTAAAGAGGCACAGGTAGGTTTTGATGAAGGGTCGTTTTTTTTACATTACAATGGTCTGTCTGTTGAGCTTCGAGAAAAGATAGAAAACCAATGGGGGCATCCTTACAATTCACCGAATTATAAAGAGGGTAAGTTTCTGCTTCCCGGAGTCTTGTTGGGCAAAACCTTTGTGAGTATTCAACCGAGTAGAGGCTATCATATCGACATCCAAACAACTTATCACTCACCCGATTTACCACCTACTTACGATTATCTGGCTTATTATTTTTGGGTGCAGTTTGAGTATCAAGCTGATGCGATTGTACATATTGGCAAACATGGAAATTTAGAATGGCTTCCGGGAAAAAGTGTTGCGCTAAGTACAGAATCGTGTTTCCCTGCGGCAATTTTTGGAGCTGTTCCACACTTCTATCCTTTCATTATTAACGATCCGGGAGAGGGAACGCAAGCAAAAAGGCGAACCCATGCGGTAATTCTCGATCATTTGGTGCCACCTCTCACCAGAGCAGAAAACTATGGGGATTTGCTCAAGTTAGAATTGCTGATTGATGAGTATTACGAGTCGGCATTGCTCGATCCTAAAAGATCAAAAATGCTGAAAGCTAAAATTCAAGAATTGGTAGATGGCTCGCATCTCAAAGAAGATTTGGGAACTTATACCGATGATATTGATGCCATGCTTGAGGTGATTGATGGCTATTTGTGTGAGTTGAAAGAGGCACAGATTAGAGGAGGTTTGCATATTTTTGGTTTGCTGCCAGAAGAAGAAAAGTTGATTGATTTAATGGTTGCATTGCATCGATTACCTTATGGTAACATGCCGGGAATTACACAGGCATTGGCAATGGATTTGCAACTCGATTTCGATCCGCTTAATTGCCAGATGGAAGAGGCTTGCCAAGTAGAAGTCAATGGAGTGGCTTACCGAAGCAAAGGAAAAGTAGTTGAGCAATTGGAGTTATTGGCGAAGTTAGCTATTCAACAAGTGTTTTTTCCAGTAGAGAATCAGCATTCTATTAATCTTTCTGAATACAAAAACCTCACTCAACTATTAGAAATGATTCGGAGTTTTACTTTGCCAAAACTGAATCATACTTCTGATGAAATCAGCAAT
>PBYL01000266.1 GCA_002729595.1 Thalassovita sp. | reverse complement strand
GGATCTTTTACCAAGTTTTTTGTCTCGTTTGGGTCTTGTTCCAAATCGTAAAGTGCTTCTGGACTTCGCGGTAAAAAGAATTGTTTTTGTGCATCATTTAGCTTTCCTCCATCAAAAAGTTCTTTCCATTCTTTGTAAGCCAACATTTTGTATCGATAAAAATTAAAAAGCCCATCGATATTAAATGGCTGATAGTTTCGAATGTATTTGTACTTACCCTTGCGAATACTTCTTGCCAAATCATATTTTTCATCAAATCGGTCTGCATAACCAAAGGCAGAATCTTTCTTTTTCAGATCAGACTTTGTAACCCCTTTTCCTAAAAAAGGGCTGCCATCCATTCCATTTGGTGTATTTACTCCTGCCAAATTTAAGACTGTTGGCCCCAAATCTATAAATTGGATAAAAGCATCACTCCTTTTCCCTTTTTCGATTGGCACAAGGTTTTTCCATTTTTCAGGCACATACACCACAAACGGAACATGTAAACCACTTTCGTAAATGTATCCTTTGCTGCGAGGAAGCACGCCTCCATGATCACCATAATAAAAAATGAAAGTGTTTTCTAACAGCCCTTCCGATTCTAATTGATCTATAAACTCACCAATAGCCATATCCGCTTTTTGGTGTAAATCGAGGTATTTTGCATAAGTGTATTTACCCAAAGGCGTATCAGGCAGATATTCAAACAATTCCACATCACTTTGAGAATTATTGGTTTCTTCTTGAGCCATTTTCTCAGCAGAGAAATGTAATTGCCCTTCGTGGGTTATTCCGAAGTTTTGTACATGAAAAAAAGGCTGGCCAGCTTTTCGATTTTGATAAGTGGCTTCCCCTGAAGATTCATCCCAAACATTTTCAGACTTAACTAGATTGTAATCTTCTTTGCTGTTATTGGTGGTATAATATCCTGCTTGCCTTAAGTAATAGGGAAACATTTCAAGCCCATCTGGCATTGGAGCAAGCTGCATGCGTCTGTGATATTGGGCTCCGATTCTTGGTGCATAACATCCGCTAATGATCGTACTTCTCGCTACTGAACAGACTGGTGCATTAGAAAATGCATTGTTAAAAACTACACCATTGTTAGCTAGTCTTTCAACATTTGGCATTGCTACACCATGTTCGTTGTATAATTTTAGATAATGCCAAGCATTGTCTTCGGTTACTAACCATACAATATTTGGTTTCTCATTACCAGATTGAGCTTGTAAATTCGTACATAAGCCAAGCAGTAACATTATACTTAAGAAATATGTTTGTCTCATCGTTTAAGTAAGCTTCATTTTCAATTTATCTAAGTCTACAAAAAGCAAACTAGCACAAGTTATTTAAATTTGTGTTTGATCCTGTCATGGGGTTCTAAAGGAAAAAACTCATTTTCTACCCTAGCTTGCTTAAATAACTGCTCAAAATCTTCGGCTTTTTCGGGTTCTGTTTCTGCCAAATCGTTATTCTCAGATAAATCATTTTGAAGATTGTAAATCTCTACTGGTTTCTGATAAAACTTTACTGCTTTCCAATCTCCTTTTCTAATTGCTTGAATGGGTCCTTGTCCTTCGTTAAATTCCCAATAGAGATATTCGTGTTGTTCTTGTTCATTGCCTAAAAGTGTTGGCAAATAAGAAATTCCATCTGTGTTGGTAGTAGGTTTCACTCCTGCTATTTCACAAGCTGTAGGTAAAAAATCCCAGAATGCAGAGATATGATCGTTTACTTTGCCAGCTTCAATCGTTCCTTTCCATCTAGCGATAAAAGGAATTCTGATTCCACCTTCATACAAATCTCTTTTCATACCCTTCAATTTACCATTGCTGTCGAAAAAGTTTCTGTCGTATTCGTGTCCATTATCACTCGTAAAAATGATGAGCGTATTTTCTGCCAGACCTTTCTCATCTAGTAGTTCCATAATTCTCCCTATGTCTCTATCCATGCGAGAAACCATTGCTGCATAGGTTACATTTCCTTCTTCGTCGTGTCTGTAATGTGCGGGTTTCATTATCCTTTTTTCCCAACCCAAATCTTTGTATTGCTCTTTTGAATCTTCGGGAACGGTAAGCTCGAAATGTGGAGTAGTAAAAGCCAGATAAAGAAAGAAAGGTTTTTCGGTATTTTGCTCTATAAAATTTAATGCCTTACTAGTTAAACTATCGTGTGCATACTGCCCTTCTTTGTTTTCCCAATTGTTTCCTTCAGGATGAAAAGGATCATTATTCTCCCAAAGTATATCTGGATAATAATGATGCGCTGTCAAGTGTTTTCTATAGCCATAAAAATAGTCGAAACCTTGATTGAGTGGCATACTTTCCAAACCTGCTTCAGCTAGCCCCCACTTCCCTATTATTGCATTCGTATATCCAGCCCTTTTAAGCTCTTCTGCGACAGTTATCTCTTCCGATGATATATCTACCGGTTTTCCGATTGAAGTCCATCTAGGGTTCCCTCTTACCGTTGCATGGCCCATATGTTTGCCAGTAAGTAAGCTAACACGAGAAGGTGCACAAACAGTCGAGCCTGCATAGTGTTGCAAAAACTTCATTCCCTCTTTCGCTAGTTGGTCGATATTTGGTGTTTTTATTTTTTCTTGCCCATAAGTTCCTAAATCTCCATAACCTAAATCATCTGCCATAATGTAGATTATATTGGGTTTTACAGAACGCTCTTGTGCATTTGCATAATTTACTACTACTACTGAAATAAGTGAGCATATCAGTAATTTAAAACATGAATTTTTTATTCTCATAATGATAAATTTATCTTCTCTTGATTGAATACAAATAATTTTATTGCTGCTCATATTCGAGGTTAGGTTCAGAAGGAATGGGGGCATTTATTTCTTTTTGCCAATCCATTAAATCTTTGAGCAACTCATCTCTTTTGGCAGTTTCTACATTTGCCAGATTATTAGATTCACCTATATCTTCTTTTAAATTATATAATTCGATTGCATTGTTTGATGTGATGTTTGCTTGGCCTCCATCCAAAGTCCATTCTTCCAAAAACATTAATAATTTCCAATCTCCTTTACGGATTACACTTACAGGTCTGGTTCTGTATAACATATCGCGAGCATCTTCCATTAAACCTGTGTATGCTTGCAAATAAGCTGGAAAATGCCAGAACAACCTTTCTCTTTTCATTTCCTTTTTCCCTTCTAGCAATGGTAAAATACTTAAGCCATCTAAAGGATAATTTGAAGGAACTTTTACTCCGGCAATTTCTAAAAAGGTAGGATAAAAATCTGTCGAGATAACTGGAAAATCCGCTACTGAATTAGGTTTGATTTTATCTGGCCAAACCACAAACATGGGTTCTCTAATTCCACCTTCGTAATACATCCCCTTGCCTCCTCTTAGCGGACGCATACACGTTTTTGGACCATAACCTCCATTATCAGAAAAAAAAATGAAAATGGTATTATTGAGCAGGCCTGTATCTTCTAATTTCTGATACACGCTACCTACACTTTCATCCACACTTTCGATCATGGCTGCATAGGTAGCATCGTTGTGGCAATTAACTCCTTCCTTATCTACATACTTTTCGATGATTTCTTCTTTCGCTTGAATAGGTGTATGAACGGCATGATGTGCTAGGTATAAAAAGAATGGTTGTTCTTTATTTTCCTCAATAAACTTTACAGCCTCATCTGTTAATTGGTCTGTTAGGTACTCGCCATCGTCTTTAAAATGTCCTCTTTCGTAACCGAGATCAATTCGCTCCATCCCTACATCAAAACCTTGTAATTGTGGGCTGTTTCCAATATGCCATTTGCCAATTGCTGCACTTGTATAACCAGCAGGTTTTAAAGCTTCTGCAATGGTTATTTTATCTAAAGATACAGTTTCAGAATTAGGTGTAGGAATTAACCTTCTATTGATTGATTTACCTCTATCTGAATTTGCTACTGTAAATACGCCATGTCTAGAAGTGTACTGTCCAGTTAAAAAGCTTGCTCTTGTAGGTGCACAATTCGCTGCGTTTGCGTAGGCATTGGTAAATATCATTCCTTTACTTGCCAGTTGATCGATATGGGGAGTTTCGTAAAACTCTGAACCCATATAACTTACGTCTTTCCATCCTAAATCATCAATTAAAACAAATACGATATTAGGTTTTTCTTGTGCTTTTAAGCCATCTATAAAGCAGATTGAAAAGAGTATTAAAAAATAAAAAGTACGCATTTTTTCATATTATGATTGAAAATCAAGGATTCACTTAAGTTACTTATAAATATGAATCCTTGATTGGTTTTACCAATAATTAAATGTTACCTGTATCCATTATTTGTTGGATCAGAATCTAGTAGAGCTGCATTTAAATCAAACTCTTGAATCGGAATTGGGAAGAAAGTATTGAACGGTTTAACGTTGTTAACTGCTTCTATAAAAGATGGATTATATTCCGTGTTCTGAATTGTTTCAACTAAAATACCCCATCTTACTAAATCAATTCTTCGGTGATCTTCACCCATAAGTTCCCAAGCACGCTCATTGCGAAGCGCTTCTCTAAAAGAGCTTTGATCTAAGCCACTTAATGGCTGATCTGGCTCATATGCTCTTTCTCTTATTCTATTGATATATTGATAAGCACCTGAAGGTCCGTTGAGCTCATTTTCTGCTTCTGCTGCCATCAAATAAATATCTGCCAATCTCCATATGATATAATTATCACCGTGGTTTCCTCTAGGTGAGTTGATCTGATGCAGGTTCCATAACTTTGGAATGTAAGGCCATTTAAGTTCGTAGCCAAGATAAGTCGTGGTAACATTCCATGGTCTCCTTAAATCATCCATCGGGAAAGTATTTACAATCTCAGGAGTGGGAATGGCTAAACCATAACCTGTAAATCCTTCATCAATGGCAGCTAATTCACTACTTAAAGCATCTCTATCATCAGCATTGAGCGGTTCATCTCTTATTCGTGGTGTAAAGAAATCTGTTCTTCTTTGTTGTGCTATGTCTTTTACATAATCAAATTGCCAGATGATTTCCTCATTGTATTCATCAGCAGGAAAATCATTAAATATAGACCCATAATCATCTGATAATTGATAAGAAGACTGATTGATAATTTCAACAGATTTATCTAGCATATTTTGCCAGTCGTTACGCACCATATGGAACTTAGCTTCTAAAGTAGCTGTCACCCACTTATCTGCTCTGCCTTTTTCATTGTCGCTGTAACTGTCTGGCAGTAAAGTTTGCGCTTCTTGCAAGTCGCTAATCATTGCTTCTTGTATATCACTTTTGCTGTGTCTGCCAAGAACCTGTATTTCTTCTATGGTTAAGTTCTCAGTGAAAAAAGGAACATCTTTCCAAATATTGGTTGCGTGATAATATGCCAGTGCTCTTAAAAATAAAGCTTCTCCCCTAGTCTGTTTGTATCCATCTTCTGAGATATTCTCATTATCTTCAATTCTATCTAGTATGATGTTACAATCTTGAATAACTCGATATAGATTTTGCCAAGTGTCTCTAGATGGATTGTTCCCCTCGGTAATTGTATAAAGTGAAAAGTCTTTCCCTTCTCCACCATATCGATTGGGGTTGATCAAGTCTGTTCCAAACATGTAATAGCGCGATAAACCTACTGTGTTATAGAGCGATTCGTCAAACATATAGGTTGAGTAAACACCATTTAGATATGCTTTTGCTTCAGCATCAGAATTGAAAAAATTATTGGGTGATAGTAAATCTCTTGGTTCTTCTTCCAAGAATTCCTGACAGCCTGAAAAGCAAATGCCAGCAAATACGATTAAGAATATTTTTAATATATAGTTTTTCATCATTCTATTCATTTATTGGTGGCAAGGACTAAAAATCTGCATTAAAACCTACTGTAAATGTGCGTGCATATGGATACTCTCCATTAGAAAATCCGATAGCAGTGCTGCTCGTACCATAGCGACTTACTTCAGGATCGAACAGTTTATTTTTGGAAAATAGAGCGAGGTTTGTTCCATTTACAAATACATTCAGTTTATCCAGCCAAGTAATGGAACCAATCAGTTTTTGAGGAATGGCATAGCTCAATCTGAAACTTTTAAACCTCAAGTAAGAACCATCTTCAACTAATTTGCTATTACTTTTTATGTTAGCAAGAGATTGTGAAGTACCTGGCATAGGAATATCAGAATCCATGTTTTCTGGTGTCCAATGGTTCATGAGTTCCACATAAGAATTTGCTCCTTCTCTAAAGAAAAATGCTTGCTGTGTAAGACTGTTATACAGATCATTTCCATAAGATCCATTAAAGTATAAATCCAAAGAGAAATTCTTGAATACAAAGCGGTTCATTATACCACCATACAGCGTAGGTTCTGGGTTTCCTATTACTTCAAAATCATTTTCTGAAATTACACCATCACCATCAGTATCGTTAAATCTTGGCCCACCAACTAATTGGTTTGCGATGCCTGACGCATCAATCTCTTCTTGAGAATCCCATACGCCTAAATATTTTACACCTACAAAAACCGGCATAGTTTCTCCCACAATTAGACGACCTCCTGGCCCACCTTGGTTTGTAGGGCTTGCAATATTTATATAATCTGCATCACCAATATCTAACACCTTACTCCTATTGCCCGCAATGGTTAATGTGGTTTCCCATTGGAAGTTCGCCTTGTCAATATTGACTGTGTTGAGCACAAGTTCTAAGCCTTGGTTTTGGATTTCGCCAAGGTTTTGAAGTTTGGTACTAAAGCCTGTTTGCCTTGGCAATTCTACATTTAGAAGTAAGTCTCTTGTATTCTTTTTATAATAGTCTAATTCAACTGCTAATCTCCCTCCAAAAAAGGCTGCTTCTAAACCAATATCGAGCTGTGCAGTGGTCTCCCAAGTTAAATCTGGACTTGCAGGTCTTCCGTTTCTTACTCCCGGTTGCTCTGTTCCATTAAAAAACATACTTCTGGAATCTAACACAGCTAATGTGCGATATGAGCCAATTGCCTGACTTCCAGCAATACCATAACTGGCGCGAAGCTTTAAGTCGTCGAACAGGTTTAAACTTTGTATCCAAGGTTCTTCAATTAATCGCCATGCAAAAGCGGCAGAGGGTAAAACTGCATATTCGTTATTTGAGCCAGAGAATCTAGATGAACCATCTATCCTACCTACTAAGGTGAATATGTATTTGTTCTTAAGAACATAATTTGCCCTAGCTAACCAAGAAACCAACTGATAACTATCGTAACCAGAAGTGACTGTATTTCGAGTGGGGTCTCCAAGTGCTAAATTATTAAATTGGGTTACATCATTGGCAAATCCTTCTGCCTGAGATAAATAAGACTCAGCTTTATAAGTTTGCCAAGTAAATCCCCCTACTACATCGAATGAGTGATTTTGATTGAATTCTCTGTTATAAGAAACAGTATTTTCATTTAGCAAATCAATAGTTTGGTTTCCTTGAACTGTTGCCATACCTCCAAGAAGTGTTTCGAGGCGTTCTGGTAGTATTCCCGGACTATACTGGTTTCTTTTATAATGATTGACTTTAGGTCCAATTGTGCTTTTGAAAATTAATCCTCTAATAGGCTGAAATTGCAAGTATGCTGAACCAATAATGTTAGTAACATATTCATGATCGACTCTTAATTGAATATCTGCTTCTGCATTTCGCTCTGTACCAGCAGTAACAGGATTCCGAGAAGTATAGCTACCATCATCATTGTAAATTGCTTTGGCAGTAAGCCCTTCGTTCCACAGGTTGGCAAGTGCTACTTTGTTGTTTTCTTTCCTCTGTCGAGTAAGGTTTAACCTCACACCCAAGGTGAGTTTATCGCTTGGTTTAATGTCAAAATTAGTTCTAAATGTATATTTCTCAATACCAGAATTTCTAACTATACCTTGTTGGTTAAAGTAGTTTCCAGAAACATAGTAATTCATTTTACCATCTCCTGACAAACCACTTACTGATAAATCTACATTATTGATTGGAGCTGCTTCTGTAACCTGCTCTACCCAATCTACATCTGGCACTTCGTCGATATTTTGAAAAGGTAAAGCAGCACCTCTATTTTGCGCGTCAAGGTTCGATAGATACGCCAGTTCAGGGCCGTTTGCTAGATCAATAGTACTTTGCAGGCTTTGAGTTCCGGTATAAGCATTAATACTGATCTTAGGTTTTCCTGCTAACTGTTTACTGCCATTTTTAGTGGTGATTAGAATAACTCCATTTGCTCCTCTTGTACCATAGATAGATATCGAAACTGCATCTTTCAATACTTCTATGGATTCGATATCATTTACATTGATGTTATTCAAGTTAAAATCTGTACCCACAATAAAACCATCTACTACATAAAGCGGCTCATTATTACCTTGAATAGAATTACCTCCTCTAATTCTGATTGAACTACCCGAACCCGGAGCACCATTTATCTGGGTAACCTGCACACCAGCAGCCCTTCCTTGCAGTACTTGATCGACTCTGGAAGCAGGAATGTTCTCCAACTCATCTCCACTTACTGATGAAACCGAACCAGTGAGATCTTTTTTCTTTGTAACTCCATAGCCAACTACGACTACTTCTTCTAGCTGTTCCAAGTCTGATAAAAGCTGCACATCAATCTGTGTTTGATTACCAACAGCTACCTCCATTGTTTGAAATCCTATATAGCTAAATTGTAGCGTGGTGCCATTGGTTACTTCTAAAGAATACTCCCCATTTAGATCGGAAGTGGTGCCTATGGCTGTTCCCTTTACGAGAATACTTACACCGGGTAAAGGTTCATTATCTTCGTCTGAGGTAACTTTACCATACACTTTGAATTGCTGTAATTCTTTAGAGAAATCTTCTTCTATTACAGGCCTATGCCGCTTTTTTTCGCTAACATGAATATTATCATCAATCCGCTTAAACATTAAATCAGAATCTCTTGATAAAAATCTAAGAAAGTCTGCTAATGATTCGCCACTCAGATTTCTGGTAATCTTCTTTCTAGCATCTATCATGCTTTTCTTGTAGGCAAAGGTAAACCCCGTATTACTTTCAATATGACTGAAAGTCTCTTCTATAGAACTTTCTGATAGACTCAAATCCAGATAAATCTCCTCCAGACTATATTTTTGTGCGTTTATGTTATCGGCAAAAATTAGGTTGAAGCAAATAACCTGAAGTAAAAGTCCAAATAGCGTGTATTTAGACATAATTAATAATTGTCTTAGTATTTTCAATTTCATATTTTTATGTTGTTGTGGTAATTGAAATAATTATCATGCGCTACACTTGTAAAAAGAAGTTGACTCATTCCCCAATGATTTTCCTGTTTTACGAGTGTAAAATGTTGCCAGAAGTGTGTATATGCTTCTGGCACTTTTTAGCTTGTATCGTTGTATTTGTTTGCCATAAGTAAATTATTTTATGATTACTATTTTGCCATTTATTTCATAGTCGAATTTGAAGGAGAAGCTGATTCCCTCAAGTACTGTTTCTAAAGATTTATTGATGAAAATTCCTGTATAGTCTTTCTCTAACTTCTTTCGCCTTTGCGTGATAATAGTGACTCCATACCACCTTTCTAATTTCGATACTATCTCTTTAAAATCAGAGTCTTTAAACACCAGTTTGCCCTCTTTCCAACCTAGTACAAGGTCAGCATCAAATTCAGATTTTATTAGTTCATCATCATTTTTATTGTAAGTGCCCAATTGATTTGGCAATAGAAATAGCTTAGAAGTATTCTGAGAAATGGAGTCTTGAAAAGATTTGCTCACTTGTACCTTACCTTCTGTTACAGCAACTTGTACTTTGTTATCTGAGGTGAAAGCACGCACATTAAAAGAGGTACCGAGAACCGTAGTAGTAATATCTCCGCTTATTACCGAAAAAGGTTTTTCGGCATCTGGCTCAACATCAAAGAAAGCTTCGCCTTCTAAATATACTTCTCTTTTTACCTGTCCAAAATCAGAAGGGAAAACGAGTTTACTTTCTGCATTCAATTTAATACTGGTGCCATCGGGTAATTTTAGTGTAGATTTATGCCCTTTAGGATTTACCTTTTCTATGTAGGAAAGTTCTTGTGTTTCTTCCGTCTGGTTTAATTGCTGATTGACAAAATAATAACCGATACCAATTGAAATTAGTAGAATTATTGAAGCTGCTATCGATAATGGTTTGAAGTAGTTTTTTCGATCTATTACTTTTGTTTCTTGAGTTGCATCTTTAGAAATAGTTGTAAAGATCGCTTGCTCTATTTCTGACTTTTCTTCCTTACTTAACTCATGCTTTTCATACGATACAGTTCTCGCAATTTTTTTTGCTTCTTGTATCAATGCGTTGCTCTCAGAAGAACTTTGTTCAATGCGCTCCCAATAGTCACTGTTTTTTTTATCTCCTGTTCCTTGAACCCAATGGTGAAAAGATTCATCCATTAGAAGAGTCTCTAATGTGATATCATTTTTGTTCACAATACTAATATTAAGCTTTCTAACTTTTGTATGCTGAACTTATAGAGACAGATATGTTATTTTCTACTGGTGTTTTTTGAGAAAAAATTAAAAAAATGTATAAGTATCTGATTATCAGTCTAAAAAATTAATACAGTAAGTATTTGTTTGAGTTTTTTTAATGCATCGTGTATGAGGTTATATACAGACTGCTTATTTATTTCCATTACCTCTGCTATTACCTCATTGCTCAGCTTATTATAGAATTTTAGGAAGATCACTTCTTTTTGCCGGGATGAAAGTTGGTCTATCTTTAAGAGTAAAGATTGATATTTATCTTCTTTAATTTCAGCAGGAATAATAAAATCATTATTGAAATCTAAACTATTATACTGACCAATATTTTTAACATCTCTGATGATCTTTCGCCGAACAGAAAAATATAGGTAGTTTTTAATTGACTTCACCTTGTTCAGATTCTCTCTGTTTTTCCAAAGTGTGAGAAACATTTCTTGAATAGCATCTTTTACAATTTCTCTATTTGGGTATAATCTGTAACCGTAATTAAATAAATCGTTAGCGTATTTATTATAAATAAAGCCTAGCGCATTGGGATTACCGCTTCTAAATTCATCCCAAATTTCTACTTCATTCATTTCAATAAATCGCTCAGACATAGATTTTAAGCTTTAACAATTTATATTAAGCTAATACTGTCTAGAATTTACTGGATATTATTCTGAAATAAAAAGTTTAATGCAGTTTAAAGATTATAATTTTAAACTGCATCTATTTTGGGGTTATATGCTTTACTGGCAAAATTGCTGATTAATCAGCTAACTTATACCTTGTTACTTTATAAGCTTACTTGGCTGAGTTGCAATACTTTTCGAAACCATCGATCAACTTTCTTAGCTTATCAAATGCTTTCTTATCTGAGCTAGCACCCAAAGTATCTACAGCATCTTTTATTTGAGTTTTATATTCCTGTATTTTAATTTCCTCTTTGCTTATTTTTAAAGTCTTAGTAGGTTTTTTTGACTTTTTACGAGCATAGGTTTCTATCTCGCTGGAAGAAGTAAATACTGGTAATTTTTCTTCTTTAATTTTGCCTAGAGCCTGCAAGGTAGATTTTTTTACCTTTACTTTTCCTCCTAAAATCTCTCGTTTTAAATTCAGGTTTCCTTCCCCAATTTTATCCAAACCTCTAGCATATTGGGCATCTCTTTCTATTGTAGCCTGCCCTACATTATATTCTTTTCCTAACTTTTCTGATGTTTTAATAGCATCAATTTGATGCCTTGATTTTCTATCTCCTCCGTGTTTCTTTTTCTCTCTCTCTAAACGAACACCGCGAAGATAGCTACGCTGCTCATCAGTTAAGTTTCTTCTACCTAACTGGTTAATTAACATCCAATCTTTTACCTCTTCTATCGAAGGAAAAGTGATATAGTTTAAGCCAAACTCAACACGTTTTCCTTCGCTTTCTATCTTCTGGATTATTTCATATCTGTTATGTCCATCAATTAGAATAACAGAGTCATCCTCTTTTTTCCAAACCTGCAAAGGCTCACGAACACCTTCATCGCGAATAGAAGTTTCTAGCAAAGTTTTCTCTTCCTCGCTTAATGGCGGAATAAACGACTGTAAATTTGGGTCTATAACAATTGTGGCAACTTGTGCCTTTTCAATCACATTTGCTATAGCACTTATATCCTGATCTGAATTTTCTTTTAATGCTTTTTGTCTTAATTTATCTCTTAATTTTGCCATAATTACTCAGAAATTTCCTTTGCCAAACCCATGTAATCTACTGCACCATAGCATTGCTTGTCGTAAGAGAATATGTCTTCTCCCGAAAGCTCTGCTTCACGAAACTTGGTAGTATGTCTAATTTTTGTTTTAAAAATTTTGCCTTCAAACTTGTTCTCAAGTTTTTCTAGCGCTACATCAGAAGCAATTCTATTGGTAAAGTATTGAGTAATTAAAACTCCCAACAATTCTATATCTTTATTTAAGCCTTTTTTAATTTCTCCCTCAATCAACTTAATCGCTTCAAACAAACCATCGATAGAGTAGCTTGCTGTTTGCGTGGTAATGATATACTTTGTTGAGGCAGTTACAGCATTTATGGTATACACACCCAACGATGGGGGACAATCAATCAAAATAAAATCGTATTTCTCACTTACAGGAGCCAATACATCTTTTAGAATGTTGTATCTATAAATTGAGCTATCTACCTCGTTTTCGATACTTGCCAATGATAATTGAGAAGGAACAACGCTAAAATTTTTGTCTACTTCGTAAACTGCCAACCCTTCTTTAAACTTGTAAGTATGATAAATTGTAGTTTCAGGATTCTCAATTCCAACACCATGCGTTAGGTTTGCTTGCGGATCATTGTCGATTACAAGTACCTTTTTTCCACACAAAGAGAGTGCTTTCCCTAGGTTGATAGTTGTAGTTGTTTTACCTACACCACCTTTCAAATTCAATATCGATACTATTTCTGCCATTCCCTTTTATTTCAAAAAATTTATTTATTAGTCTTTAACCAAAAGTAGAGAAAATTATTTACAGTTTGTAATTTTGATGCTTTGAAATAATAATCTCTTTTACCGCTCAAATTTTTTGTCAAATAAAATTTTGAGTGGGTTTATAAATTCTAATGTTTTTATAATTTATTAATATTATTAGGTCGAAAATTAGCTTATAAATATCTGATTATAAATATGTTACAAGTATACCTAAACTCACAACTTCCCTGAAAAGTACTCATAAGTTCCCTGTTTAGTACTCATAACTTCTCTGCTTAGTAGTCATTACTTTCCTGTTTAATTCTCATAAGTTCCCTGCTCAAAATATACTCGTAAGTTCCCTGAATAGTACTCATAACTTCTCTGAAAGAAAGTAGTCGTAAGTTCCCTGTTTAGTGGTCAAAACTCAGACTTATTTTAAGTTCTAATTTTCTGAATAAAACTGAAAGTACTCATAAGTTCCCTGAATAGTAGTCTTATTCCTCTAATTGGTTTTAAATCAACATTTACTTATAGATTAAACAAATTTCAGTGTAAGATTGTACATATATTATCTTGTTGAATTGATAGGAGAGAAGTTTTAATATTCTGAGTTAGGGTAGTACTCATAAGTTCCCTGAAAGGTACTCATAACTTCCTTGCAAAAAGTACTCGTAAGTTCCCTGAATAGTAGTCATAAGTTCTCTGAAAGAAAGTACTCATATATTCCCTGAAAGGCACTCATAAGTTCCCTGTTTGGTAGTCATATATTCCCTGAAAGGTAGTCATAAGAAAGTTTCATTTAAAGCAAACAAATATTAGCTTTGGTCTGATTCGGATTCAGATTTAATATTTTTTATATGAAACAAGTTGTAAGATACCCTGAGGCAAAGCAAGTGATTAGATATCCTAATAACTTATTGAGAATTGAAACGGGGCAACAATCTAAGCAACTTTCTTTATTTGATAATGAAGGAAAGCTAAATCCTACAGTAGCAAATGAGATAAATAAATCTATTGAAAGAATTCTTAACTTAAATAAGAATGATGATAATTACTCAATTGAGTTACCTTATGAGATTGAGAAGATTATTCCTGTAAATGTTAGAAACAAAATTACCAAAGAGCTTACTGGTAACGAGGTAAGAGTGCTTACTGCTGTTTTGGCATTGTCTCAGGAAGCCGAATCTAGAGGAGACTTATACTTCTTCGAAAAAACCAATCAGGCTTATTTCGAATTTAACCTTTCTCAACTATACGAACTTTCTGGTTTAAAGAAAGAGAAAACAGGTAACTATAGCCGTAATCAACGTGAGATGATTAGAATGGCTTTGACAAACCTACACAGAAAAGAGTTTCTTATCCCTAAACAGTATTTCGATAGTGCTAAGAAGAATGAATACCGAGGGGTTAAAATTGAGCCACTCATGCAGATTCACGAGATAGGAGAGTGGACGAAAGTTGAAAACAGGAAAAAAACACAGGTGTTTAAAATTACTGTTTCGGGTATATTTTTCGATTACAAGCAAAGAAGTCAGACTTATTTTAACTTACCTGCCAATTTAAACCGTCAGCTAAGAACGATTAATAAAGGTCGTCCTATTATTGGTATTGAGCTTTTTATTAAGTGTTTGTATCAGGCAATACACTGTGCTAGAAAGACGGACCAATTAGAATACAGTCATAATCGATTGATCGAAATTATGAAGCTTGATAAACACAAGCGTAATAAAAATTACGATCGTATTAATAAAACCATCCATAAAGCCTTTGAAACTGCGATTAAATTAGGCATTATAGATTCTTGGAAAGAAGAAAAAACGAAGTGGAGTGCTGTAAAATACGTATTGAAAATTCATAAGAAGTGAATTTCTTATTTGTAATAGCAGTTCTAATATTCTAATCTTTTTTTGTAAACACCTGAGATTAAATGGAAGAGATTAAACTATTCGACGCAAAAGAAATAAGAACTATCTGGTACGAAGATCAACTCTACTTTTCTGTGGTTGATGTGATTGAGGTACTTACAGAAAGTAAGAACCCGAAAGTATATTGGTCTCAGCTAAAATCGAGAGAAAAGAAAAGAGTAGGGAGTGAGGTGTTTACATTTTGTAAACAACTGAAATTACAAGGAAAAGATACCAAGAGCTATAAAACAGATTGTGCAGAAAAGCAGGGTTTGCTGCGTATTATTCAGTCTGTGCCTTCACCCAAAGCAGAACCTTTTAGATTGTGGTTGGCCAAATTGGGCAGCAGAGAGATTGAAGAGCAGGACAATAAAAGGCTGGAAGCATACAGAAAGTTAAAAGAGACTCAAGGCAAGTTTAAAAATAATGTAGCAAATAGGGGAGTAGATGACGAAGGTTTTAAAAGGATTTTAAAATCTGGTGATGATGAAATTTTTAACAAATCAGATATGCATCAAAAGTATGGTATTGATGCGTCTGAAGATATAGATGATTATTCTAGCGAATTAATTTTGAGGGGAAAAGATTTTGCTACACTCATTACTAACCACAATGTGAGTTCTAAGGATATACATGGAGAAAAAGATATAGAAGAAGAACACAAAGAAAGTAATAAAGATATCCGTCTTACACTAGACAAACACAACATCCGCCCGGAAGAATTACCTGCCGAAGAAGACATTAAAAAATACAACCAAATTAAGAAACTGGATAAAAGGGAGTGAGGTTTTCAGTTGATTTGGTTGGATAATTTTACAAATCTAGGAGAAAAGTAAGATGAGTTTAGAATGAGAAACTCCTCAAGTCTAATATCTACAGGGATTTTGAGCTTCTTTCTCAATTAGAAATTGCATTTATCGGTTTGGCAATGTGCTTAAAGTTTACCCACATTGCCAAACCGATATTTTACACTTAACATCAATTAATTTCTCTAAAACTATTTACGCTCAACTCACTTTATAGGTAACAATCCAGTAAACCTGTATTATTCTAATTATAATTAGGTATATTTAAACCCAAAATTATATCTCTATTAGCAGTCCAAATTCCGTTTTCCAATTTAAGCTTTATAATTCCAGAGCCGCCTCTATTTTTTTGCATTTGCTTTTCGTCTTCTGTAAGTAAAGGGTCACTATCAAAAATATAATTATCAATGTAATAAGGTATGGTATCTGGTTCTTTTAAATAGATGTGGATGTGCTCAGGTTCTTGCCTTCTCGGATAAGCTGCTGGTCTGAAAGTATAAAAAGTAAACTTACCATCACTGCCTGTTTTTAACCAAGTTCGATATTGTCCGTGGCGTTTTTCCCAACCAACTGGTTGATCGCTTGCTTGATATAGTCCGTTTCTGTCGACATGGTAAATGTATAGAAATACATTACTAGCAGGGGTTTTACCATCTCTATGATAAACTGTTCCTGTTATTTTAATTTTTGGTTCATTTTTATAAAAACCAGGCAGTGTGTCTACAGCATTAGGTGAACGATTGAGTAATTTATAATCTAATAAAGCTTCACAATCTTCGCAAGGCCCGCCAACCTGTCTGCTTTGCGAGAAGGTAATCGTGTTTTGGAAAATTATCAATAAAATAGCTATTAAGAATGGTCTCATAGTAATCTCTTTTAAATTATTATTCTGAATTTGTTCCTCGCTAATGTAAGGACAGGGAAGAGACTATGAGGGCGATAATGTATAAGCTGAGGAGTTTACTTTATAACCTGATTGCTAATGTAGCATGCCTTTTAGAGGCTTGGCATAGGTACGACTAAGCCGAACTGTTTCTCCGCATTTTAAAGTTAAATCATAGTCACCATTACCTCGTGATTTTGAACTTTCTATTTGATCAATATTTACAATGGTAGACTTATGAATTCGACTGAAGTTCTCAGGAAGGGAGTTGATAATATTCTTCAAACTATCAAGAATAACATACTTGTTTTCAGATGTATGCACTTCTAAATATGGCCCATCAGAAACAATCCACTTTATTTTTTGGGTATCTACAAAAGTTGTTTTGCTGCCATGTTTAATTGGTAAAGTATGTACATCAGATTTTTGTTCTTTGCTTGGTTCAACTTTTTGATCAAAATGATTATAAATAAAAGCGAAGATGATATAGAACGAAAGACCTAAATAAAGTCGGGTAGATAGTTTTTGAGTAATTAAGAAAGATAGAGGCCAAGGGCTATCATTTATTTTAAATGACAGAATGTGAAGCAACAAAGAGAAAACAAATAGATGCAAAAGGGTAATTACAATTATTAGAATTGATTTTTTTAGCAATTCTTTCCAATTATTGGCATTCAAACTCCACGTATTCTGCAAGTTTAGAAATAGGAGAGAACATGGGATGAATATAAACCAAAACAGCTTGTAGGATAATGACTGCATCATATAAAAGCCACTGTTGTTCAAGACGGAGGTGATATAATCTTGACCAAACTCTAAAAATGATAATAGTGAGACTGTTATTAATAGCCAGAAAAGTATTCTTTCATTCTTATCGTGATTCTTTAGTGAGGTTAATAACATTACTGATTTAAGCGTGTCTTTCATTGTAATAATTTATAAGAACAAATTAACCTTTGTGAATATAGATAGCAAGAATAAAAGCTTCTCTAAAATAAGAGCAAATTATATTTTTTGAACGGGAGTATAACACTGTAAAAACATGAAGTATCTTAGTCATCATACAATCAAGATGTAATTACAAAAATATTTTAATTATGATTTTCTCTAAGGAATTATCATTTTTATCTATTGTAGTAAATATTTAGATGAATTTATGAGTTGGAGAATATTTCATAGCAATAAGCTACTTGTTATATCATTAGCATTCATTTTAGTGAGTTGTGTCCAAAGTAATGAGCAGACTATCAAAATTGGATTTTCACAGTGTTTGACTGACCACCCTTGGAGAGATGCAATGAATCAAGCTATGCAAACGAAAGCAGCCTTATACCCCAATGTTGATTTAACCATATATGAAGCTAAATCTGATATAAATAAGCAAATCAATGATATAGAAAGTATGATTAACGATGGCACAGATGTAATTATCATCTCGCCATTAGAGCCTGAAATGATAGTTGATGTTATTGATAAAGCAATGCAAAAAAATATTCCGGTCATTATTTTAGATAGAAAAATAAACTCTAATAATTATTCGAGCTATATAGGTGCAGATAATTTAGAAGTGGGAAGAAATGCGGCTAAGTTTATCGCTTCACAAAGTAAAGACGAAATAAAAATAGTTGAACTACGCGGTGGTGATAACTCTTCACCTGTAAACGAACGTAGCGATGGGTTTAATGAAATTGTTGAAAATACAGATCACTTAACGTTGCTCAGAAGCATTCATGGTACTCAAACAGGTATTATAGAAGAAGAATTGAGAAAACTGTATAGTTCTCTAACTAAAAAAGAGACAATCTTTGTTTTTGCATTTAATGATCAGATGGCTTTCGAAGCTTGGACACTAGCTCGTAATATGAATACAGAAAGCAATCTCAAATTTGTGGGAGTAGACGGATTAAATGGACCAGAAAATGGAATTGAACTCGTAAGAAAAGGCATTTTAGAAGCAACGTTGCTATATCCAACAGGAGGGAATGAAGCTATAGAAATGGCAATTGAGGCAGCTAAAGGCAAACCAATTGCAAAAGTTAAAATTCTACCATCAATTATAATAGATCGCTACAACGCTGATATTATGAAAAACCAAATGGATAGAATTGAAGAACAACGAACTAATCTTGAAAAACAAATTGTAGTTACAAGGCAGCAAGAAGAAAAATACTATGCACAAAAAACCTTGCTTTATGTAGTACTAAGTTTACTCTTTCTTATTCTTTCTCTGGCAGTTTATATCATTTATACAATGATGCAAATACGAAGAAAGAATGATGAACTCACTCAAAAAAACCAAGAAATAACCACGCAAAGAAATCAAATAGAAAAAATTGCTCAAGAAATTAAAGAAGTAAATGAAAAGAAGTTTTCCTTTTTTACGGGGCTCTCTCACGAATTTAAAACTCCTTTAACACTCATAATGAGTTCAATAGAATTTTTAAAAGAGGCCAAAGTCATAAATTATCACAACTCTAAAAATGAGTTAAACTTAATAGAGAACAATTCGCAAAGGTTATTGCGCCTCATGAATAACCTATTAGATTTTAGGAAGACTGAAGGAAGCAATTTTAACTTAAGAGCCTCAAAAACAAATATTTATAATTTTACCAGTTCAATTTTTAATGAGTTTTCGAGAGAAGCAAAAAAAAGAAATATAACCTTTTTGTTAGAATGCTCAAATACAGACTTGGAGCTCTTTATTGACCGAAATTTGATGGACAAAGTATATTTTAACCTGTTGTCTAATGCTTTTAAATTTACACCAGACAATGGTAAGATTGAAGTTACTATAATAGATAAGCTAGAAGAAAATCAAGCTTCTATAATATTTAAAGATAATGGGATAGGCATACCAGAAGGTGAGATATCTAAGGTTTTTGAACCCTTTTTTAAAGGTTCTAATAATAGAAAAAATAGTACTGGCATTGGTCTACATTTAACTAAAAAGTTTATTGATCTTCATCTTGGTAAAATATCACTCAAATCTATACATGGTACAGAGTTTATCATCACTTTATTTAAAGGCAATAAGCATTTTAATGAAGACCAGCTAATTAGTGAAAATGATTTACCTAAAGTAGAACTTTTAGAAATAATAGAAGAAAATGATGAAGTAGGACTATACACTAATCAAAATTCGGCGACAAATGAAGACAACCAGAAAGTGTTGGTTGTGGAAGATAATAAAGACTTATCTATATTTTTGAGGAATAAATTAAAAGACAATTACGAGATTTCCCTTTCTGATGGCATAGATGCTATTGAAAAAGCATTATCTCTCATTCCAGATTTGATAATTTGTGATATAAATCTCCCAGATAAGAATGGGTTTGAAATATGTAAAATTTTAAAGAAAGACCTCAGAACATCGCATATACCAATTGTAATTTTAACTGCTTTGAGTGATAAAGAATCTTATTTAAAAGGACTGGAAGCAGGTGCAGATATTTATTTAACTAAGCCATTTAATTTTTCGGT
>PBYL01000265.1 GCA_002729595.1 Thalassovita sp. | reverse complement strand
GGGGAAAATGAAAATTTTCATCAAAGGGTGTAAAAGTGTAAAACTCTGCATAACCGCCAATTGGCTCTGCAGCTGTTTCAGCTATTTCGAAAATCTCACCTGAGGTGTCAATTTCTAGTGATTTTTTTTCTGTTATTTCTTCTGCGGGGAAACCTGCTTCATCTTGGTTTCCTTCGCAAGAAAACATGAAACTAAGAAGGGTGATTACTGGTGCAATCATCAGTAACTTAACATGCTTGACAATAGGGGTTCTTTTTTTGTTCATCATTTCTAATCGTTTAATTATGGGAGATTGATAAAAATTATGAGATAAATTGAGATTTAAAGAGTTGAGTGTATTACGCACCATTAAGTTGGTGTAATTTTTTGTCCCACTGCTTTGCGAGGCATCGGCATCGGCAATAAACTCGTGTAATTCTTTTAATAAGTTTTTGTAGATAAAAAATAGCGGAATAAACCAGCACAAACCACAGAGTAGCTCCATGTACAAAATATCGTAGCTGTGGTTGCCCTTTATATGAGCCAGCTCGTGTCTGATAATAATTTGCTTTTCGGCTTCTGAGAGTTTAGATGTTTTTCCCCAGAAAAGGTAGCTCATAAAAGAAAATGGTTCTTGGTTGCTATCTAACTCTACCAATGTGTATTCTGGTAAGTACTTCTTTGGAGATTTCTCTAATAGGTTTGATATTTTGAGTAAACCTAAACTAGTATATGCCAAGTAAAGTACCGAACCAATAATGGCAATCCATGCTAACCACATTTCGTATTGTATGGTGTTTTCGTTAGGCTCAAAACCATAAACTTGTACTTGTTCCAGTAAGATTGTACTGGCTATTCCGGCAATAGAGTCTTTGGTAAAGAAACTCAAATCCCACTGGAATAAGGGAAGTACAAATGATAAAACCGGAGCTAAAAGAAGGTAAATTCTATTTCTTAAAAAGAAGGTGTCTTTTCTTAATAAGTATTGGTAAATGAGCAGAAAAACAATGCTGCAACAGGTTACCTGTAATAAGTAGATGATCATATCTTAATCATTTTTTTGTTCTTGGGAATCGTCCTCAGTAGATTCGTTTTCTTCCATGTGTTTCATGAGTTGTTCCATCTCACTGAGTTTTATGTCGTTTTGCTTCATAAAGAAGGAGACCATTTTTTGGAAAGAGCCGCTGAAATAGTCACCCATAAAGTTTTTGAGAAACATGTTGCTATAGTTTTCTTTCGACACAATTGGAAAGTATTCATGTGTTTTGCCATAAGCTTTGTGGTCTACAAAACCTTTGGTTTCCAAAATTCTGACGATGGTAGAAACAGTGTTGTATGCAGGCTTTTTACCCGTTTTAGGATCGTCTGGTAATTCTGGAATCATGTCTTTTACAAAAGCTTTATCCAGTTTCCATAAGACCTGCATTATCTGCTCTTCGGCAGTGGTTAGTTTTTTCATTGTTTTGTTTTTTGCTTGGGTTATCAGGCTTTACCTGAAAAAAAATTACTAAAGAGAATAATTGAATGTATTGTGAAAATGAAAGTATTGAATCTTAAAATTTATATCTGCATTGCGATTACAACCTAATTCAGTTTAAAGTTGATTGGAAGTACAATTCTTTGTTTTACAATTTTACCTTTTCTTATAGCCGGTGTCCAGTTACCAGCTTCTTCAATAAGTCTTACAGCCTCTTTATCGCATCCTGCTCCAATACCTCTAATTGCTTTCACTTCTGAAATAGAACCATCGGTATCTACTATAAATAAAACATATACTTTACCTGAAACTCCCATCCTTTTTGCTTGCTCAGGGTATTGCAAATTTTCTTGGATGCGTTTATAAAATTTTCTATAACCTTCTTGTGGCATTGCAGACTCTTTGAGCATCTCATATATCTCTCCTGACTCATCTATTTCAATTGATTTAGATTCTATCTTACCATTTGCTGCGAGTGCTAAATCTTCGTCACCATCGCAAGAGAAAGCCAATGTGAGTAATAGAATTGTGGGAACAAGCATGAGCAGTTTAGTTTGCTTTACCCATGGAGTTCTTTTTTTGTGAATCATCTCCAAGCGCTTAATTACTGGCGATTGGTAAAAGTTATGAGAGAGATCTAGGCTTAATGCGTTAAGTGTACTTTGAGCCATAAGCTTGGCGTAACTTTTTGTGCCACTGGTTTGCGAAGCTTCATTATCAGCAATAAACTCGTGTACTTCTTTTATTAATTTCTTGTAGATAAAAAAGAGAGGAATAAACCAGCACAAACCGCAAAGCAACTCCATATAAATAATGTCGTAACTATGTTTTCCTTTGATGTGGGCCACTTCGTGTTTTATAATAATCTGCTTTTCGTCTTCAGTAAGGTTAGAGTTCTTTCCAATAAATAGATATTTTAAGAAAGAAAAGGGTTCGTAAGCATTGTTAAGTTCTACAAGGGTATAATCTTTAAACTGCTCTTTTGTAGCACCTTTTAATAAATTTCTAATCTTTAGAATGGATATGCTTGTGTAAATAAAATAGGCTAAGCTACCCAAGGCTGCTGTTCCGATTAGCCAAAGCCATATGGCATTTAGAGCTGAGTCTGATTCACCACTATAGATTTGTACTTGAGCTAGCGTGAGTGTTTCTGCAAACTCGTTAGAGGTACCCAAAAAGCTGAAATCCCATTGGTAAAGTGGTAATAAAAATGATAGAATAGGAGCCAGCAGTAAGTAAATTCTATTTCTTAAAAAGAAGGTATCGTTTCTAAATGCAAATTGGTAGATCAGCAGAAAAACGATGCTGCAACTGATTACCTCAATTAAGTACAAAATCATATTTAATAGTTTTTTAGTGGTTGTTAAACTGCATTGCCTGCTTTTTTTATTATCTTCCACTATTGGCTTTCTCACTTTACAGGTGTGCCTTAATCTTGTTAAATCAAATGTATAACTAAAAAATTAGTTTTCAAAACTAAATTCTTAGTTTTATTAAGAAATATTTAGTTGAAGTGCATTTTTAGCTTTGTGAGTCTCTAGAGAGGGGAAAGCAAATTTTTATTGTTTCTTATTTTTGCTATCTTAATTTATTGCAGCGATTCAAATTTCTAGCTATGCGCAGACATCCAAAGCTTACACCAGTTTCTAGGCAGCATAGAAAAATGCTTATGCTAGCCCAACTTTTAAAAAAGAATGCTCCTGCCTATCAGGGCTTGCCACAAACTCCCGAAGGTAAAATTGAGTATGCCATTGGTCTATTTGTAAACCTGATAGAAGACCATGTAGAAATGGAAGAAAACTATATTTTTCCTATGGCCGAAAAAATGAGCGAGCAATTAGAATTTTTGGCTAATCAATTAAAAGAAGAGCATAAGGTTTTAAAAGAAAGATTTATGTCTTTAAATCCTTTGGTACCCGATCTAGAACTAATGAATGAATTGGGCAATCTTTTAGAGAAACATATTAGAAAAGAGGAGAGAGAGTTTTTTCAGCAACTACAAAAAGAGGGCAAAGCTGATCTAGAAGCACTTTCTCTACCAATTGAGTAATTTCTTTTCAATATTACTTTTCCAAGTTTTAATTTCAATTATTTTAGTTATAATATTGGGTAGAAATAGAATTTCAACTCAATAGCCCCTTTCATGAAAAATTTTTTCCGGTTAGAAGAGAACAAGACAAACTTTAGGCAAGAAGCCATTGCAGGTTTGACTACCTTTTTTACTATGGCCTACATCATTTTTGTAAATCCGGCCATACTTTCTAAAACCGGAATGGACTTTAACAGTGTAATGTTGGCAACCTGTATTTCGGCAGGAGTTGGCACACTGGTAATGGGTTTACTGGCAAATTATCCTTTTGCACAGGCACCGGGCATGGGTTTAAATGCCTATTTCACCTTTACAGTAGTTTTAGGTATGGGATACACTTGGCAACAAGCATTGGCAGCAGTGTTTATTTCAGGTGTATTATTTATTATTCTCACCATAACCGGATTACGAAAAGCAATTGTTGAAGCTATTCCATTATCAATTAGATTGGCTATTCCTGCGGGTATCGGTATGTTTATCGCCTTAATTGGTTTTAATAATGCTGGAATTATTCGCTTTAACCAAGGGCCGATTATCGATATTATTCTATCAACACAAGAGTTTGATCAGGGAAAAATGATCGGCGAGGTATTGGGGGCACCAGCTCAAGTTTTAGAGTTTGGCGACTTTTCGAATCCTTCTGTAATTTTAGCCATATTGGGTTTTGCGTTACTGAGTATCTTAATGGTATTAAAAGTAAGGGCAGCCTTGTTTTTCGGGATTATTTTAACTGTTCTTATCGGAATTCCTATGGGAGTTACCCAAATTCCTGATACATTTACACTGAGCAATTTCGATATAAGTCCAACTTTTTTTAAGCTGGATTTTAACGGTTTGCTTTATAATGCTGAGGGAGAAATCTCCTTTTCAGAACTGTTTTTAAACATAGTTACAGTTGTAATTTCTTTTACACTGGTAGACTTGTTCGATACCATAGGTACTTTACTTGGTACAGCTGCTAAAGGTGGTTTTTTAGATAAAGATGGCAAACTACCAAGAATGAACAGAGCTTTAACAGCCGATGCAATTGCAACTACATTAGGTGCTTTGTTGGGTACATCTTCTGTAACTACCTACATAGAGAGCGGTTCTGGAATTGTTGCCGGTGGTAAAACCGGTTTAACAGCAGTGTTTGTGGCTATCTTTTTTTTACTTTCAGTTTTTCTGGCACCATTTGCAGGTATTGTACCTGTAGCGGCAACTGCTCCTGCCTTAATTATGGTTGGGGTGCTCATGATGTCATCTTTAAAGCATATTAACTTCGATAATTTAGAAGAAGCCATACCAGCTTTTTTAATTATAGCAGTCATGCCTTTTTCTTACAGCATTGCAAATGGTATAGCTGCAGGCTTAATATTTTATACTTTAATTAAAGTAGTAAAAGGAGACGCTGCTAAAGTGCATCCTGTGGTGTATGTAATTACACTACTATTTATTATCCGGTTTATACTAGTGTAAAAACCTTATCTAAATTACTGACATTTAATCAGATTTATTCGCACTTACTTATATTTTAGGAGTGAAGAATAAGGCATATATTGTAATTTAAAAAATTAAGAGAGATAAATAAATCTGAAGATGGAGTTATCAGTAGTTGATATCATTATCATAGTATTATACCTGTTTTTGACTGTTTTTATAGGTTTCTACATTTCTAAAAAAGCATCCGCAAATCTCGAAGCTTATTTTCTTGGTGGTAAAAGTCTTCCTTGGTATGTATTAGGTGTTTCTAATGCTTCGGGAATGTTTGACATAACTGGCACAATGTGGCTGGTGGCACTATGCTTTATTTATGGCTTAAAGAGTGCATGGATTCCGTGGCTCTGGCCAGTGTTCAATCAGATATTTTTAATGGTGTTCCTTTCGGCATGGTTACGTCGATCGAATGTGATGACCGGAGCCGAATGGATACAAACACGTTTTGGTACAGGCAAAGGCGCAAAGCTTTCGAACATCATTGTAATTGTGTTTGCTTTGGTAACAGTAGTAGGTTATCTGGCTTATGCCTTTCAAGGGATTGGTAAGTTTGCTTATACCTTTTTACCAAAGAGTTTAACTATGGGCGAGTCGGTTTACGAACTTACTCCCAATGTTTATGGCTTAATCTTTATCGGAATTACAGCGCTTTATGTAGTAAAAGGAGGGATGTACAGCGTAGTGCTTACAGAGGTTGTTCAGTTTTTAGTGATGACGGTCGCTTCAATTACAGTGGGTATTGTAGCCATGTACCAAGTACCTGCCGATGTTGTTAGCCAAATTGTTCCAGATAGTTGGTATAATTTGTTTTTTGGTTGGGAGCTCGATTTACAATGGGATATTGCCGCAGTAAACGAGCAGATTCTAAAAGATCGATATTCGCTCTTTAGTATATTTTTTATGATGATGGTGTTTAAGGGAATTCTGGTAAGTTTAGCTGGTCCGGCACCTAATTACGACATGCAGCGAATCCTTTCCACCAAATCTCCAATAGAAGCTGCAAAAATGAGTGGTTTTGTTTCTTTGGTTTTGTTTATGCCTCGCTACATGCTAATTGCCGGTATCGCTATTTTAGGTTTGGCAAGTGTAAATGAGTTGGGCTTAGAGCCATTGCAAAACAGTACGACTGGCGTTGCAGATTTCGAATTGGTTCTTCCACATGTTATAAAAAATTACATTCCTATTGGTTTAGTTGGTTTGCTTTTAGCGGGATTACTCGCAGCATTTATGTCTACCGTAGCGGCTACTGTAAATGCAGCGCCTGCTTATCTAGTAAATGATATTTATAAGAAATACATCAATCCAGATGCGGAGCCAAAAACTTATGTAAAAATGAGTTATTTGTCTACTGTAGTTGTATTGATTATTGGTGTAGGATTTGGTTTTGCAACCGATTCTATCAATCAAGTTACACAGTGGATAGTGAATGCATTGTATGGTGGTTACGCAGTATCTAACCTCTTAAAATGGTATTGGTGGAGATTAAATGGTCATGGTTATTTCTGGGGAATGCTTGCCGGTGTTTTAGCATCTTTATTCTTGCCTTTTGTAGATGTATCTTTTATTCCATTGCCAGAAGATTTAGCCAGATTTCCATTAATGTTTGTTTTGTCGGCAGTAGGTTGTATTGCGGGTAGTTATCTAACCAAACCTCAATCTGATGACGAATTGATAGAATTCTACAAAAAGGTAAGACCTTGGGGATTCTGGAAGCCTGTACACCAAAAACTACTCGAAAGAGAGCCAAACTTCCAGAAAAATAGCTCATTTAGAAGAGACATGGTGAATATAGCCATTGGTATTGTATGGCAGGTTTCTTTAGTAGTATTCCCAATTTATTTAGTAATAAGAGAGAATTACCTTGCTTTAATCGCTTTTGGTGTAGCTGCTGTTACTACTTGGTTATTAAAAATTAACTGGTACGATAAACTGGAAGATTAAAGAGAAAATTAGAAATCAAAAAACGGGCTTGGGATTATGCATCTCAAGCCCGTTTTTTTTAAGCTATACCTCCCGAAAAGTATTCAGTTATTTTCCATTTATTATCGATTTTTTGAATTTCGATGTTATAACCCCAAGCGCAAGCTTCACCACAGAAAAAATAAAATGATAAGTAACCTTTGTTAAAGTTTTCATTGAATAAAATCCGTGAAATGTATAAATATCCTAACTCATTTTGATTTAGTTTAAGAGGGTGAATTTCATTTTCATCTACTAATTCT
>PBYL01000264.1 GCA_002729595.1 Thalassovita sp. | reverse complement strand
TTTAAAAATTTTTTAATATGATATGGAAAAGTTAAAGTTTTTAAGAGTTCAGTTTGATACTGAAATCGCTCCTTATGAAATACCTGCTTTTCGAGGAGCAATTGCCAGTAAAGTAGGTAGAGATAGTGTTTTATACCATAACCATCTGGATGATAAAACTTTTAGATATGGTTATCCTCTAATTCAATATAAAAGAGTGGGAAAACAACCTACAATTTTATGCATTGGAGATGGAGTAGATGAAATCCACAAGTTTTTTGAAAATAGTAGCTGGAATGTAACACTGTCTAATAGAGAGCTGGACATGAAGATTGCCAAACTTGACATGCATCAATTTACCATGCAGGTTTGGGAAAAAGATTTCACTTACAAAATATTTAACTGGATTGCCTTAAATCAGGAAGGCTATAAAGAATATAACAAACTGGATGCTCTGGCAGACAAAATTCTTTTTTTGGAAAAGAAATTAACCGGAAACATTCTGAGCCTTGCAAAAGGTATAAACTGGACTGTACAAAAAGAAATCAGAACAAAAATAATTGATCTTGGAGAATTACGTCCGGTTAGAGTAAAGGGTATTCGTATGATGGCATTTAATCCTACTTTCAAGACAAATGTTTTCCTGCCAAACTTCATTGGCCTGGGAGGTAAAGTGAGTTTGGGTTTTGGTACTGTAAAAGAAGTTAGAAGAAATAAAGCTTGAAAAAAGATTTTAAACATGAGTAAAAAGGATATTGATCGTCAAAAAATATATTTGGCTGGTCTGTTGCATGATATTGGGAAGTTTTATCAAAGAGCAGATGATAATGGAACAAGTCGTTCCAAAGAACTATCTGATGCAATCAAACAAAACCAGAACACATATTGTCCAGTGAAAAATGGTGTACCAACTCACAAACATGTTTTATGGACAGCTCAGTTTATACTGGATTTTGAAGAAATATTTAAAAGAGTTTTTAGTGAAAATCATTTTGCTTATGACAAGGTGGATTCATTTTTCCAATTGGCAGTTAAGCATCATAATCCTGTATCCGAAATTGAAAAAATAGTTCAACTGGCAGACTGGTATTCTTCAGGAATGGATAGAGAAGATGATCCGATTGCGCAAGAAGAAATCATTCATGAGGGCAAGAGGTGGGATGATTTCAAGCAAGTTAAAATGGTGAGCATTTTTGAGGGCATACTTAAAAAGACAGATAAAGACTATAAATATGGGATTCCGGTCGAAAAGTTAAGTCTAAAAGAAGAATGCTTTCCGGAAAAAGGTAAAAGGAAAGATTCAGGAGCACCAGAAGCTTATAAAAGTATTTGGGATGGTTTTACTCGGGAAGTAGAAAAAATAAAAAGTAGTTCTTTTGATGCATTTGCTAATACATTTTTAGCCTTATTGCAGAAATATACATCATCAGTTCCTAGTAGTACTCAACACTTACAAGATGTTTCATTGTTTGATCACTTAAAGAGTGTAGCAGCATTAAGTATTTGTATTTACGATTATCTGGATGCAAATAACAAATTAGATAATATCAAAAGTATCTCAAAAAACACAAAACCACTTTTGTTGGTTGGAGGAGATATTTCTGGTATCCAAAAATTCATATATGATATTATAGGTAGTGACGCAGCTAAAAATCTGAAAGGCAGATCTTTTTATTTGAAATTACTTGCAGATAGTGTAGTTTCTTCATTGTTAAAAAAACTTGATTTATATGATGCAAATATCATTTATTCTTCGGGTGGAGGCTTCTATTTACTTGCACCTAATACTAGTGAAAGTATAAATATAATTAAGGCTTTTGAAAATGAGATTACTACCAAACTATTTAAAGAGCATAATACTTCGTTATTTTTTGCTTTGGATGTTCAAGAAATAAGTCAAGAAGAAATTTATGATCGGGAAATTGGAAATGCATGGAAAATATTAACCCAGAAGTTGTCAAAGAAGAAAAGACAACGGTATAAAACGTTTTTTAATACTTCAGAAAGTGAGATTGGTTACAGTACTTTTTTTGAACCAGATGAAGTTACTGGGGAAGAAAAGAGAGATCGAATAACGAATGATATTATTAGAGAAAATGAAAATATTAAAAATATTAGTGATAGGGATGGAGAAGAAAAGTGGGTCAAGTATTCGACATGGGAACAAATAGAATTGGGTAAAAAATTAAAAGAAACAGATTATATAATTAAAACTTCTGATAAGATACCCTATTGGAATGAAAAAAAAGATATTTCAATAAATCCGTGTCAGTTTGGCACTAACTACTATTTTATTAATCAAAATGATTTATATAACAAGTATTTTCAAAATAAAGCATCAGTAGATAAAACTACTATCATTAAACTAAACAAACCTGATTTTTTAAATAGTGAAATTTCAGGGAAAGATAATACTTTAGGTTTCGAGTTTTATGGAGGGAATGATTTTCCAGTAGATAATCTTACCAGGTGGCCAAAGACTTTTGATGAATTGGCTGGTGATGAAAATACAGGTTTAAAAAGATTGGGAGTACTTAGAATGGATGTAGATAATTTAGGTCAGATATTTATTAATGGTTTTGATTCCAGAATGAAAACCTTTTCTAGATATAGTACGCTAAGCCGGAACCTGGATTATTTTTTTAAAGGTTATTTAAACAAGATTTGGTCAAATAACGACAAATTTAAAGCATATACTTACATTTTATATTCAGGTGGTGATGACTTGTTTATTGTAGGCAAGTGGAATTATCTAATTGAATTTGCAGAAGCTATCCAGTCAGAGTTCAAGAAATGGACTTGTTATAATCCATTCTTGGGTATTTCAGGAGGCATATCCATAGTACCTGGTAAATTTCCTATCGCAAAAGCGGCTTCAATGGCTGAGAAAGCCGAGAAATTGGCTAAAAGTCATAAAGGTAAAGATGGAAAGTATTTTGAGAAAAATTCTTTTACATTGTTGGATACACCACTTAACTGGGATGATGAATACTTGGTAGTTAAAAAGCTAAAAGAACAATTGTGTGAGTTTATTCCAGAATCTATTCCTAAAACTTTGCTAATGAAAATCCAAACTTTTGCAATAATGAAGGCAGATCAGCAAAAGAAAGGACAAAATGAAAGTTGGCGATGGCTAATGGCATATGATTTTGGTCGTGCATCTAACAGACTTAAATCTCAACATGTTGATGCCAGAGAATTTTTAACAGAAATTCAAAAAAACTCCTTTACCAATAACTGGAAAGAAAGAGAAAAAAGCAAATACGAATTTATTGATTTATTGAATATAGCTGCTCGATGGGCTGAAATGGAAATTAGAAGTTAAACTAAAATAAAAACACATATGGCTTATGATGAATTTAATCCAATTCATGCATTTAAAACAGATTGGATTACTTATAAAATTGATGAAACAGGAATAAATTATCTGGATGAGTTTGGTCTTTTTTTATGCGACAAGAAAGCTGAGGCTGATAGAACAGGGAATAATGCTATTACTACTTCACAATTAAGAAATGTTTTTGGAGAAATAAAACGAATTGAAATGAAAGCTGGAGATAGTGAAGATGTATGGGAAAAAGATTGTAAACAATCATTTTTACTACTTAGACCCAAAATAGCTTATAATGCAGCCAGGGTGCTTTCAAAGAGTAGAAATTCTAAAATGAAAGAACTTAAACAAGTGCTAGACATGGCGCATAAGCAAGTTAAAACACTTTCTTCTTTCAAAAATTTCAGCCATTTTTTTGAAGCAATTTTGGCATACCATAAAGCATATGGAGGAAGAGATTAATAATTTATAAAATGAAAAACACATTAAAATGAATACTATAAATTTACAGAAAAAAATTATTGTAAGTGGAGAGATCCATACACTTACTGGATTAATGATTGGGGGTTCAAATACTGCAATGGGTATTGGTGGACCAGATAGAATGGTAATAAGAAACCCGATTACAAATCAACCTTATATACCAGGAAGTTCTTTAAAAGGAAAGATGAGAAGTTTAATGGAAATTTCTTTTGGAAATATTGGTGAAGTAAATATGGGTAAGGTAAAATATGGTGTAGATTCTGATATTAATAATTCATCAACATTATTATTTGGGTCTACTCATAAAGATATTTCGAAGCAAAGACCTTCAAGAATAATTGTAAGAGATGGTAATTTATTAAACCCTGAAGATTTCACTAATACTGAACTACCTTTTACTGAAGCTAAAACAGAGGTAGTAATAGATAGAATTACATCTGCTGCTATGCCCAGAACATTTGAGAGAGTTCCTGCCGGTGCTATTTTCAAATTAGAACTGGTGCTTAATATTTTTGAAGAAGATAAAAAAGAAGATGAATTGAAAAATCTGACTTTTAAAGCTTTACAATTGGTTCAAGATGATTATTTGGGTGGTAGTGGATCCAGAGGTAGTGGGCAAGTGAGGTTTTACATTACGAATATTGTAGAACGCTCTTCAGGCTATTATCATAGTAAAGATGATGAAGTAAAATTGGAAATTCCTGATATTTTCAAAAAATAAAGAGATGAGTGAACGCAGATTTAAAATATATAAACTGAAATTCCATGGACCTTTACACTTATCTAAAGGTAAAGAGGACTATGACGAGAGTGCAGATATTTTACATAGCGATACATTAAAATCTGCAATATTTGTGTCAGCATTACAGCTTTTTGGTAAAGAAGTTTTGGGAGATAATGAAGGCAAAAGTTTTTTCGAATCTTTTAAAGTATCTTCTGCATTTCCTTTTTGTGCAGGAGAGTTTTTTTTCCCGAAACCTTATGCACGAATACAGGATATTGCCGGAGTAAATCCTGAAAATGAAAGTAAACAAAGTAAAACGTTAAAGAAAATAGCATTTATTGGTAAAAGCTATTTTGAAGATTTACTTAATGGAGCGCAAAGGCAAATAAATGAGAATCATATACTGAATGGAGGCGAATATTTGAGCGATAATAGTTCTTTGATTACAATCAATAAAAGTGGGAAAAAAGAACTTTTGCCAATAGTTGTATCAGAAGTAAACCAACGGGTTACAATTCCAAGAGAATATGGTATTGATAGTACTCCTTTTTATATGGAACGTATTTTCTTTGGAGAGCAATCGGGATTGTTTTTCATTATTGATATAAATGATAATTCAGAACTGGAAAACAAGATAGATGCATCAATGAAGTTATTGGGAGAAAATGGTATTGGAACTGATAAAAGTGTAGGTAATGGTAATTTTGTCTTTTTCAAAGAAGAAATTACAATTAAAGTACCTGATAACACAAACCATCAGTTCAATTTATCTTTATTTTGTCCTGAGAAACAAGAGTTAAGTGAATCAATGTTAGAAACTTCGTCTTACCAACTGCTCAAGAGAGGAGGATTTATTGCAAACCCGTCTAATATACATAATTCTACATTGCGAAAAAGATCAGTACATATGTTTGGGGAGGGCTCAATATTTTCAACTCCACAAAAACTGGAAGGCAAGGTTGTTAATTTAAAACCAAAAACTGATCAGATAAAGCACCCCGTTTGGCGAGATGGTAGAGCTATATTTCTTCCAATATTACCTAAACCCGAATAACAATGAGTTATATTAAAGTTGAAATACTTACACCAGTACATATAGGTAGTGGCAAACAGTTACAAGGCAATTTTGAGTATTTATATTTTAACAGAAAAAATGAAGTAGCTGTAATAGATGATGAAAAAATACTTAGCTTGATTGGGGATCAGCACATTGAGCAATGGTTAAGAGTAATTAATGCAGAAGATGATTTGCTCGCCTATTTAGAAAACAGAAAGTTGAATCCAACATCTGAAAATACTTCTTCGAAAGTGTTAAAAGTTGTAGGTAAAGCTCCATCCAAAATAGAAATTAATGGTAAAAATCGCTATCCAGAAATTAGAGAATTTATAAGGTCGGGTAATAAATCTCCTTATATACCTGGCTCATCTTTAAAAGGGCCATTTCGTACGGCATTCTTGACAAAAGAAATTCTTAATGATAAAAGTGGGTGGTTAAACAGAGCAGATAATTTTAAAAACAAAAAGGGGAAATATTCTGATAATGTTTTACAAAAAAAGTTTATTGGAGAAGATCCTACTTATGATCCATTCAAGTTGTTAAGAATTGGTGACATACATTTCTCAAATACAGTTTGTATTTTGTCCGAAAGTGTTAATGGTAAAGGCCATGAACGATTTGAAATGAAGGACAGTGTGAAACAATTTGTAGAAGCATTACCAGTAGGTAGTTTTGGAATAGGGAAATTGTCTGTACATGAAAGCCTAAAAACACAAATCGTAAAAAAACTTGGTTTTAAGGATAAAAAATATACCCAAAATGTTCAGAAAATGGAAGAGCTAGCTCTTTTCCAAATGGTAAATTCTCACACACAAGAATTATTAAAAAATGAAATAAATCTTTGGAAAGAAAGGGAACTACCTGAAGCTGCATCAGATTTTGTTTTAAACCTTAAAAAGATTTTAGAGATTAGTGAGGAGTGTTCTGGTAATGAGTGTGTAATTCGTACAGGTTTTGGTTCTGGTTTAAAATTTATGACTGGAGACTGGCAACAGGATGTAATGTCTGAAGTTGAGTTAGATAATTTGGCCAAAGCTGTAAGACGTAAAAATTATGGTGGTATGGAGCTACCTAAAACACGTAGAATGGCAATGGCACAACCCATGGGTTTTATAAAATTGGCTTTGGTAAGCGAGGCAGAAATTGAGAGCGTTCAAAATGAAATAAAACAGAAGGAAGCAGAAAAAGAAGCGTATGAGCAGCAGCAAAAAATTAAAGCAGAAAAAGAAGCAGAAGCTGCCAGGCAAGCGATATTAGAGGCAGAAGCAAAAAAACAGGCCGATTTGGAAGCAAAGTATGCAAAAATGCCTAAACCAGTTTCTAACGATCTAAAGACAGGAGACGAAATAGAAGCTGAAATTTACAAAATACAAACCGGTTTTGCTATGGCTCGTTATTGTCCGGTTCTAGGAGAATATTCTGGCCAATTTGAGTTAATGGCTAGTAAAAAAGTAAAAAAAGCTTTACCTGATTTTAATGAAAAATTCAAAGAAGGGGTATTAGTAAAAGTTAGGTGTGAAGTAACTCCGAAGAAAACAACATTTTATTTTATTGAATTTATAGAGCGTTAGAAGTATGAAAACTGTTTTAATATCTAATATTGGTAATCGAAATATTAAATATAAGGGAGAAGAAATACCAGTTAAAGAAAAACAATTTAAAACCCTTACAAAATACTACTGGAATGATATTGATAATTTGATTGAGAATATTTCTATAGAAATATTACCTAATCATATAAATGAAAATGTCGAAAAAATTTATCTGTTTGTAACTAATCAAAAAGATGAAAAATTTAATCATCAGGATACTTTATATGAAGGTCTCATCATTCAAAAAAAAATAAAACAGGATTATCAAATAGACGTAGAATTACTGGAGTTTGAAGGAAATCCAAGCGATGAAAATGAAATTTCGGAAGTATTTAGTAATCATTTAAAACGAATAATAGGTACTCACAATAATCATTTTTTTGTTTTTAACGATGCAGGAGGAACTACTCAAATGAAAATTGTAATTAAAAACCTGTTGCAATATTATTTGAGTGAAGATAAATATCAAATAGTGTATTCTAATCAATCAGATGAAACTCGTATTGTTAACAGGATATACAATAAAAAATATATTTTACTAAAAACAGCTATCCAGTTTATTAAATCATATAATTATACTGGAGCAGAAGTAATTTTAAAGGAAATTGATAGTGAAATTAATCTTAATCCTGCATTAATTCAATATGTTAATATAGCAGCATTACGTATAAACTTTGAGTTATTATCGGTAAAAAAATTTCTGAAACAAAGTAGTATTGCTAAAACAATCAGAAAGAATCAATTACTTCAGGCATATGCTCAACAAAAAATAGCAAATATTGATTATATAGGATTCCCTAATGACTATAAAGAAAAAAGCAGAAATGATATTTTTGAAATAGCCTCTATTTGCCAGTTGTATTTCAAAAATAAGAACTATACATTAGGTGTAGCTACTTATTACAGATTATGCGAGGAAATATGTCAAAATTTTGTAGAAGACAATAATAAAAATTATGACTTAAGCAAAATAGGAGATCGTGAAAAATTTATAGCAAATTGCTATGAAATAATTTCTCAACACTATCCCAATATGCAGGCCAAATATGGATTGCCTTTTCAAATGGCATATACTTATATTCACTGTTCAGAAGAGCTTAAAAAAGTCATTAAAGAGTTAATGTCCACAAACTCAATTATGTCAGGTATGAGAAATAAAGGGATTGATTTACTTAGGAATAAATGTTTTTTAGCACATAAAAATGAGCCTGTTACATTGGAAAAAATTGATGCTGTAGATCCATCTTTTGTAGAAATGCGATTGCCAAGTATTTTTAAATTATTAAAATTACCTGATACAAATATATATGATACAATAAATGAAGATATAATAAAATTATTTATGCAAGAATAAAGAAAATTAAAGTTTTATATGCAAAAAGCTCGATTCTGTTGTGGGAAAATGTTAAAGGAAATTGCTGAAAAACAGATATTTATGAGTATTAACGTGTCAGAGAGATAGATCCACTACAACAAGGATTACGACTAGTCTTGGAAATGCAGATGATGATTTTACACCAGTCAGAGAGATAGATCCACTACAACAAGGATTACGACATTCTGGTGTTAGTACTATATTATTAATCCAGCCTCTGTCAGAGAGATAGATCCACTACAACAAGGATTACGACATTCTGTATCGTGGATTATGTAATTTGCAATTATTTAGTCAGAGAGATAGATCCACTACAACAAGGATTACGACTCTGTAAGATTTAGTTTATCTATCTTTTGAGATATAGTCAGAGAGATAGATCCACTACAACAAGGATTACGACGTAATAAACATAATTATATAAATTAAAAGTGATTAGTCAGAGAGATAGATCCACTACAACAAGGATTACGACTCTGTGCAATAAATAAACCCGTGAAAACCGCCGTCAATGTCAGAGAGATAGATCCACTACAACAAGGATTACGACTTTGATAACATGACAATAATATTTAAAAGTGTGACTGTCAGAGAGATAGATCCACTACAACAAGGATTACGACAAGGTGATGTTGCAACTATATTTAGCTTTGAAATGTTGTCAGAGAGATAGATCCACTACAACAAGGATTACGACCATCTTTAAATATTATTGAGATGCGATCTTCTTCTAAGAGTCAGAGAGATAGATCCACTACAACAAGGATTACGACAAGTTGGTTTTCTATTCCGAAAGTATTAGTTCTTGTTAGTCAGAGAGATAGATCCACTACAACAAGGATTACGACCCAGACAGAATCCCTGACAGAATCCCCGACAGAATGTCAGAGAGATAGATCCACTACAACAAGGATTACGACAGCTATTAATCCGATAATTACAATAGAAAACATTGGTCAGAGAGATAGATCCACTACAACAAGGATTACGACTCTCAATTAGTTATATCCTTCAAAGTTTCTCTTAAAGTCAGAGAGATAGATCCACTACAACAAGGATTACGACTATCTTTTACGGTGTTTAGGACAAAACCTATCTTTTGTCAGAGAGATAGATCCACTACAACAAGGATTACGACAAGCTTGCTGGATATCATTTAAAAGTTTCGCGTTTAGTCAGAGAGATAGATCCACTACAACAAGGATTACGACTTTTTGATAACATGATGACTGAATATTTAAAAGTGAGTCAGAGAGATAGATCCACTACAACAAGGATTACGACAGCATAGCGCGCACTAAGGCGTGTTTTCTTTCGTCGTTGTCAGAGAGATAGATCCACTACAACAAGGATTACGACTTTAATTTTGACTTTTTCATGATAACATATTTTGGTCAGAGAGATAGATCCACTACAACAAGGATTACGACCTTATAATGTAAAGGTAAGTGTTTTATTTTTAATATGTCAGAGAGATAGATCCACTACAACAAGGATTACGACGGCATAAAAGCATCTGGGCAATTATGCTTACTGTGTCAGAGAGATAGATCCACTACAACAAGGATTACGACTAGCGTATTTAAATACACTTGCAGGAGTGAACTCGTCAGAGAGATAGATCCACTACAACAAGGATTACGACACTGAGGTTGTTTTTTTCGCTGTAAAAGTCATTTTGTGTCAGAGAGATAGATCCACTACAACAAGGATTACGACAGCGTTGAATATGATCTAACTGTAACTTGGGATAGCAGTCAGAGAGATAGATCCACTACAACAAGGATTACGACTCTAGGTTATCCATATCAAAAAAATTTCCTCCTTCTGTCAGAGAGATAGATCCACTACAACAAGGATTAAGACAAGCATGCCGGTTGAAGTTTCAACATTTGCGAAGCTTAGTCAGAGTGCTACTTCCACTACAACAAGGATTACGACAGATCCAATTAGCTCTGTTTCGTTGAAGTTGTTTGCGTCAGAGAGATAGATCCACTACAACAAGGATTATGACGCTTCATCTTCAATCTTGTTAGGATTGTTAAAAGCAAGTTAGAGAGGTACATCCACTAAAACAAGGATTAAGACTCCTCATCCGAAAGCCAAATCTTTGCATTTTTGTGAGTCCGAGAGTATCATCCACTGCGTGCGCCACTACAATAAGGTTTTTAGCAGTAGAATCAATATGTGAGCAACTTCAATTATCTGGTCTGGTGGCAGATTGCTATCAGACCATCTTTTATTGGCGAAGTATATCAAATTTTATGATTTTCTTATCAAAATCTGATAGGTTAATTTCTTTAAAACTGTAATATAAGCATCTCAAGGCTGTTGGAGTGGTTTTGTATTAACTAACAGAAAAAACTGTTAGTCAATATCTGTTATGAATTTACTTCGATCTTCTATCAAGTTTTCCACTTCTCAAGCCAGTGTTTTTGCCTGTTTCAGTCAGTTTGTAAAACAACAAAACCATCAGGTGTTTATACTTGGCGGATACGCCGGTACAGGCAAAACATTTATGCTTTCGCATTTTTGTAAGTATCTGTCCAAAAATCATATTCCCTTTCGCTTGTTAGCTCCAACTGGCAGGGCTTCCCGAATACTTCAGGATAAAACCGCTTTTCCGGCCTCTACCATTCACAGACATATTATCAAATTTGAAAAGCTGGAACATCAGGAAAAATCAGGGTTGCGTTTTCATTTCAATATAAAAGAAAATACAGATCCCAAAGGTACTGTCTATATTGTAGACGAAGCCTCAATGGTAGGCAATACAGATACAGGTGGTGAAGTGTTCAGGTTTGGTACGGGCAAGTTACTCAACGATTTTCTAAACTATGCATCTTTGCAAAACCGTAAAAACAAAATTATTTTCTGTGGAGATCCAGCTCAGTTACCTCCGGTTGGAGATAACTTTTCACCAGCATTATCTCCCGATTATCTTTCTAAAAAATTCGGACTAAAAACTCAAAGCTGTGTTCTTAAGGAGGTAATCAGGCAATCTGGTAACAGTAAAATACTGGCAGTTGCCACCCAGATAAGAAACAGACTGGAGAGCGGTAATTTTGCTTTTTTCCCTGTAACTGCAGATGGCAGAGAGATTATAGCAAAAGACAACAATCAGCTATCTGCTTTTTTTAACGAGAACAGGCATTTGCTAACAAGTGGAAGACTGGTAGTCATTGCCCATTCTAATGCCAGATGTTTTGAGCTAAACAGAAAAGTTCGCCAACAGCTTTTTTATAATAAGGAAAAACTGCAGACAGGAGACAGACTGGTAATTACCCAGAACAATTATTCTTTTTTACAAAGAGAAATTTTTAATGGAGAGTTTGCCAGTGTAGAGGATGTAGCCTCCGAACCGGTAACCAGAAAAATACCACTGGGCGGGGTAATCTCTAAAAGGGTGGAGCTGCGCTTTGTAAAGGTAACACTCCGTTTCGAAGATGCTACTTGCATATCTGCCTATTTGCTAGAGAACCATTTGTACAGCGAAAGTCGGGATATAACTCAAGACGAATTAAAGGCGCTTTTTATAGATTTTAAAATTCGTAACAACAACTTCAAACCCGATTCAGATGCATTTAAAAATGCGATAAGAACAGATCCCTATTTTAATTGTATAAGAGCAAAATACGGCTATGCAGTAACCTGCCATAAAGCACAGGGTGGGGAATGGGATATAGCAATGGTAGATTTCTTTCAGCGGACTACCGGTTACGAAGATACATACCGATGGATGTACACGGCTGTAACCCGTGCCAGTAAACAACTTGTTACTTTAAACTTACCTGAAACCCAGACTACTACAATGAAAAGCACCACTTTAAATTTCGAGAATACCGATACCCAAAAAGTATTTGTGATAGAACCCGCATTTAATAATTTGCCTGCCCCCAAAGCAATGAGTACCGAACGCGAAATTTGCAGTCTGATCTGGAAGGCCGTAAAACAATGTATAAACAATACAGATTTTGCTATTAGCAATATTCTGCACAGACCCTATCGGGAGCATTATTTATTTGAAAACCCGAAAAAAGAAAAACTGAAGGTTGAGTTTTTATACAATGGGAAAGATGTAATTAGCAAAATCGGCATATTAACCTGTAACGGAAACAATGCCGGAGATTTGTACAACAGACTAAGAAAGATAGAGGGTTGTAAACTGCTGGGTAATAATGTTACAGAAGAAATATTACCACTTGTTTTTCCGGCAAACAGACCTTTTCTTAAAGAGTTTTACCAGCGGTTTTTGCCAAAACTCAAACTTGCCGGTATAGCAGTAAAAGCAGTAGAGCATCTGGAGTATATGGAACGATATACTTTTACTCGAAACGGACTCACTGCCAGAATGGAAATTTATTACAATGGCAGAGGCAAATTTACACGGTTTGTTCCCCAAGCCAGACACAGCACTTGTGCCACTTTGCTAAACGAGGTTTGTAAACTTGTAAAAGCGGTATAAAATGGACGAAAACAGATTTAAGTTTATTCGTGAGTACCTGAGTATTATAAACCTCTTGCCAGAAAGTGCACGAACAGCCTTAAGGAATTACCCTGCGGCAAAGCAACTGGAATTGTTAGAGGCTTGGAAAACAGAATTTACTCATGAGTCTTTACTCGAAAACCCAAACTTTGACGAAGAAGAATAGTATTGAAAATTTAATTTTAAAAAAATGCAATTAGTTATAGATTCATTCGGTACGTCTATCCATAGTAAACTGGGTAGTTTCGAAATAGTAAATAAAGATGGAAAAAAGAGGCTTGCTCCTGCAAAGCTCAAGAGTATAGTATTAAACTATGGTACCAAAATTAGTTCTGATGCTGTGGCACTGGCAGTTGAACATCAAATAGATATTCTATTTGTTGGCAGAACAGGTAAACCACATGCAAGAGTGTGGAGTCCAAAGTTTGGTTCTGTTTCAACCATTAGAAAAAATCAGGTAGATTTTGCCCGATCTGTAGAAGCAATAGACTGGATAAAAGACAACCTCGTAAAGAAAATTGAAGCACAAGGAGCATTATTACATTCTCTTGTTCGCGATAGACCTGCTAAAAAACAGATGCTACAAAATGCCGCTGAAAATATGCAAGCGTACGCTATAAAAATTGCGCACCATACTGCTCAAACCATGCAAGAAAATGCCGGAAGTTTTAGAGGATGGGAAGGAAATGCATCGCGCCATTATTTTGGAGCATTGGGTAAGATTGTACCTGATAAATACAAGTTCGAGAAACGGACAAAAAGGCCTGCCGAAGATATGTTTAATTGTGCGCTCAATTATGTGTATGGCATGTTATATGGAGCAGTAGAATCTGCATTGGTAAGGGCAGGAGTAGACCCTTATTTGGGAATTTTGCATAGTGACGACTACAACAGGGCAGTGTTAACTTACGATTTTATAGAACCTTATCGGGTTTGGGCAGAAGCTATAGTGCTGCAATTGTGCTTTAGAAGATTACTTGAGCCAGAAATGTTTGACATAAAAGACAATGCTTATTGGTTAGCAAGCTCTGGTAGACAAATGGTAATAGGCTCTGCAAATGATTACCTCAACGAAGTAGTGTTAATGAATAAGAAAAAGCGAAGTAGGTTAACCCATATTTTAGACGATGCCAGAATTTTTGCCTCAATGCTTTTAAATTATAAACCCAATGAATGAGTTATTCGGCAGATTAAAAAAATTACTATTCAGGTTATCAGATTATCTTGCTCAAAGAAACCATGAACTTCAAAAAAAAGATGTAAATATAAATTCACCAATTGATGAAGGTAAGAAGATAAAAAAAGAGCGTGAATTTGGGTTAGGTAACTTTTTACTAGACGATCCTACAGATAAAGAAGTGCAAAACACCATAGAACTGATGCAAGAGGTAAAAACACTACTTATTGAGGAAGGAGCAAAAAAAGCAAAAGAAAAAAAGCAGAGGAAGAAATATCAAAAACGCCAGTTATTGCAGACAACGGGTAGGCGAGTAGAAGAGTTGGAGGCGTATTTATCTACATTTTCAAACAAACCCAGAACAGATATGATATGCATGGTAATGTACGACATAGAAAATAATAAAGTGAGAAAAAGAATTGCCGATTATTTACAGGCAAAAGGTTTACAAAGAATACAATATTCTGTTTTCTTGGGACAGGTAGATAGAAGAATATTTAAACAGATGCATGATGCACTGGTACAGATACAAGAAAGCTTTAATGAAAAGGATAGTATTTTACTCGTACCAATAGGTGAAAATGAAATGCGTACAACCAAACTGATTGGCAAAGAAATCAATTGGGAGATGACACTACAAAGAGGCAATACCATGTTTATATAAATGTGGTTTGTAAATATGTTTTTAATTGACGAAATTGGTATAAAATAAAGGAAATATGCAAAAAGCTCGATTCTGTTGTGGGAAAATATTGAAGGAAGTTGCTGAAAAACAGATGTTTATGCTTATTAACGTGTCAGAGAGATAGATCCATTACAACAAGGATTACGACAATCCCCAATGTTGCGGCCTTTCATCTCTTAAAGTATGTCAGAGAGATAGATCCATTACAACAAGGATTACGACAGCAAAAATGAAAAATCAATGCGCTAACTTAAACGACTGTCAGAGAGATAGATCCATTACAACAAGGATTACGACGCATTGAATGCTCAGGATAGTTGAATACAGTTGTGTCAGAGAGATAGATCCATTACAACAAGGATTACGACTCAAAAGCTGCTGCCTCTCTGTTAAAACCGTATCCGGTTGGTCAGAGAGATAGATCCATTACAACAAGGATTACGACTAATATTTAAAAGTGTGACTGAATTATTTAATTTGTGTCAGAGAGATAGATCCATTACAACAAGGATTACGACTTTTTAAAGTTCTCGGAGTTGTAATATTTTATTACTTGTCAGAGAGATAGATCCATTACAACAAGGATTACGACCTGTATTTTTCTAGTGCACTCACTTCTTGGCATCTCAGTCAGAGAGATAGATCCATTACAACAAGGATTACGACGACCTATATTCGTTAGATAATGCTATCATTAATTTTGTCAGAGAGATAGATCCATTACAACAAGGATTACGAC
>PBYL01000263.1 GCA_002729595.1 Thalassovita sp. | reverse complement strand
AAATAATATTTCACTTTTACAGATTTGCGTCTATCTTTGCCTCAATTTATAACTATTCTAAATAAGGGTACTTATAGAGTATGCTTACTGAAAGTAGATTCATTCAACAGCTTATTTAATTGAAAATCAATATCAAATCGACATATTAAGTAGTAACCCTCTTCTATATTAGCAGAGGGTTATTTTTTTCTCTTATATGTAGAGACGCTTAGTTTACATCTGAGCTTGTAAACTCTTCGGTATGGTCAGAATCTATTACCAAAGGCTTGGTTTCAATTTTCTCAACTGTGCTAATTACCCATTCTCCCACTTTTAAGCCTTGCTTTGTTCCATTCTCATTTGCATCTCTGTAATGTATTCCACCATATAATCTTGAGACAGCAGCTTCTTTTGCAGCAGCCATAAAAGAAGTGTAATTTCTAGTTGGCAGGCTATATTTTATCTCTGTACTATCAGTAAAACTAAAGTTGTCTCCAAAATAATGTGTGAGAATATATGCCGAAGCCGCAGAGATGGTCGAGTGCCCACTGGTATACTCAGGAAATGGAGGAGTCTGTAAAAGTGGCTCCCAATTCGGATCGATATATTTTCTAATCGCTGTTTCTGGTCTAATGCGATCGCTGCGGTATTTTTCATCCCAGCAAGAAAGAAATGCATCCATTAAACCAACAGAAACCACTGTATGAATTTTTAATGTCTCTTTAAAACTCTTGTTTTCTTTACGGCAAGCAATGCCAGTAATGCCTATCCAGTGTGCCCCGGGAGAAATCTTCTTGAGTGCCACCATTAAATGCCCAGTGGTTTTGACAGCAAAAGGATTACAATCCCAAAAAGTCGCAATTGCTCTGCTTTTATCTCCTAAATTAATGCTTCCTTCTTCATACACTTCCATCATTAATTTATAGAAAGGTGAATCTTTTTCAGGGTTAAAAGCCACTGGTGGTTCAGGCTTAAACTGTGCAGCCGAATCTAAAGTAAATGGGCGCACAGTGTTAAAGTATGGTTCTACAGCAGCAAAAAATGCTGGCGGAGTTGGGTACCAATAACCTTCACCTTCTAAAGGTGTGTATTTCGGGAAATTTGATGTCTTATTATAGCCATCTTCTTTGGCATAGGCTAAAATCTGCTTGCTCACTTCGTGGGCATACTCAATAGATTTATTTATTTTCTCAATTGAATAACCTACCCTTTTGCAGGAGTCTAAAAAGTTTTTTTCGTAGTCTGCAATTAAGTTTCCAGAAGGTTGTACTTTCTTAGCGGTGGCCATCATGGCAAGTAAAGCACTTAATTCTACAGAATAGCCTTCTACTTGAGGTTGCGTTATTGTTGGAAATGTATTTAAGCTACCTTGCATACTTGGATAAGTGTCGCTGTTGAGCGATAATACCTCATATCCGGAAAGGCATATATAAGAAAAAAACCTTGCAGCAAGTGGAGGGTTAGTTACATCGTGCACCATTACATCAGTAACATGCTCCAGAAGTTTGTCTATTTCGTTACTCGGCACTTGTATTACCATATCTTTTTTAGAGCTACACCCACTCAGGTAAATACAAATGCTAATGATCAATATTATGTGTTTCTTCATCTCCAATTTGGTTTTAACTAACTCAAAAATGATTGCAGCATCTCAATCACTTATTAGTATTCAAGTAGTTTACCAATTTTAGTAAAAGTTAAAAAAAGCAGTTGTTAGTTAATTAGCAATTTTTGCTCTGTAATATTATAAAACTGCCCGCGACTTTACAATATTTCTTTGTTAAGTTGATAGGCTTTTGTTTTCCCTTGATTGATACCGAAAAGCAAAGTATTATTTAGAGGAACAATACTCCTAACGTCTCCCCAAATTTCGAAGCCTGATTCGCTTTGTGGCACATACTCAAAATTACCTTTGCCATCACCTTTTAGTAAAATTCCCATGTTCGCATCTGTATTGCCGAAGCGCAATTTACCTCTATGAATATTTCCGCAGAGTAATAAATCTTTGTTTCCATCATCATTATAATCCAATAGCTGAATGGCACAAACAGGAGAAGATTGCACTACTAAAGGCAAGGCTTTTTCTTTAAACATGCCACTATTCGAGCCTTCCAAATATAGCGTTTTCAATTCGTTTACTTCGAGATGTTTAACTCCCTCTAGCTCTTCTTTGCTAAAAATGTCTTCCATCTTGGCATTTGCGTAGCTTTTGTAATCTGGAAAGCGACCACGCATCATGCTCATTTGGTCTAGCAACTCATCTCTAGTTACTGATGGATAACTTTCACCTTGAATGTAAAAACAGAAAATCGGGTCGACAGAACCATTGTCGTCAAAATCTTTGTAAAACAGTTCGGCAGGCTCATTATCGCTTACTTTGCACTGTGTATTTAAGCCCATGTTTCCAAGCACCAAATCGGGATTACCATCATTATTCAGGTCTTCTACTAGAATTTCATTCCACCAACCGCTGTATTCTTTTTCGAAGTAAGCACTAGATTTATCTAATAGCTTTCCACCTTCATTAATAAATGCTTTAACTGGCATCCACTCTCCTACTACAATTAAATCTAGTACTTTGTCACCATTTAAATCTATCCATTCGGCATCGGTTATCATACCTGCTTTTTGCAAATCAGGAGCTAGCTCTGCTGTCGCATTTTTAAAATTCCCTTTGCCATCATTTATTAAAATATAAGACTCAGGTGTTTCGGGATAAATACCCGGAATTACTCTGCCACCCACAAATAAATCGTTAAATCCATCGCCATTAATATCGGCTGAGCTTACACAACTACTGCTGGTAACCATTTGAGGAATAGCATTCGTTGCTTTAGTGAAATTCCCTTTTCCATCATTGAGATATAACCTGTCTTGTAAAGCAGCATCTTCAGGAAAGAAATCATTATAACCTCCACTACAAACATATAAATCTAAAGCTCCATCTGCATTGGCATCGAAGAAAGTGGCAGCCACATCTTCACTTTTCTTATCAGCAGCAAAAGCATTGTTACTTTTTTTAGTGAAGCTTCCATTAGATTGCTGTAAGTATAACTGAGCTACTTGCCCGCTAGAACCTCCTGTAAAAATATCTTCTAAACCATCGCCATTTACATCTCCTTTTATCATACAAGGTCCATCAAAAGAAACAGGGTTTACCATTAATGGCTGGCGCTTAAAATCGTTGATGTTTTTTTGCTGATGTTCAAACGCCAAAGGTGCCCTAACTTCTGTATAAAATGGGTTGATCTTTTCTACTGACTTTTTAATTGGTGTTGCCTCAGTTTCAGAAACAGTGAGCAATTGATTTGCCTCAACATTGGTAAGCTCTTGAACTTTGTTACCCGGCCAAAGGATTTCAATACGATCTAGTTTAGTAATAGCACCCAAACCAAAATGCATAATTGGCGAAACACTAGACTGAAAACCTCTCGTAGGCATTTGCTCCAAAAACAGCTTTTTACCTTGGCTATATAATGTTACTTTGGCTCCTACACCATTTGTGTTTTTGCCTTCACCTTCCAGTTTTATTTTGAGGTAATTGTTCTGCTTTTGTTTATCCACTTCATTTTGGTAAATAAAGGCTGGTTTGTTGATGTTATTGACGATTAAATCGAGGTCGCCATCATTATCTAAATCTGCATAAGCAGCTCCATTACTATTAGAAGTTTGCGTGATGCCCCACTCCGATTTATAATTGGAGAAAGTTAATCCATCTGCATCAGCACCATTGTTTTTAAAAATATAATTCGAGATGTTTGATGAAGGCATTTGATGCACCAAATCCAACACATCTTTTCTTAAGAGTTTACCATTTTTACTATGTGTGAAATCGCCCATGTATTTCATAAAATCCATGTTGGTGTAGTCTCTCACATAGCCATTCGTTACAAAAAGGTCTTTCCATCCATCGTTATCATAATCTGCGAATAGTGCAGACCAACTCCAATCGGTGTTAGAGATACCTGCCATTTGACCAATCTCACTAAAAACCGGTTCACCATCTGCACCATTGCCGTCGTGCACTTGCAACATGTTTCGCATATATTGATAGTGAAAACCTACTTTTAAGTTCAAGTTGAACAACTCATAATTATCAGGAGCAAAGAGCAATTTTTGCCTTCCATTATCTTCTGGCAACATGTCTAGCGTGTAAATATCTGGCAGAGCATCATTATTTACATCTGCGATATCGCTACCCATAGAAAAGTGAGAAGTATGCCCAAAAGAACTGTGCAACTGATTGGTAAAAGTACCATCCTGATTATTAATGTATAGGTAGTCAGGAATAGAATAATCGTTACTTACATAAATATCTGCCCAACTATCATTATTAAAATCTGCTACACCAACACCTAAACCATAAGACAAACCTGAACTACTAATACCCGCAGCTAAAGTAATATCTTTAAACTGGTTTCCATCATTTCTAAAAAGTCTTGAACCATTTATTGGGTTCTCTTTTTTCATATACTCACCTGTAGAAACCTCATCGAGCACTGGCAAAGGAAATGGACTGTGATTGAGCAAGAACATATCCAAATCGCCATCAAGGTCAAAATCGAAAAAGACAGATTGTGTACTGGTAGATGGAATGGCTAAACCGTAAGCGGCAGCTTCTTCTTTAAAATGTGGAACGCCATTCTCATCGGCTCCTTGGTTGATATATAACTCGTTGGTTCTATTTTCCGGACGTACGTTACCAGAGTAACATACATAAATATCGAGCAGTTTATCTCCGTTTACATCGGCCATAGTTACACCGGTTGTCCAAGGTGTTTTTCTGCCTGTAACGCCTGCTTCTTGCGTAATATCTTTAAACTGCATGGGTTGAGAGCTTCCCATGTTCAGGTATAATTTGTTGGAAACCATGTTTCCGGTAAAGTAAATATCTTCCCACCCGTCTCCATTTACATCTCCTACTGCTACGCCGCCTCCATTGTAGAAATACTCATAGGCCATTACATTGGTATTGAGCCCTTCTGTGAGTTGATTGTTAAAATTGACTTGTGTTTGTTCTGGTGTTAATAAGGTAAATAAAGCAGGTTCTGAGGTCTGCTTTTCGGAAAGGTTTGCTTTTCCCTCATTTCTTATTGCTTTTTCGCAGCTTGTAAGTCCTGCAAATACCACTAACCAACAAATTAACTTGCTTTTGAATGAGAGCTTTTTCATAATAGTTTAGTTTAACAGGTAATTCTATCTTATGTGTATTTAAGATAGCAAATTCCTAAAACAAAAAACCTATGCTGATAATAGAATTACCAGCATAGTTTTATCATAGGATTAGGCTAGATTAATATCCCGGATTCTGAATCAACGATTCGTTTCTGTTGATTTCATCACGTTCTAACGGCATGAAATACATTTTGTCAAGCCATTGGCGGTTTTCAAATCCAGGGTCTAAATCGGTAACAGTATAAGTATAATCGTAATTATCAGTGTTATACTGGTAGAGAGTTACATTTGCACCTGTTTTTAGTTTTCCTTCTACCAAGATAATTTGTGCTTGCTCGCCAAATTTCTCTGGGGCAATCATCCATCTTCTTACATCGTGGAAACGGTGCTCTTCGTAAACCAATTCTACTCTACGCTCATTGCGGTATTGATCCATTAAAGCATCGCCTGTTTCAGTAATTTCAGGCATACCAGCACGGTAACGGATTTTGTTTAACCATGCTTTTGCTTCGTCTTCCTGACCTAACTCGATACTAGCTTCTGCATAATTAAGCATAGCTTCTGTAAAGCGAAGTTCTGGCCATGGAATCTCTTGTCTTGTATTTTGATCAATGATGCTAGGGTCTTTGTTGATGAACTTGTGCATATAATAACCTGTACGAGTACCGTTCCAGTCTTCTACAGAACTTTGGCGAGTATCTAAACCGAAATAGTTTACTTTTTCACCATCGAAAATGATTTCGTAAGTACCTGTTTGAATCTGGTTTGCAGGGTCTTTTGCTGCAACGTCTGCTGTACGAGGTTTCCAATCTGCACCATCAAATAAGATAGTTGCATAGAAACGAGGGTCTCTATTTTCGTATGGAGCAGCTGCATGATCAGGATTATCCCAATCGAAAGAAGAACCGTCCATCATTTCGTAATCATCTACCAAGTTTTGAGTTGGCGTATTACCAGCCCAGTTGTGGTAACCGTTTGGTCCGTTATCTAGTGCAGCTCTACTACCATCTTCAATCTTAGCATTGATGAAGTATCTTGCGAAAATTAATTCAGCCTCACCACCATTTTTAGAAAGAGACATGTTCTCGTAGTATTGCTGACCTTCTTCTGCTGTAGCAGGAGCAGCTAAAGAAGTCATGTAACCATCAGTATAATCTAATACTGCTTTTGCTGCTGTTTGAGCAGCTTGCCAGCGAGAAGTTTGATCGCCAGAAGTATAACCTAATAATGCAGGATTAGAAAAACTTGAAATTACACTTGAGTTTGCACTTGCAGTAGTTATATCGTGTAGATCACTAGCTGCATATATCAATACTCTAGATTTTAGTGCTAATGCAGCAGCAGCAGAAGCTCTACCAGATTCCATAGATTTTCCATCTAATAAAGAAAATGCTTCATCGCAATCTGCAACTATAAAGTTGATACACTCTTCGTAAGTATTTCTTGGTGCAGAGAAGTCTTCATCATTTAAAGTATATGCTTTATCGATGATTGGAATACCACCCCAAATTCTTAATAATTGGTGATAGAAAAACGCTCTCATAAAACGAGCTTCACCTTTTAATCTATCAGCTAGGTCGGTATTCTCGAACTGAGGTTCTGCCAAGTTTTCTAAAGCAATGTTGGCCGCTCTAATTCTTGAATATAAGCTATTCCATCTAAGTCTAGGATCACCCCAGTTAATTACATCTTGTGGGTTTGTACGTGACTCAGTAACAGTGGTGATACCTCTACCCGGGTGAGTAAAAATCGCTTCATCAGTAGTAGAAGCTAACATCTCTTCATTAAAACCACCATCGTTTAAACCATTATAAATCTCAGTAACAAATGCTTCTGCTAAACCACCATCTACCCAAACGTCTGCTTCAGAAACCTGATCGAGCGGTTTAGTATTTACGAAGTCATCGTTACAACTAACTGAAAAGCTAGCTACAATTACTGTTGTTATAAATATATATATGTGTTTTATCCTATTCATCTTCATAAAATGTTTAGTTCTTAAAAAGATACGATTGCACCTAAGTTAATTACCTTAGACTGAGGATAGTACTGACCACTTGAACTGTTAGATTCTGGATCGTATACTTTCAGTTTGTCTATAGTAAATAGGTTTACACCATTGGTATAAACTCTTGCATGTTTGATACCTAACTTATCTATTACTGTTGTTGGAAGCGTGTAACCAATCTCGAAGTTTTTCAAACGGATGTAGTCAGTGCTTCTTAACCAGTAAGTGTTATTGCTTGAGTACCATTGGTTATTTCTATCAGCAATTCTTGGATGAGTACTGCTAGGGTTGTCAATTTGCCAACGGTTTTCATAAGTATCTAACAAGTAGTTACCAATACTTCCAGACTCAGTGATTACGAATACTTTAGCACCAGCAGCTCCTTGGAATAGTAATGAAAGATCGAAGTTTTTGTAGCTAGCTCCGATGTTAATACCACCTTGGAATAATGGAATTGCAGTATTGTTGTTTCTTACCTGATCATCTGCAGTAATTTTTCCATCTGGCACACCTTCTGGTCCATAAAGGTCTTTGTATTTCATATCACCAGGACGAAGGTTATTAGTTAATGCACTGTAATCTATAGTGTTTGCATCGATTTCCTCTTGAGATTCAAATACACCATCATACTCATATAACATATAAGTATACATTGGCTTACCAGTAGTTTTTTGCCAATCTGGAGCACCAGGAGCTTCATCCCAATAAACAATTTTGTTTTGAGCATAACCACCGTTTACACTGAAGTTGAATTTTAGATCGTTGAACGAAGTCTTGTATCCTATATTAAAGTCGAAACCTTCGTTTTTAACCTCTCCAATGTTTTCTGGAGGTAAAGTCATACCTGTAGACTGAGGTACAGAACCGAATTTAGGCCAAAGGATATTGGTTCTTCTGTTCATGAAGTAGTCTAACTCGAAGAAAACTTTTCCATCGAAGAAATCACCTTCTAAACCAATGTTTGCGTTATTTGCCACCTCCCAAGTAATAGTACTGTTAGGTACACGTGCTTCGTAAAGAGATTTTGTTTCTTGGCCACCAATAATGTAGCTACCGAATCCATAAGTTGATAGGTATTGGTATTCCAACAATGCGCCATCAGGTCCAAGTGTGATATTATCGTTACCCATTTGTCCCCAAGAACCACGAAGTTTTAAGTAACTAAATACATCTGAAAGTCCACCTTTCCAGAACTCCTCTTCAGATATAACCCAACCAGCCATTACACCTGGGAAGAAACCCCATCTGCTATCTTCTGGGAACATATAAGAACCATCGTATCTCCATAAGAACTCAAGTAGATACTTTTCTTTGTAGTTATAAGCTACACGACCAAAGTAGTTTAAACGAGCTCTTTCCCAAGCGCTACCACTGTTATTTTTCTCAGCATCACCACCAGCGAAAATCTGGTCAATTGCACCTGAAATATAATATCTACGATATGCGCCAAATCCACTCCATTCGATAGTTTCTTTGTTAGTACCAGCTAATAGAGTTAAGTTATGGTCGCCAAACGATCTATCATAAGTGAAGATACCACCTAACATGATGTTAGTCTGATCTTCGTTACCTTGGTTCAATCTTGGTTCTGCTGGACCACGAGCACCTGCTACTAATAGAGGGTCGCCATCATCACCGTAAGTTACACCATCCCAAGTATATAGGTACCAAGGAGTTTCCCATCTTTTTGTTTGTTTGATCAATTTATCAACCGCAGCAGTACCAGTAAATTTCAAACCTTCAACACCTGGTATTAAAACTTCAATTTTACCATTGGTTTGTAAGTAGTTTCTAGTATCTCTATCGTAACCAGTTTGGTTAGTAGTAATTACCACTGGGTTTTGGCCATTTTCAATATCAGGACCTGGTAAACCATTTGGCCAATATGCTGGAGAAGTAGGAATACCTCTCATCTGCATTCTAAAGATAGCTCCTGCACTTTGTGTTGGGAAAAATCTTTTTTCTTGACGGCCTAATACACCAATACTAGTTTTGATGTATTTGTTGATGTTACCATCTAGGTTAATTCTGAAATCGTACTGCTTATAACCAGTTGCTGCATCTTTATAAAATGCATCTTGGTTTTGGTAACCTAATGAAGCTAAGTATCTAAAATCTTCAGTTCCACCTGTTAACTGCAAATTGTGCTTAGACTGTGGAGACCAGTTTTTCAAAGTAGCATCGTACCAGTCTGTATTTGGGTGACCCCAAGGATCTGAACCATTTCTGAAAAGCTCAAAATCTTCTGGGCTATAAGGAGCCTCAAGTACTGCACCATTTGGTCTGTTATAAGTACCTGTTGAGTTAAAAGCTGCTTGAGCAGCAGACCACTCATCAACTGGAAGGTTATAAATTTCAAGCTCGTTTCTCATCTCAGCAAACTGAGTTGCATCCGCCAATTCTGGAACTACAGTTGGCTGTGCCCATCCCTGATTGTAAGAATAAGAAAGTTCTGGTTTGCCACTTGTACCTCTTTTGGTTGTAATTAGAATAACACCGTTAGCAGCACGAGCTCCGTAGATTGCAGCAGAAGCATCTTTCAGAACTGAGATATTTTCTATATCCATTGGGTTCAGACGATCTAAACCACCAGCTCTTGCAGGAATACCATCAATTACAATAAGTGCATCGTTGTTACCTAAAGTGTTTGTACCTCTAATTCTAATACCAGAGTTATCGTAACCTGGCTCACCACTTCTGTTTACAGCAATTAAACCCGGTATACGACCAGCCAATGAGTTAGAAAGGTTAGTTACCGGAGACTTTACTAATTCGTCACCTTTTACTGCTGCAACCGAACCAGTTACAGTTACTTTCTTTTGCTCGCCATAACCTACAACTACAATTTCTTCTAGTTGCTCAGAGTCTAGCTCCATAGAAACATTAATAGTCGTTTGAGCGCCTACTTCAATTTCTTGAGTAATGTAACCGATATAGCTATATTGTAAAATATCTCCCGAAGTTGCAGAGAGTGCATAGTTACCATCTAAATCGGTAGTTGTACCAGTAGTAGTTCCTTTTATAAGAATACTTACACCCGGTAGTGCTTCACCATCTTCAGAAGCTACTATACCACTAATTCTAACTTGTAGAGCTTCGTCACCAATAATTTCGGTGATTTTAGCCTGGCCGTCTTCAGGTTTGCTTACGTAAATACTTTCGTTAATTCGCTTAAAGCCTAAGCCTGTTTCTTTAGAAATACTTCTAAGTAATTCTGCCAGAGACGTTTTCTTTACATCCGCATCAATTCTGAAGCTATCGTCTATCAGATCTCCGCTGTATGTAAATCCAAATCCTGTTTTTGCTTCAATTTTTGCAAAAACATATTTCAACTCTTCATTCTGTACCTTGAGGTTCAGATAAACTTCATCCATGCTTTTTCCTTGTGCATTACCATCTTCTGCAGATAAAATACCAAAGAACAAGGCCTGAAGAAGGAACCCATAAAAGCCTAATTTTGACATAAGCCAAATTTGTCTTAGTAGTTTCAATTTCATATTTTTAATCGCGTTTTGGTGAAAAAATTAATTCATCAGAAATGCACGAGTTTGCCTTGTAGACGGCCAAATCTTTTAGGGCAAACAACCGATTGTGCCGGAGTTTTACTCCGGTTTTTTTTATTTCTGATATTTTTTGTAAAAATTAGTCTTCTGGTTAACTACTGTCGTGTATAGTTTTTCTCATAGTTTTAGTTTACTTTTTTTACAATAACCTTATCATTTTTCTTATCTATTGTGTATTCAATTTTCATTGAAAATTTTAATCCTTCTAGTACTTCTTTGAGTGGCTCGTTTACAAAAGTTGCGTTGATTTTACCTGGCATTCTCATATGGTCTTTGTTAGGAAAGATAAACTCAACCCCATACCATCTTTCTAACTGATCAACTATTTGTAAAAAATCTGCATCTTTAAAGTAAAGCACGTCGTCTTTCCAAGCTAGCTTAAAAGCTTCTGCTTTCTTTTTAGAATAACCGCCTGTTTTCTTTTCGTAGGAAATCATCTCGTTAGGGCTAAGCAATGCTTCGAACTCGTTGCTATTGTGTTCATTGTTATAAGTCATCACTTTACCTGTTACTACAGTAACTTCTACAGTTTCTTCTGTATCGATAGATTGTACATTAAAAGAAGTACCTACCACTTTTACTTCTATCTCTTCAGCAATTACTCTAAATGGAACATCTTCGTTTTTCTCTACTTCAAAAAATGCTTCACCTTTTAATTGTACTTCTCTGTTTTTGATGAAATTGCTAGGGAAGGTAATGCTACTACCAGAGTTCAATTTTACTTTGCTACCATCAGGAAGTTTAATGTTAGACTTTTGCCCCAATGGTGTAGACTTGGTAGTATAAGTAACTTCTTCAACTATTACTTTTTCTTTTGTTTCGAACTTGTATAACCAGAACAAGCCAAGAAGTAAAGCGATAGACCCTGCCCATTTAAATACGGTTGAAAGTTTTAATGGAGGTTCGTTATAGTCAATTGTTCTGAAGTTTACTTCAGTTTTTTTTTCATCGCCTGAGCGATACCTTAATATTTTATTGAGCGACTCGTCAAACTCTTCGGGAGTCGGGTCTAGTTTGTCTCTTTTTAAATTGAGTAAGATTTCTCTCGCTGTTAGTGCTGCTGCTTTATTCTCTGGCTCAGTTAGCATCCAGTTTTGAAAGAATGCATTCTTCTCCCCACTGTCTCCTTTTACCCAGTCGATAAAGTCAGGATCAATTAAAAAATCTTCTATATCGTAATTGTTATATTTCATATTGGTTCATGTCTATATATAAAAGAACCAACCTCTTATTTTTCCATCGTTTTTTTAGAATATTTTTCTAAAAAATTTTCAACATCATAATATATAGATTGATAGTGCTGAGAATCAGCAATTTACTTTTTAATGATTTTATAGATTTATAAAGAAGATTTTGTGCAGACTTCTGGTTTGTAAAGTCCATTAAATCTGCAATCTCTTCCATTTTTAGTCCTTCAAAAAAATAATAGTAAATTATTTCGCGCTGTTTGCGAGTGAGTACTTTAAGCGCTTTATTAATGCGCACTTGATTTTCTTTATCTATTTGTTGGTTAATAATTATCTGCTCAATGGAATAGCTGAGTGAAAAATCGTACCCATCCAGCAAATTGGATTGTAAGTTCATTTTGCTGTTTCTTCTGATCTTGGCAACCAGATTGTTTTTGATGGATCGGAACAGATAAAATTTGATTGATGTGGTTTCTGAGAGTTTATCTCTCTTTTGTATAAGTTCTATAAAAAGATCGTGGATGGTATCTTTTATAAGGTTTCTGTCTTTAGTAAACTGACTCGCATAATTATATAAAGACTTATAATAGCAATTATAAATGTGAACTAAAGCCGGTTCACTCCCAGCTTTAAACTGTCTCCAGATCTCTTTATCTTCTTTGGAGTTAGATATTGCATGTATGCTTTTAGTGTCTGATAAAGTTAATACTTCATCATAACTGTTAGTTGTTATGTGTCTCATTTTCATATATAGTGCAAGTAGTAATGCAATATAATGAGATTATTATAAAAACTAAAGGATAATTAAACAAAGAAATACAGGATCAGACCCAATTATTCCCTGTTCAGTAATGCATACAATGATTTCTTAATGAATGGCAGCGCTACAATTAAAAGATTACAACTGTACAGTAAAATTGTGCGTACCCGATTTCACATTAATAATGTAATCGCCATTAATCTTGTTGATGCTCGCCATATGGCTATCGTCTTTAGTAATATGATCAGATTTTAAATTGATGGTAGCGGTGCTATTTGGTGGAATCACCACTTTATATTTTACCACCTCTCCTTCTTTTTTCCACGAAGAAACAATCTCTCCATACGGACTTTGGTGTTTGGCTTCGAACTGTTCAAGTCCTTTTACAAAATGAGGATTTAAGATCACATTTTTAAAACCCGGATTTTCTGGGTCTGGCTTAATACCACCAAGCGCCTTGTAAAACCATGCACCAATTTCACCAAACATAATGTGGTTTCTAGAAATATCTGACTTGGCATCTATCGGCCAGTTTTCAAATAAGCTGGTAGCTCCGTTTTTAATCCACCATCCCCAAGAAGGATAGCTATCTTGTAGTGCAACCTCATAAGCTAGATCGCTGTAGCCATTTTCGCTTAATGCATTTAAAATCGCTTTTGTACCTAACAAACCTACATTGAGGTGGCTGTTATCTGCCAACACTTTTTTCTCCAAATTAGCAGCTACTTTGGCTTTCATGTCATCTGGTACAATGCCCCAGAATAAAGCCGTACTCTGCTCTGTTTGGAAACCACTACCATAAATACCAGTTTCTTTATCGAGGTATTTAGCATTGATAGCCATTTTAATTGAATCGGCTAAAGTGGTGTATTTCTGGTTGTCTGCTGTTTTACCAAAAAGCTTAGCTGCTTTAGCTAATATTGATGCATCTACATAATAATATATAGAAGAAGTAAATTCTTTCGGTGTTTTGTCTGCTACAGGAATCCAATCGCCTAAACCCCAATCGGTAAGACCGGCAGAATCAATCTCGGCAATGTGGTCTACATATAGTTTTAGACTTTCGTAAGAATCTGAAAGCAAAGTTGTGTCTCCATAAAACAAATAAATATTCCAAGGAATAATGGCAATGGTACTTGTCCAGTCTGGACCGTTACCCCAAGAATAACCCCAAGCATGTGTAGGAATAATAGATGGCAAAACGCCATTTGGTTGTTGCTCATCGCGGTGATCTGCTAACCATTTTTCGTAAACGGTAATTCCATCGAAATTAAACAGCCCAGTTTCACTCGCAATGTGCGCATCTCCCGTCCAGCCATTTTTTTCTCTTTGCGGGCAGTCTGTTGGGTAACCAAAAAGATTAGAAAGGTAAGAATTATTAGTGGCTGCCCACATTTTATTGAGTAGCGTATCTGAACTATGTACATTACCTACTACTGGTACATCGCTGTGCATACGCATGCCAGTTATACTTTCTTTGTTCAGCGTAATTGGCTTATCACTATTCACTTCTACATATTGAAAACCTTTATAGTTGAACTTCGGCATAAAGGTTTCAACTCCTTCTCCATTCAAGATATAAATATCTGTTTGGAATGGATCGCTATCGTCGGTTGGGCGATAATGCACATCAATGTTAGATTGATCTACATGTCCTCCATCGCCTAATAGTTCTGCATGTGTTACTCTTACGACTGTTCCTTTTGCCCCTTCTACTTTTATCTGGCTTACACCAGATATGTTCATCCCTAAATCATACACATAGTTTTGGTTGCTAAACTGATTGAATTCAACTGGCTTAATTTGATCTGTTACACGAATAGGTTGTAAAGCTTGAGCTACTAGTTTTTCTGCCGGGTTTTCAACCTCAATCGCTGCTTTCCAAGATTGATCGTTGAATTTTGGTGTATCCCAACCTTTTTGCTCCAATCTGGCATCGTAATGTTCTGCTGTATAAATGCTGTTAAAAATGATTGGCCCCAAAGAAGTTTTCCAACTTTTGTCAGTGCTAATTACTTCTTCACTTCCATCTTCATAAGTAACAAAAAGATTTAGGCAAAACTTCGGGCGAGCTCTCCAATGTGCTTTGTGAAAATCCCACACCGCAGTAGATTGATGGTTATACCAACCATTACCAAGTATAAAGCCTAAAGCTACTTCTTCTTGTAGTTGTGCTGTAACATCATGCGCTACATATAATATTCTCTTATCGAAGCGAGTGTACATTGGGTCAAGCACGTGATCGCCTACTTTTTTGCCATTAATAGAAAACTCAAACAAACCTGCGGCAGCAACATAAGCCATTGCCTTTTTTACTTTGCCTTTCGGTTTAAATACTTTTCTGAAATAGGGAGCAGGCTTTAAATCAACATCATCAGTATCAGAAATAAATGAACCTTGCCAATTGTTGTTTCCTAAAAATCCGGTTTGGAAACTATTTACCTTAGCAAAATTACTTTCTACACAGTCGTTGTTCGAAAGCTTTACCGTCCAATAGTATTTGTTAAGTGGTTGTAAGTCTTTACCTTGATAAGTTACTAGCATTGCTTCGCTCATCACTTTATCTGTATCCCACATATCTCCTTCACCTTTTGCTACAGCTGCGGAATCTGTACCTACAATCACTCTGTAAGACTCTTGCGAAATATCGTTGCCTTTGTTCGGCATTTTCCATCGAAACCTTGGTGCACTATTATCAATCGATATCGGGTTTACCAGATATTCGCACAAAAGATCGATGGGTTCTTCTTGTTTTTCTTTTTTGCTGCAAGAAATGCCAAATAAAACAAGAGCAAATAATATGTAGAAAGATTTCATGTTGGATGAAATGCCTTTGGAGCTTATTAAGAGTTAGATGCAATAATTAGAAAGCACTCAATATTAGCTTATCAAAATCAAAAAAAATAGCCCATTATAGATCAATCAGGAAATAACTCTCCTGTAGATGGAAATAGCCAAGTATAGCTATTTTAGGCCTTATTGCTTTGTTTTAATAATCTACCAATATTTAGTTGTCTTTGCAAATAAGTAGATATTAGACTTGACCTATTAATCTATCTAATTAGGCCAAAATCTTTTAATTTACTTTATCAAGCTCTACATAAAATGGAAATATGTTTTTACCATTAATCTGATAAAATGGTTTAAAATCACAGTCTTGTTGAGAGAAGTAGATATTCTTCATCACGATCATATCTGTGGCTTCATTCTTATTTTTTTGCTTTTTAACCATCGAACCTGCTTCGAGATACATATCTCCATCAACCTCCACAGGATTTACAAACTTGAACTTGATGTTGTAATAACCTTCGTTGATGGTTACTCGCCATTTACCATAGATCTCTTCTTGAGCCCAAATACCTCTGCTACCTCCGGCATCATTTCTATTCAGGATAGATGGATTCTCATGGCGATCGCCCACAACTATTCTCGGCGGATTCTTAATATTTTCAGAAGTAATCAACTCCGCATACACTCTGTCGAACTCAGACTTGAGTGCTTCTGCAACACCTTTATTATCACCCAAAATATTCATTTGCTCGTAGGGATCATCATCCAATTTAAACAATTCAAAATCTGTGATGGGTGAGTTGTGATCTGCATGCCCCACCAATTTATAGGGGCCACTCTGCATGGCAATGTTGTTGTATAATTCAGGATACTTGCGCGTCCAGTAAAAAAACATAGTTCTATTTTCCCAGATAATATCATCCCCTTCTAGCAAAGGCAATAAGCTTTTACCATCGATACTTCTATCCATTGGCATTTCTACATGGCAGATTTGCGCTAAGGTTGGCAATATATCGTAATGTGCTGCCGGAATGTCGATATCTCTGTTACCTTCAAATCGAGCTGGGTATTTTAAGAAAAATGGCACCTTAACACCGCCACAATACACATCGCTTTTTTTTCCTCTTAGACCAGCTACATATCTCACTTGTTGAGGCCCATTGTCTGTCATAAAAATAATGAGGGTATTATCGGTAATTTTAAGCTCATCAAGTTTAGCAAATAACTTCCCTAAATTATCATCGATGTTGCTCACCATACCATAAACCTTTCGAGCATCTTCCTTGTCTTTTTCAGACATTTCTACAAATGGTTGGCGCTTATCATCAAAACCTTGAGATGGGTCTATATCTTTATATAAGTTATAATATGCTTCTGGAACTTGTAAAGGTGTATGTGGCGCATTAAATGCCAAATAGCAGAAAAAAGGAGTCCCACCAGACCGTTGGTTTTTCTCTATAAAGTTAATTGCCTGTTGGGTAAAAATATCTGAACAGTAACCTTTGTAAACTTTCTGCTTTCCGTTGTACCAAAGCACCGGATCGAAATAGCTACTATCACGCTTGTAATAATTTGTAACATCACCTACTTGCCCCATACCACCAGCAAGGTGAATGAGTGTTTCATCAAAACCTTGATCGTTAGGTCTGCATGGATAGTTATCTCCCAAATGCCATTTACCAAATGCGCCAGTTCTGTAATTGGCTTGCTTTAGCATTTCTGCAATGGTAATTTCATGAGTGGCCATAATTGCTCCACCATTATATGTATCTCTTACTCCGGTTCTTAAAGAATATCTGCCCGTCATGAGGCTCGAACGGGTTGGGGCACAAACTGGCGAAACATAAAAGTTATTGAAACGGGTGCTCTCGTTCGCAAAACTATCAATCACAGGAGTTTGCACATGCGGATTTCCTGTGTACCCTAAATCGCCATAACCCTGATCATCAGTAATAATTAAAATGACATTAGGATGCTCGAAGTCTTGAGCAAAACTCAAACTGACCAAAAAAATTAAAATGCTAGTGAGTAAAGTAATTATATGTATTTTTTTCATTATCTCAGTTAAAAAAATCGATTCTAGTAATTAGCAAAATTATAATACTAATTGTTTATTCTGGCATGTGAGTCTTCTATATAATACCAATTTTTTTGGAAAGGAAATGATTATCGCTCGAAATTATGAAATACACCAGTATTTTGGTATTAATACAGGATATATCTAACTAATCTATCACTCCATTTAAAGAACTAATGAATCCTAATCACAAAATTATTGCAGATGGCAAAACTCGATTTGAAAGTACAGCGGAGTTTGAATTAAAGTTGAAGGAGATTAAAAATGAAGTAAAACAAAAATATGCTTCACATCTTTATTAAGGTGAAAATGTATATATAAATTGAGAGGAGGGTGGTTAAGCTAAGTTCACAGAGAAACTTGCATATTGCTCATTAAAAAAACAATGGTTGCCATACTTAAAAAGTATAAGACAACCATTCTGCGTTTTTGATCAAATTAATTATTTTTCTTATCTGGTTCACTCAAATTAATGTAAACAGGCTTGTCTCTATCGCAGGTAATTTTACCATCGGTAAATTCCAACTGTGCCACTTGTATTGAGCTTCTTCTTGTTCGGTAACTATCTACGCCTTTATTGTCTTCCACTCTACCGGGATGCGTGAAATAGAATACAAATGCTTTGTCTCCATGCACCACAACACCGGGATGCCCGCCCATAACTTTATCGTCTTTGCCTTTACCGGGTTTTTGTAAAATATTATTTTCTTGTCGTTGCCAGTTTATTAAATCATCAGAAGAAAATACACTTAAGCCATCCCATGCATCGCAGAGCATCCAATTTTTATTCATCCACCTAAACACGACAGGCCCTTCTCCCCTGTCTCCAACTACTTTTTTACCACTATCTTTCCAATTATATAAATCGTCGCTATCAGCATAATACATCGACTTACCATCTCGCTCATTGTTATAATACATTCGCCATTTACCATCTGGCAGTCTAAATACACAAGCATCTATGCACCTATCAGAAGCTAGCTCTAATTTAGATTCAAACTTCCAATTAATCATGTTTTTACTAGTAAGATGCACTATCCATCGAGGATGCCCCCACTCTTTAAATACACCCGGCACATAGGTTAAATACATATGGTAATTACCCTTGTGCTCAATAACTTCTGGTGCCCAATGGGTATAACCTTCCATTCTATATTGAATATCGCATGTATCGCGATACTGCCAAGTGGCTCCGCCATCTAGCGATTCGGCAATACCAATTCGGGTTCCGTGTACCCAGCTTACACCATCTAGCTGTTCTTCGTTGGCTCTACGATTGGTGTAAAACATAAACCAACGATTTTCTTTTCTATTCCAAATGATGGTAGGGTCTGCGGCACCATCATAAACAGGGTCTCTAAAAAGCGGCTTGTCTGCCAACCTCACTTTATCCTGCGCTTGTAAAAACAAAGGAATATTTAGTAACAGGATGGCTACAATTAAAAAGGGTTTAAATCTTCTAGTTTCAGAAAGCACAATAGGTAGTTTTATATAATTTGATAATAAGGTTTTTCAATTAATCCATATGGAAAACTTCGCGCAATGGCTTAGTTACTGGCGAATTATCTGGATTGGTTTCCATAATATCAGCCATGTACGCCCACCATTTTTTAACTATAGGATTATTAGGGATTTGTGCTTCTTTTACTTTGTCGGCTACTTTTTGAAAGGCAAAAAGCGTAAGTGTTTCTTCATCGAGATAGATGCTATAATCACTGATTCCTGATTCCGAAAGCATGGCTTCTAACTCCGGCCAAATCTCGTCGTGGCGTTTCTTATACTCCGCTTCGAAGCCCGGTTTTAGCTTCATCGTAAAAGCATTTCTGTACATAGCTAATTTGATTTATTGATTAAAAAATCAGTGTTTATTTTATTGTAAGTTTCGAAGACCTACTCTTCTAATTTACAAATTACTTTTTATCAGATTTCGCAATCCGTAATTTTTATGTACAGACATAGATTTGTTGCAGGTGAATGTTGATAATTGCTTACTTACCCTACCAATTTGAAAGCATGAATGGAATTAATTGGATCACTTGAAATCTTTGTATACGCGACAGAATCGCAATAAAGCGCTTTGATGAGCATATGGCACTTTATCATCATCAAATAAAACAACTACTTTCTAATTAAATACAGATGCTTTCTGAGCATTTTTTTGGATATATGGAATAATGAATTTACCTGCTTCCGTAAGATTGGAGGTTTCGATACCATTGCAAGCATTTTTTAGAACAGAATAATATTGTACACCTTCTCCATCAAAAAAAGCCCAAAAATACCAGCCTATTCCATTTTGCTTACAAACTTCAATGATCATTTCAGGGGTATAATTTCCTGAAAAGCCTTCCGGTTCATCCCAACCGAACTCTCCAACTATAATGGGTAAACCCGTACTTTTTAAGGCAGGTAAATCTTTCTCAACAGAAAATGGAGGAGTCCAGTCTGTAAAGCTTTTGTCTGCGGTTTGCCAATAACCATATAAATGAATAGAAAATACTACATTTTTCTCAGGATCAGCTTCTAACACATCTTTGCCAAACTCTGTAAACATTTCTGGGTTTTGTCCGCAAAACTTTCCGGCATCTATCACAATCAGGTTTTTAATGCCTTTTTCTCTAAACTGTTTGATTGTGGTAATATAGCTATCTCGCCAAGTTTCGAAAGACTCGAAATTGTGTTCGTTGGCGATGTTCACCCAAAGGTATTTTTCAAAATCGTTGCAAATCTTAATCACCTGCTCAGATGTCCAATAGTCGGTAATGGTTTCAAACTCGGGTTTATCACAAGTGGAATTGTGCATCTCTAACATGGGTACAATGCCTGCATTTACAGCCCTTTCTACCAAATCGCGTTGGCTCTTAGGATTGGCATTCCAACCGTAAGCACCTTCAGTTTGAGAGATAATCCTCACCGCATTCGCCCCAGAATTCGGAATATGCTCAGACATGTTATTTAGTTTACAGGCTTCATTGTCATTCCAGAAAACCGAAGTATTGTAACCCATAGGCGTAAAAGCCATTCCATTTGGATCGTAAATATTTCCATCACTCACAAAAAAGCCAGAGCCTGTGTTGTAAGCAGGTCTGGCTGTTTGTGCATTTAGTGAAAGTATATTTTGGGTAATAAGGAATAAAAAAAGGATGGTGAATAATCTCATTTTAATAGATGTTGTATTGATTAATGGAATGATATCTTAGTTCTCTGCAAAAAAAGTAGTTACTGTACCAATAGGCGCTTTGTAGTTTAGGTAGCCATCCTCCAATTCAATTACGCCTAAATCTTTATAGTTTTCTTCTCCGCTCCCAGTGCGATAAGCATGAAACTTTGTAGCATTTGTACCCTTAATTTTCATGTGTACGCCTTTGTCCCATTTAGAAGACCAATTAGAGATTATTACAGCATCTGGGTGGTTTGTGTTGTTAGATGCAAAAGCAATTACTGGTACTTGTGAGTCCATACAGTATGTTCTTGCGACTGCCATGCCTGCTTGTCCAGCTCTTGAAGCCTGTTTATAGAAGTAATAACCTTTTTGAACTTGGTAAGAGCCATCTTCATTTACCCTAAAAGCATTTCCAGGGTTTGGGTCTCCTCCCTCCCATTTTGCAGGCCGCTGAATGCCTGCCCAAGGGATAATTGCATTCACTTTAGAGTTATAGATGTTTCCGTAAATCTCCCTCATAAACATCACATCCATTTTGCCCCAACTAGTAGATGTTACCCAAGCATGCATTCCGGGTCTGGCTTCTCGAAGCATATCAACCCCCGAACTATTATGATTGCCATACCAGCGTTGCATACCCAAATCGCCATAAAAACCATGAGAAGTGATAATACCCATGTTGTTGAGTGCCTCAGGATCATCTAACAAACCGGCAGCGCAACCCCAAGCACTAAAACGAAACCAGTTAGAAGGCTCTCCATTGGTTAAGTCTACATCTTCTAGACCTGCTTCTTTCATCATAGCAGGCATAAACTTGAGAAAATCGTTTACTTGCTCATGTGGCCAAAACATGTTGTAATCGAAAAAACCTTCGCCGGAACCATCTTGCGGCCAGCGTTCCCAATCTTCGCCCTCATTGTGCAACGAAAGATATTTTAAAGGAAGTTTTTTTTCTTTTTTGAGGAAGCGTGCCCAATCAATCATATATGCCGCTAACGCTTCTTTCATTTCGGGGTCGAGGTCTCTACCGCCAAAAAACTTTTGCTGTGTCGCCCAAGCTGGTGGCCCATATAGTGTTGTAATGATGGTAAGATCACCCTCTCTAAATGTTGTTGTTGCAAATCCCTTCTCTGCAAATTCTAACATATACTTTGCAGACCATTCGTGCTTAAATTCAGCCTCTGGTGAAGCTTGATGCCAAGGGTCTAAAAACATTTTTAGCAAAGAGACTTTTAAGCCATCTTCACCAAATACCAGATCGATTATCTCCGCTTTTTCTTTTTCATCCAACAAACTAAAACCGCCATACTCTTGCGGTTCTGCGGCATAGTCGGATGTTTGCGCGGTTTCAACATAGTTAAACCCGAAACCATCCCAATCGCGAAGATGCTTAGAGAAATCCACTTCGGATGGAATCTTATTGATCAACTTATACTGAGCAAATAGAGAAACAGGATTGAAAAGAAGGGCTATGAATAAAGTTGTTAGTTTTATTTTCATATTCAGTGAGATTTATAATTCATACAGCTTGCGTGCTGCATGGCTAATTGAATAATATAAATCTACTGCTTTTAGCCCTCGATCTCTAAAAAACACTGGCCTGCCCTGTGCTGTTTGGTGCTTGTTTTCTTCTCTACAAAAACGCAGAAATACGGATATGCTCAAACATATCTTTTAAATATTTTTCTGCTTGCGTATCTCCCACCGGATATTCGTATTCAAAATGTAAAGTCCGATTATCTCTATAATAGGTTTCTGCTTTTCCGATTACGTTACCGTTTTCTTCTTTCTGGGTAATATATACTTTGCGTGTTTCAGACAAATATTTGTACTCGTAAAAAACTGGGCTTTTATCTTCACTAAAGTATGCTTCTGATGTTAGCTCAGTATCTTCCAGTTTGGTAGTAAACCAAACTTGTCCTTTGTCTCCTTTATAAAAATAATAGTCGTCTCCCCCTTTCGCTCGTGCCTCTCCAATTGTGCCATTTTCAAAAGGCGTATTTTTAATTTTCAATCTCAGTACTGGTACTATTCCTGTGCTATAAATCCCTTTATAAGGATCTTTCCAGAAACTAACTGGTTTTTGATTAACCGATAAGCCTTCTACTGTGGCATTTGCTAGCATTTTACTGTTGATGTTCATTGAGGTATTTATCTCTTTGAGTTTTGCCAAGCCTTTATCTTTCACATCGTCGTAGCAGGGATAGGCCACTTCTAACACTAACTGACCTTTTTGATGATATAATAAAAGATAGTTTTTAATATTTGATGAAACCCAATAAACGGCTGTTTTGCTATCTGGCAATTGTTCAACTAACTGAGTTTCTGCTAAAGATGCTGTATAACTTTGATTAATTGCATTGGCTCCACTAAATATCGGATTTCCCATTTCTGAAAAGAAGTTTTTCAAAAACAATGGCTCCTGATTGAACAAAAGACCACCATACACAAACAACTCACCCCAAAAATCATCTTTATAAATTACTGTTTGCTGATCGTAAAAGTCTTTCACTTTCCCATATTTCTGAGACTTTAGGTCATCATCCTCATTTTTGAACTTAGCCATAAAAGGGAAAACCTGTTCTGCATTGGTAAAAACTACGGTATTTTCATCTTCACCTTGTTGATTCCACTCATTCTCAAAAGGAGCTTGCCTTAAATAAGCGCCCAAGTTTTCACTGGCTTGCTTTGGTGTAGGTGATTGATATTCAAATTTGGGAGAATTATCGCAAGCGGTTAATAATAAAATGAGGATAGTAATTACATTCAGTCTATTCATTCTGCACTAATCTTTTGGTTGACATTCAATAATTCAGCATGTCACATGCTTTTCGTAACTGGTTATTAAGTGCAAATCTAAAAGAAATTAAATTGGGCAATACTATAACTAAACAGAATTATATAAAAGGCTTTAGAAACATCACCATTAAAAACAAACCTGCGATAATACGGTAGTACTTTGCTGAACCAACCCTGTAAAAGCCATTTACCATCAAATCTGAAGGGTCTTTGGGATTATAAATTACGGTCAACTCTGTGAGTGGTTTTTTGCATGTTTTTAGCGTTCTACTCCTCCAAGTTTCATCTCCAACATTGTATTCGAAAATCAAGAATTCTCCCGGTCGGGTTTCGGGTTTGCTGGCATAAGGTCCAAAAGTAGTTAGTGCATTAGTATTTCTTCCAAGTTTTTTGTTTGCTCTATTCAAAGATTGTGTTTTAAAAATAGCTTTAATATATTTTATAAATTAGTGATAAAAGTAAAGTGCGAAAAATGAAAATACTAAAACAGGGGAAATACTTATTTGTAATTTTTTTAATATTTACCGGTGAGTATATGCAAAGTAGGTGATTGAGGGCTCCAAACCTATCAAACCATTGAGAAGTTGAAGCAAACTACAACAATTAAATTTACTACTTTTTCGCCTATTTTCTATATACAGTGTTAGCGGTTCGGGATTTTTTCTTTGAGTTGTTTGTTTAATTCAGTCCAACCCACCATTGTTTGAATTTTTGCGTAGTATCTTTTAGGTGTACAAATTCTCCTATCATAGGCGTCACTAATGGGAAATTATACCATTTATTCAGTTCAGTTATCTTTTTCAAAGGCTCGTCCCAATCGTGACTTCCCAATGCAAATTTTGAAGAATGCACGGGGAAAATTCGCTTTGCTTTCAAATCTTGAGCTGCTTTTAATACTTCTTCAGGCAAATTGTGAATGTATTTCCAAGCCTCATCATATTGTCCATTATCTAAAATAGCTAAATCAATAGAACCGTATTTATTACCGATTGCTGCATAATGAGTGTCATAGCCACTGTCTCCTCCAATATAAATTTTCATGCTTGGAGTTTGTAATACATACGAAGCCCACAACGTATTGCTGGAAGAAAACCCTCTACCCGAAAAGTGTCGGGCAGGTTCAACAAAAACTGTAAACTCTTTGTCTAATGCTACTTGTTCACCCCAATCTCTTTCATTGATTTTGCTGCTATCATATCCCCAATGTTCAAAGTGCGAACCAACACCTAAGCCACATATTACTTTTTTAGTCTTGTCTTTTAAGGTAACTAATGTTTCATAATCAACATGGTCGTAATGGTCATGGGAAATGAATAAATAATCAATTTCAGGCAAGTCTTCTACTCCATAAACATCTGTGCCATTGAATGATTTGGTCGTTCGGGGAATTGGTGAGGCGTTTCCACTAAAAACAGGGTCAACTAAAATCCGTTTTCCGTCTATTTGCATGAAATAAGAAGAATGACCGAACCAAACCAGAATATCTCTATCAATTGGTAAATTCAACAAATCTGTTTTCACAGATGGAATAGTATCAGTTGGATATTGCCTTGGTTTGTTTTTAATATAGGCTTCGTAAAGCACTTTAAACCAACTGTGTCCTTCGGTAAGCATAGGTGTTTTGCTTAAATTTTGGAATTTCCCGTTTTTAAAATTTGGTGATTGTTTTATTCTTTCAAGCCTTGTCCTGCTTGGGCTTTTTCCAAATTTAGCTTGTTGCATATAAAGCAACGTTGTGGAAACTATCACCAGAGTGATACAGAAAGCGATGATCATTATTCTCTTAAAGATTTTTAAAAATTTCTTTTTCATTATTTGCCAAGGCCAATTTTATCAACTCCTTGCCATCTGTTGAAAGTCGTTTTAAGCATGCCTAAATCTGAAATTTATTTTACTATTGATTTTCCAGTGCACCACAAAACAGCTCGTTCATCATAATTGTATCCAGATATTCCCTTTGTTCGGTAATCTTACCATTTTGTACTCTTAGATGTACAAGAACATCATTGTCGTAAACCTTGCCATCTATTCGGGTTGCAGTATTATGAACTTGTACCGCAGCATATTCACCCTCTGTAAGAATAGAATTTATTGTGAGGGTTAATCCGTTAGGAAACCGTTCCTTTACAATGGACCACAATTTACTCATAGATTCCGGTGAATTAAATCCTCCAAAAGGCCAGGAGTCCTCACCACTAATCCAATATTTCTGGTGGGGCGATACATACGTTTGCATATCTGCAAGTCTGCCTTCCTTCATGGCATTGAAATAGCTTTCAACTACATTTCTTGTACTCATAATTTCTTGTTCTTTTCACAAAACTATGTTTTACATTTGCAACCTACAAGTATATAGTATAGTGTATACTTTGAATATTTTTATCAACAATAACATAATGAGATGTTAATAAACGAATTGTCAAAGCGAACAGGTGTAGCAATACCAACATTAAGGTATTATGAAAATTTTGGTTTATTCAAAGGTGTGTCCGATGAAACGGTAACAACAAACAACTATAAAGACTACGATGAAAGTATCGTAGAAAAAATAGAAATGATAAAAGGAGCAAAAGAGGGAGGCTTTACGCTGTCTGAAATTAAAAAACTGTTGGACAGTTGGTACGATAAAAACCTTTCCAATGAGAAAAAAACTCAAGTAGTCTTGAATAAAATCTCTGAAATAGACTGTAAGATTCAAGAGTTGAAAAAAGTAAAAAAATTACTTACAGAATGTATTGTTACTATTGAAAAGGGAGGTTGTTAGTGCATCAGTATTTCATCCAAGTTTTTTGTTTGCTCTATTCAAAGATTGTGTTTTAAAAATAGCTTTAATATATTTTCTAAATTGATGATAAAAGTAAAGTGCGAAAAATGAAAATACTAAAACAGGGGAAATACTTATTTGTAATTTTT
>PBYL01000262.1 GCA_002729595.1 Thalassovita sp. | reverse complement strand
TTGATAATCAAGATAAACTTCTACCACATTTGAAGATAAGGTATAATTATTTTCTGTCACCCCCTTAATCCAATAATAGTAAGTTTTGCCAGCAGTTGCAGTTGCATCGGTAAAAGATTGAGAGATGTCTGTTACACTAGCTATAAACTCAAAGTCCGCTGAATCTAAACTAGAACTTCTATAAACCTCTATGGTATCAAAAGTAATATTTTGAGCTGTCCAAGCTAAAGTTATATCAGTATCATTAGCAACTGCACTTAGAGCTAAGATTGGTGTTGGAGGAATAATAGCTTCTGCTGCATTTGAATTAAGGTTAGAACCATCATCATAAATACCTTTTATCCAATAATAGTAGACAGTATCTGGCTCTACTGTATCATCAACAAAAGAAAAAGTTGTATTGCTTACACTTCCCACACGTGATCTACCACTTGGGTTAGGATCGGTGTCTCTAAATATTTCATGATGTCGGAAGCTGGTATTTTTGACTGTCCAAGTAAGTAAAACTTCATCAACATTCACTTCTGCATTTAGGATAATCTCTGGGACAGCAGGAACAAGAATAGAATCTAATACATTCGAGTTTAATGTAGTACTGTCTTCAAAAACACCGCTAACCCAGTAACTATAATAATCACCCTCTACCACTGCAGTATCTGTATAACTTGTTGTTGTACCATCTAAGGTAGCTACTAACATTGAATCTTTATAAACTTCTTGAAAGACAAATGTAGCATACTCCACTGTCCAATTTAATTCTACATTAGCCGAACTGGCAACGGCATTTAATACTATGGATGGAGTATACACACAAGCAGTAGCGCTTTGTGTAGTTCCTTTTTCACCTCTAATTCCGAGATAATCTATATTTGCCAAACCTCCACTAGTAGTAGCTTCTAATCTTATATCGTGCTCACCAGTATCTAGCGAAACTATCATACCTGATGTACCCCAAGTTGTCCAACCTCCTGTTGGTAGCAAACTTACATTACCCATATTTACACCATCGATAATCAAATCTCCAGGTCTATCATTCGAACCATTGGCATAGCCAAATAATATCTCGTACTCTCCGCTTTCATTAATTTTAATACGCCAGTCAATACCTGTTCCTACAGCGTTATTTGTGTTGGCAAAACCATCTCCAGTAAACCCTGCATTATTGCTATCTATGGTACCCTCCACACTACAAAAACCTATTTCATTTTCTTGGATAATAACAGGCTCTTCAGGTTTAGTGGGTGTTGCCATTACCACATTAGAGTTTACACTTATACTATCTCCATCTAATACTTCAATCCAATAATAGTAAGTACTGTCATTAGCTACAGCAGTATCTGTATAGGATCTTATAAGTGAATTTAATGATGCAATGTTTATTCTTCCGGCAGGATCATCGTCACCATCGCGATAAACAATTTGTGAACCACTAATGCCAGATATTTCCCAGTTAAGTGTTACTAAAGAATCTCCTGCTACTGCCTCTAAAGCGATTTCCGTAATATTTGGTGAAGCTGAAGCCACATTCGAAATCACTGTATTTCCATTGGCATCGAGGGTAGTTACCCAATAAAAATAATCGGTACCATTGGTTACTGTTGTATCTGAAAAAACAGTAGTTCCTGCAACAAACGAAGTTATTTTTGAGCTAGAGGAAAAAAGATTACTTGTACCTCTATAAATATCTAAATCTGCATTTGTACCTGAAACGAGCCAATCTAAATCAACCACATCATTTTTACTTACTACTCCCAGATTAACTAATGGTGGAGGTGTAGTTTCTGCCACTAATTGTATATCTGGAGTTGGTGCAGGGTCCATATCGGCACCCAGATAAAAACCGGGATGTGGAGGTTGATTATAACCAACATTTTGCCATGCTACTGCAGTTCGATATTGTGGATCGTGCATAAGTGTGTAAAGCTTATGTTCAGTAGGTATGGTAGTTGTAAAAATCAGTAGCTTGTCATTATCTTGATGCCGCCAAATTACTTCTTCTCTCCAATCACCTAAGATATCTGCAGAAAGATTTGGAGTTGCTTTAGTACTGTTATTGGATGCTGCACCATAGGCAAATGCATTGAGAAGGGTATTATTTGTGAAGTTTGCATAATCCCACTTACTAATAGTAGTACCATCTAAAAGCTCTCGAATAAGATCACCATCCCACCAAGAAGCAAAATTCATAGGCCCTGGTCTTGAGGTACTAATCTGTACACCTGTTGCAGAGTTTAAACCACCTCTTGAGCCCCATGCTTCATAACCTTTGTAAGTTGGGTCTATATCCATAGCAACTCCCCTACCAATATCTGAACCATCACCTGGGCGACTCCAGATAATTTCTCCAGTGGCCGCATCATGCATTTCTACACCATGTTCACCATAACTAGATGGGCTCTCATGAACCATAAAAACTTCTAATCCTTCTCTATCTGGTTCCATGTCTGATAAATGTAAAGCATCTCCATGCCCCAAACCAGTTGTATAAAGGCCGGTACCATCATCATCAATTGTAGCTGCTCCATAAACAATTTCATCTTTGCCATCTGCATCTACGTCACCTACAGTTAAACTATGTGCACCTTGTTTTGCATAACCTTCGTTTCCTGCATCTCTGCTATCAAATACCCAACGTTGGCTGAGTGTACCATTTTGCCAATCCCAAGCAACTAACATTGTTAACTCATAATAACCTCTACACATTACCAAACTTGGATTAACTCCATCTAAATAAGCAACCGCTGCCAAAAAACGGTCAACTCTGTTACCATAAGTATCTCCCCAATCGCCCACATTACCTCTTGCTGGTTCAAAATTGGTAGTAGCCATTTCGGCTCCAGTTTCTCCATTAAATATGGTTAAATATTCAGGACCACTTAAGATATACCCGTTTGAATTTCGATAGTCGGCATTTATATCGCCTATTATAGTCCCTACTCCATCGATAGTGGCATCGGAAGTTCTACAAGCCAGTTCTGCTTTGCCATCACCATCTAAATCGTAAACCATAAACTGCGTGTAGTGTGCGCCTGCTCTTATGTTTCTACCTAAATCGATACGCCATAACTGTTCACCTTCTAGGGTGTACGCATCAATAAATACATTGCCTGTATAACCAGACTGAGAATTATCTTTAGAGTTAGATGGATCCCATTTTACTATAATTTCATAGTCGCCATCGCCGTCTAAATCTGCTACACTACAATCGTTGGGGCTGTAATCATAATTAACTCCATCTGGTGTAGTACCTCCAGATGGCCGTTGCAGATCAAGAGTAAAATAGCCTTGGTCCCAAACATTAGCAACCCCAAAAGCTGCTTGTTCTACACCACCAATTATAGGTCGTACTGTATAACTGCTATTATACACTGTATTATCAATGTAGTTAGTAGACTGTGTTATAGGCATTGAATTTACAAGTGTACCACCTCTATAAAGATTAAAGGCAATGTTTGTTGGATCTGTACCAAACATGCGCCACGAAACAAAAACTTCGTTACTACTTTTGCGGACAGCAACAACTCCTCTATCGAGGAATTCCATTTGATTTTGAGCAAAAATTTGAGAAAAACTCAGAAATAACAAGGCTATTAGAAATACACTCGATTTTTGAATTAAATAGCTAGGTTTATCATTAGCATACCCATTTTTTAATGAGGGGGTACCATCCTCATGTGGATTCATTGAATTGTTTTTCATTTTCAAAACTTTTGTGTTGATTGATATAAGTGGTAGTTGAAAAAATAAATGAGTGTTATTCATTTATAAAAAAAATAGAAACCAAAAGAATGGCTGATCTATTCTTGTCAAGAGTAATGTTGAGGATTTATTTTAGATGAATAAACCATAAACACTTATTAGAAAATATTATATTTCTAACAATTTTATAGCGCTAAATAATGAGTGAAAGATGGATACCATAATATCCACCTTTTTAATAATTTTAATATCCAGGGTTCTGTAGATCGTCTTGTTCGCCTACAGTAAGGTTAGTGCCGTCTTCGTGTAATAAGCCATCAATAAAGCTTTGAGGGATTGGTCTTAGCAAGTGGTGATCATCTATATTGCCACTAGCTTCTGAGTTAAAAGCTTTTACACGTGTGATCAATGTTTCAGTTCTACTCAAATCTACCCATCTTAAATACTCTCCGCATAACTCTCTTGTGCGCTCATTTAAAATAAAGTGTAGCATACGTTCATAGTCACCACTTACACCTAATTTACTTAAGAGTTCTTCGTCTTCTTGTGGTAAATCGCTAATAGAAGTTACCTGTAAATCTGAAGCATCTGTAGTATATGGAATATTCACGGATTCGTAGTAAGAATTACGATTTGAATATGCATCATACGATTCATCTAATCCGCCATTTGCAGCTTGGCTACCATCTGTATGATGTTCTCTTAGTTCGCCGCTGCTATATTGAGCTCTTTCTCTTAAAGTATTCACTACATCCAAAGCCTGTTGGTAATTGCCTTGGCGAACTAATGCTTCTGCTTTTATCAGATAGGTTTCTCCTGTTCTAGCCAAAACACCATCACGATTGCCCATGTCTTTTAGCGCAGTACGAGAACCATCTTCATATTTACTCAAAGAAACAAATCTGTTATCGCCCCAGTTTTGTGCTACCCATTCGCCATTGGCGTAGTTAGGAAAAGCATGAGGAACTACTTTGTTTGTAGTACTATCTAAAAAGCTAAAAGAATCTGGCCCCATATCACCGGCATCGAAACGATCATCATCTTTAGAATTTATAATATAGATAATACCCAGATCACCATTCTCTATTCCATAGTCGTTTGTAGGTGCATTATTCACACGATATTTAGTTTTGAAAGATTTCCAGAAGCGAGAGTCGTTTTCTAAATCAAAAACACTGCAAGTGTATTCTAAAGTACGCAAACGCTGAAAATCTAAACCACCAGGTACTGATCTGGTCATATAATTAAGGTTGCTATATTGTGCGATAGGATAGCAAAATGTGCGGTTTTTATATCGACCTGTCGTAGTTGCATCTGCATTAAATTGAGCTGCCATTAATATTTCTGGAAGCATCTCCGCATTGCAATCTACACCTGTCCAGTTCCACAAATCTCTGTAATCGGCAGCAAGTGGTCTTGTTTGAATTACATAGTCTGATAGCGTGACAATTTTTGTAAGGTCTGCATCTAAATAAGAGCTGTTCCAGTCATCGTTTCGTTCTGAACTGCGTAACAATAAAGCTTTTGCCAACATATGAGCGGCAAGTGGTTTGGTAAATGTTCCCTTTCCACGAAACTCATCTTCTGGTAAAAGTTCGTAAGCATTGTTTAAGTCAGATACGATTAGTTCTAAGCTTTCTTCTTCTGTACTTCTTGTATAGTTTCTTTTTACTTCATAATCGGCAGTCGTATTTAGCACTACTCCGCCAAACTGCTCAACAAGTCTTAAATAGTTGTAACCTCTTAAGAAATAAGCTTCACCCACACATTTGTTATACAAATTTTGATCTTCAATTACATCTGCATTTTGGATGATGATGTTTGCTTCGTTGATTCCAAAATACATCTGATCCCAAAGATATTCTGGTGCCGGAAAATTACCATTAGCCGCATTTGTAATATTTGGAGCTAAACGAGAATCGTAAGTATTCCACATTTCGCTAGTTAAATCTGTTCCAGTAGAAAATTCATCGGTTCCATAATTGGTAAAACCATAAGCCCATTCGTATGCAAAGTGGTATCTAATGTTGGCATATAAACTAATGGCTAATTGATTTAAACCTTCTTCTGTTTCGAAATATTCGGTACTGTATGAAGTCGTTAATTCCTCGTCTAAAAAATCTTCTTTACAGGATTGAGCACATACAAGAATGCCGATCATTGTAATTGCTCGTAATATATTTTTTATGTTTTTCATTCTCATCTTCTGTTTAAAGTTTTAATAATTTAGAAGCTCACATCCACACCAAATACAAACCCTCTGTTAAATAGTGTACTTCCTGTATCCATATCTTTGAAATCAATTGGAGAATATAGCATGGCAATATTTTTTGCCTGAGCGTATAGTTTTAAACTTTGCAGTTTGAGTTTACGCGTAACTTGTTGCGGTACAAAATATCCAAGTGATACAGTTCTCAATTTAATGTAAGAACCAGAAAAATAACCTAATAAAGAATAGTATGGATCGCCACCAGATTCACTGTAGATAGGTTTTTGATATTCTGCATCTGTGTTATCTGGTGTCCAATAATCAATTTCTGTTTGGTTGTATCGACCACCTTGGTAATGCCCACCAGTTGAATTTGTGTAACCTAATCTTCCATAAATAATAGCAGTTAACTCGAAGTTTTTGTAGCTAAAAGTATTATTAAAACCTGCTGTCCAATGGGGGCTTCTATTGCCAATAATTACACGATCTTCATCATCAATTTCATAGTCGCCATTTTGATCGATAGGCTTTACTTTTCCCGCTTCGAAGTTATAGCCATTTTCGTTGAACTTAGCCATTTCTTCTGCTTCGTTAGCTTGCCAAATTCCATCTGCTTCATAACCATAATACACATACAACTCTTCACCAATAAACCAACCGTTATCGACCATATCGTTTTTACCATAAGCCAATTCAACGATTTCGTTTTTCTGCCAAGCTGCATTAATATTCGTTCTCCACTCAAAATCTTTAGTAAGCACATTTACCGTATTTACAGTAATATCAACTCCTTTATTCTTGGTTTCACCTACATTGGCGTAAGTCGATTTATATCCAGAGATAGTTGGAATAGACATCGACATTATGAGGTCTTTTGTATAAGATTTATATAAATCTAAAGTACCGCTTACTCTACCGTTAAAGAATGAAAAATCTACACCTAGATTATACTGTGTTGTTTTTTCCCAACTGAGCGATTTATTAGCCATTGGGATTGAGTTCTTATTATAGTTCTGCTCATTTATCGCATATGCTAACTCATTACTTTCACCACCAAATGGAACATAGAATGAAGTAACACTACCTAAAGTTTGATAAGGTGATACCGCCGAATTACCTGTGGTACCAAAACCTAATCTTAATTTAAGTTGGTCAATTTTGTTTGATGAGCTTAAGAAACCTTCTTCGCTAATTCTCCAACCTAAAGCCACTGAAGGGAAAAATGCCCATTTATGTCCGTCTGATAATTGAGAAGCGCCATCCCATCTACCAGATGTAGTTATTAAGTATTTATCTGATAGTGAATAATTTAAGCGGAACATGTATGAGGTTAATTGTCTTTCTGATAAGCCTGAACCCATACTAGCACTGTAAGAAGCATCTGTAATATCCAAAGAACCAAAGGCATTCCATAGATAACTAGCCTTAGGAATATTAATACCACTCATTGAATTTGATTCAATATTCCAAGAAGAAGCTGTTTGCAAAAGTGTAAATCCAAAATCGTGTACGCCAAGTGTTTTGTTGTAGGTTAGCATATTATCGAGCGTCCACGAAAAATCTCTTTGATTGCTCAATCTTGCAAATGAAGTACCTCCCAATCTTACTACAGACTCTTGGTCTATATAAACACCTTCTCGCCAGTTACGGAAGTCTGGCCCAAAATTGACTCTATATTTTAAACCTTTTAATGGATTAGTAATTTTACCAATATCTAAAGTGCCATAGAAACTACCAATTACACGGAACATTTGTCTTTGGTGAAGCGAATAATCTTCTTCTCCGATGATGGTATACACGTTTTCATCGCTACCCGGATAAATAATTCTTTGCCCAAGCGAATCGTAAGGTACCGCATATGCATAAATTGATTTGGCAGCACCGTAAATCGAATTTGGACTTGAGCCAGAAGAAGCTCCTGTTGTAGACATACCATAATCTTGATCGCTCCAAGAACCATTAATAGAACCTCCTAAGCTAAACCAATCTTTAGGAGAAATATCTAAACTGAGGTTTGATGTATAACGCTGATAAGCTTGCCCGATCTGCGTACCTTCTTGATCTAAATAACCAAATGAAGCATATACATTCATTTTCTCAGTTCCTCCACTGGCACTCACTGTGTGTTGCTGAGTAAGACCTGTTTTAGATACGAAATCTGTAAAATCGGTGGAAGAAACTTTAGAAGGATTCCAACTGCCACTTTCCCATCCGTTTAAAATATTATTCCAAGATGTACCGAAATCTAAACTGCTTTTATTGAAGATTTTTTCATCATTTTCTAAAGTTGGTGCATTGCCGGGAGCATAATTATCTGGATCAGCATTGTGGTAAGCCCAGCGACGCCAAGTTATGTAATCACTGGCATTCATCGATGGATTCCTATCAACAATACTTTCAGCAGTAAATGCACCCGAATAGTTTAAGCTAAATCTTCCGGGTTTACCTTTTTTGGTAGTTACGATAATTACCCCATTGGCACCACGAGAACCATAAATAGCCGTAGCAGAAGCATCTTTTAGCACATCGATCGATTCAATATCTTTTGGATTCAGTGTTTCAATTGCACTACTAGACATCAATGGAACACCATCTACCACATAAAGCGGATCGCTAGAAGCATTCAACGAACGTACACCACGAATTCTAATAGAACCTACTTCACCAGGTCTGTCGCTATTTGTAATATCAACACCTGCTGCATTTCCTTGTAAAGCCTCAAATGCATTAGTTACTGGTCTCACATTAAGCTCTTTTGAACTCACACTTACCATAGAACCCGTAACATCACTCTTTTTCTGAACACCATAACCTACAACCACCACTTCTTCTAACTCTTCTAAGTCTGGCATTAACTGCACATCAATTTTACTTTGGTTGTTTACCGTAATTTCTTTAGTGATAAAACCAATGTAACTATATTGTAAGACAGCATCACTTGTAACAGATAATGAATAATTACCATCAATGTCTGTAGTGGTACCTACTGTTTGCCCTTTAATAAGAATACTTACACCAGGTAAAGGTTCTTCATCTTCAGCGGAAGTAACTCTTCCGGTTACTTTTAGCTGTGTCTGATCTATCGGATAAATAATATCTGTAAGTGGGGCTTGTTGGTATTCTCTCTTAGCTACGTGAATACTCTCGTTGATACGCTTAAAGCTAAGCCCCGCATCTTTTGAGATTTGTCTCAGTAAGCTCGCTAGCGATTCATTTTTGGATCTGGTAGTAATTGATACATCTTTTTCATCTATCAATGCTTTTTCAAATGCAAAAACAAAATTGGTCTTATTTTCAATAACCTGAAAAGTCTCTTGTAGGCTATTGTTTTTGAGGTCTATACTAATATAAATTTCCTCTAAACTTTTTCTCTGTGATCTACCTTCGTTGGCTAATAAAAAGCTACATAAAAATGCCTGCAAGAAGATACCATATAGAATAAACTTCGACATAATTATTATTTGTCGTATAATTTTCAATTTCATATTTTTACTATGTTTTTGTTTTCTTAAAAAATAGGAAGACAAGCTTCTGATTATTAGTAATAGTAGGGCCTCAATCCATTTATTATTAATTTTCAGAAACATTGAAGTTTAAGAGCCAAGTGCATTTCTGTGCTTGGCTTTTTTAGCAAAAAAATCAGCTTGAGTTAAGTAAGTTCTTTTTCATTTCATTTTTCATATTTATCGAGTTAATTGATATAAACTTTATTTTCTTTTATTTCAAAACTAAAACCTAGTACATAGCGCATTCCATCAAGTACAGTTTCTAAAGAAGCATTTTTGTAAGTTCCCGTATACGGTCTGTTAAGTACATTTTGGTTATTTATAATAATTTCGGCTCCATACCACCTCTCCAACTCAATCTTAATTTTTTGGAAATTAGCTTCTTTAAAACTAAGTACGCCATCTTTCCAACCGAATATTAAATCTCTATCAAAGTTTTCTCTTGAGAAGTTTTCTGTTTCTGTTTGATAAACCAGCATCACATCTGGTTGTAAGAGCATTTCAAAATCGCTACTATCTTTTTGGTCTGGCAGCGTCTTTTTTACAGAGACTAAACCAGCAGCTACAGCAATGTATACTGTGTTATCTTCTTGAAAAGATTTTATGTTGAAGGAAGTACCCTTTACTGTAGTAACCAAATCACCAGACTCTATGATAAAAGGTTTTTGCTCGTTTTCTGCAACATCAAAAAATGCTTCACCCTCTAAAATTACTTTTCTGTCTTGCTTATTAAAATCCGGATAAATCTTTAAACTACTACCCGCATTGAGTTTTATCTTGCTCCCATCTGATAATGTAATGGCATTCTTCTGGCCTAGTGGTGCAGATTTTATCATATAATCCGCAACTACTTTGTTACTCTCTTCTTGGTTTGTAAAAGTGTTTCCAATAAAAAAATAAGCAATTGCACCTGCGATCAATAATGATGTAATCGTAGCTGCAATTCTTCTAGTATGATTTGTTTTTGTTTGAGTTGGTTCTATAAATTTTCTATTAGGAGATCTAAGTATTTCGTTTTTCATACTTAATATTTCCTCTTGTAGCTCATCATCAGAAAGTGTTTCTGTTTCAAATTGAAGGTTAGAAAGAAACTTCTTGGCTTCTTGTACATCGTTTAACCGGTTTGGGTTTTCTGTGATCCATTTCTCCCAAAACATTTCATCTTCTTGATTTACGCCAAAAAAATATCTTTGAAATGATTCGTCTAGTATAAAATCTTCGATATGATAATTTTCTATTTTCATAAATTACGAAACCGGTTAGTTACCAAGCAGCGGTACTTTATAAGGTAGTGTCCCGTTTCGAAAATTTATACTGAAAAATTTACAACTTTTTTATAAAAAATATATAAGTAGCTGATTTACAGTTAGAAAAAAACAATCTTAATAAAGCAAAAAATACTAATAAGCACTTCTCTTAAGATTTTAATAGATTCGTGAGTGAGGTTTAATACAGATTGATATTTCATTTCCATAACATTCGAAATCTCCTCATAACTCAATTGTTCATAGAATTTTAGGTGGATAATTTCTCTTTGCCGAGGAGTTAAAGTGTTTAGAGCATTGCTCAGCTTTTGATAAAGTTCTTTTTTTCGCTCTTTCTCAATAATGATGTTTTCGTATGAAAGAATTAGCTCAAAGTGTTTATCATAAAATTGATCTGCATTTATTTCTTTTATATTGATCTTTTTAAGTAAGGCTCTGCGCAAATAAGTTAAAAGGTATGCTTTGGTTTTATGCACTTCAGGTAAAGCACTTTTTTTATTCCATAAGTCTAAAAATATATCTTGAATTACATCTTTTGTAAGTTCTTTGTCTTTGGAGATTTTAAAACCGTATGCAAATAGACTTTGATAATTACTTTGGTAAATATTTAAGAAGGCTTCTTGGTTACCCTTTTTTAATTGCTCCCATAGTAGATATTCATCGCTATTTATATTTTTCACCTCCATTTAATTTAGTCTATTTAGATAAAAATAATAGACTTAATATTGAAAACAAAACAATATAATATAACTACATATTAGTAGTGAAATCTCTTTATTTTGGATAAATACTAAGATTATTCACTAAATAATGTTCATCCCCTATTAACAATAGATACAGATGGACTATTTCGATAACTTAGTTTCGCCAAGCAAACTATAGGGTAAAATCACATCTTTCATTTTAAGGTAAATGAAATCGAGCGCCACACCTTCATCTATCATATAAATCTTTAATTCGTGTTTTCCGGTTTTATCAGCTTTGATTGGCAAAAGAACTTTGGCAATATTGCTGAGCACATTTAGCTTCCAAGTCTCACTCCTTCCTTCGGTTTTAAAATCGAGAATTTCTATAGGGTTTTCGTCCCATTGCACACCAATTCTAAC
>PBYL01000261.1 GCA_002729595.1 Thalassovita sp. | reverse complement strand
CTAATTAAAAATACCTGCTTCGATTATCTAGAAAAAATGGAATTGATCAGTAGCAACTAGTAATTGATCAAACTACATGAGGGGTTTATAAGAAGAAAATTAAAGGTGGCAAAAAAAAGCCATCAGGCAAAGCACCCGATGGCAAAACACACTTGCGTATAAAGAAAAATTTAAAACAGCAGAATCTAAATTTGGAGATTATGCTAATACTGCACTTTCTTGTTTCAATTCTTTTCCGATCATGATTAACTTCGTTAAGTTACCTTTAAAATCGTAGATCTTTCTAAAATCAGCTTCAATTAGAATACTATTTCCTTTGTTGTTTTGTAGGGTAAGCGATTTTTTGAAATAATCACTTTTTTCATCCTTACTCCAGAAAATTATTTTACCCGAAATATCAGGAAAAGCATTGTATTGATTAGGTCTGATACCTAATGCTTCTGCAAATGCCTCATTAAACATTTGTACTTTTCCATCGCCAGAGAACTCGGCAATCATACCACCAGTTCTGTTAATTAAATCCATAAAGTATTCATTCATCTCAGATTGGCGCTGAATTTCTTCTTGAGTAGCCTGTAACTCTTCCATATTCTGTCTGAGCTCTTCTTCTTGCGCTCTCATTTGGTCTGCTTGCTCTTGGGTTCTTAAGAGCATCACTTTCGTCTCTTGAGAGTTTTTCATCGAGATTAATGAAAGTGCAATGGTTTCAGCAGCTTTTCTAAAGAAGTTTAACTGTATTTCATCCAACACATTAAAAGAAGCCGATTCAATTACACCTACCACTTGTTCATTAAAGATAAGCGGCATAATTACAATACATCTTGGTGTGGCATGTCCTAAACCAGAAGTTATATCTACATAATCAGCAGGAACTTCGGTCATATAAATCATATCTTTTTCATAATATGCTTGTCCAAGTAGACCTTCGCCAAGCATAATTTTTTTATCTAGAAATTTCTTGCGGTTATAAGCATAACAAGCCTTCAATTCCAGATAATCTTCTTTTAAAACAAATAAACCTGCTTGGTTTAAACCTAAGTATTTGGTAACGAAGCTGATAATTTCATCAGATAAGTCTTCCATGTCTTTAAACTGGCGTTGAAGTATCTCGCTCAGTTGGGCGATTCCTTCACGCATAAACTTATCTTTCTTTTCCACTTCCGCAGCAGTTACCAGATTATCTCGCATAATTAACAAGGCTTTGCCTAGTTCATCTTCTTCATCAGCCAACTTATAATCTGTTTTGAACTGACCAACACTAATTTTCTCAGCGAATTTTTTGTTGTAATTAGCAATTTTTAGTTGGCGCTCAAGCTGATTTTGCTTGCAGCTCATTTCAATGGTTTTGTTATGTAAATCGTAAGACCAATAGCCACAGATAATAAAAATTACAGTTGCCAGCAAAGTATGGAAGATGAAAGTTTGCATATCCATGTATTGCAACTGTGTGAAATAGATATCATCCATTCCAGCATATTGTAGGTAGGCAAAAGTGCCGTGGTGGATTACTACAATGGCTGCTAGAGGTAATTGTAACTTCCAGTTTTGATACACAATTAACAAGGTACATCCGATAAACACCCAAAAGTGCATTTCAAATAAACCGTGCATTTGGTAAATAAACTGCGCCATAAAGATGGCGTAAACAGCACTGGCAATATATTGATGTAATTGAGATTTAGGTAAGAGCTTTAAGGTGGTGAAATAAGAGATTAAACACAGAGTGCCTACTCCTAAACCAATTGTCCATGTATTATAAATTGGAGCGATGCATAGCCCAAAAATGAAGTAACCTAATAAGGTATATGCAGTTATTTTATCAGCTTTTTTCCAGATGTCTCTAAAGACTTTTCTATTGCTTAGTATATGAGTTGAGTTGTTGTTTGTTTGTTGCATAACTAGAAACTATTTTATGCCATATTTGATGTTTTAGCATCAATTGATTCTGATCTTTATATGGCAATAATGTTAATATGTAAGTTAGTTGTGGGCAAATGCCCTTATAGTTTCAGTTTCTGGTTATTTATCCGTATTTGCTAGTTTTTAAATTGTAGAATAGACCCTAGCGAGAATGGCAGTTTTTCACCATTGTATTGGCAACCGTAAGCAGTTGAAGCCAGGTTTCCAAAATCTGATGAAGGTTTACCATCAATTAAATTATTAAGTGCGATCTCCGCATAGTTTGTTTGTGGGAGAGTACAATATCGTGATTTGTTGTAGTTTCCTCTAAAATATAATTTACTGTCTTGGTCGATAATTACTGCTTGAGGTGTTGAGTATACGCCGCAAGCTTTTGCCAAAGAACCTTCTTTGTCATCATATATCACAGAAATTGAAGTTTCGAAGAATTCTTCTACTTCCTCTTCTTTTGTTCCATGAGGAACCACCACTATAAATTCTGTATTTTCTTGATAAGTATCAATTAGGTAATTAACATGTTTGGTGTTAAATCTTGAACAAGGGCACAAAGGATTGAAAAAATGCAGGAATGCGATTTTTCCGGTCTTGTTATCGAGTGTTCCACCAAGATTTTCATCGAGGTTAATGATGCTGCTAACGGGTACTTGTGTGTAGCCATTAGGCACTGGCGTTGGTTGTTTATATTGCAATTCTTGATTCCAAAACAAAAATGCAATGCTTGAGCTGGTAGTAATTAATATTAAGACTACTAAAATTCTCTTTTTCATGTTAGGTTGTAGAATTTTGAAGTAAGTTTTGTTAGTAACAATGCAAATATTACGCTGCAAATTCTAAAATAAAATTTTCCGCTGCGAACAGTTGTTAATCACTCTAATACCTTATTTACATATAGTTAAAGTCTTTTTACGTCATATTGAAATACTAAATATATAAAATCAATATGTTTTCCAGATAATAAATCAGAATATAAGTATTTGATTATCAATTATATACAATAATTCCGTATGCTCATTATTTTTGAGAAATATCCCAATATGGGATTAAGTCTAAAATAGAGCAAGGCTCAATAAATTGTTATACGAATCTTTTTTTTGAAAAAGGCTCAGAAAGTTACTTAGTAACAAAAGTGAGGAAAAGTGACACAAAATGGGGGATAGCACTAAAAATCACGCTAATGAGCTGTAACTATTTTCAGTATTTTTAGGATAAAATCGAGGATTTTAAGTGGTTGACAAAAAAAGTTTTACCCATATTTATGGAAAGTTGGCATATATTGCATCCTACCAGTAAAAACAATGATATGAACGACTTTCACTACCGCAAACTAACAATTGTTGTCCTGATATTACTTTTAGCCTGTAAACTCCAAGGTCAGGATTTGTTAAATAGCAGACATACGAGCTTTTACACCTACATCTATCAGCTTACTGAAGAAGAAGCACAAAACATTTATAAGAAAAGTATTTGGGAGGTAGATTCTACTTACTTTCACACTTTGGTAGACTCATTTCTAACCGATAAACCAGAGGAATTAGATTTACCCAGAGGGCATTATCTAAAAACCTTTGTCAATAAAGGCAAGCAAGAGTTCTCGATAGCCACAGTGCAAAATTTTGATGTGTTTATTCTGAATAACAATACCGACTTGAGCATACAGGTATTGGATTCGGTAGGAGAGATCATATCAGATGCGAAGGTAAAGTTGAGAAATAAGAACCTAAGTTTTAATAAAAAAACACAAACCTATCTCGACAGAAAGTCTAATCGAAGAGGTTTGTTAAGAGTTACCCACCAAGGATTTACGGTTTATTATAACATGGATAGGCAGTATAATAACACCAAGCTAAAAATTGGATTAAATAAAATCTTATACAGAACTCCACTAAAATATGCTTGGATACCGGTGAACTATGTGATTCAACTACCAATAGATGGAGTAAAATCTATTCGTAGAGGTTATGCACAAGGAGTGATCTACAGAACAAGAAATTTCTTTAAAAGAACTTACGAAAAGATAGCCTGTATTTTTGATGAGTATCATTGCGATGATAATAATAATCGGTTTAGTAAAAAATACACTGGTTATTTAGTGTTTAATAAGCCAAAGTATCAACCTGGAGATACAGTAAAATTTAAAGCTTACATTCTAAAAAAGAAAACAGGTAAACCTTTAAACAAAGAGGTCAATGTTAATTTTGGTAGATGGGGAAAAGATATTGAATTAACAAAGTTAAGCCCGTATAGAAATGGAGGATATGAATACCAATTCTACTTGCATGATTCATTAAAGTTAGAGCTAGATAGCAGGTATAAGATTAGTTTGACTAAAAGTGATTATAAAGAATACATTAGTGAATATTTTATTTATGAAGATTACGAGCTCTCCAAAAACAAACTCACTTTAAGACTTGAAAATAGCACACAGTACAAAGGGCAAGATATAAAGCTATTTGCAAAAGGCACAGACGAGAACGACTTGAATTTAATGGATGCCCGATTAGAAATTACTGTAAAAGCCAAAAAAGTTGAAAAATATTTTAAAGAGAAAGTTTTTGTGCCCGATACCCTTTATACGCTAGAAAAGCGGCTTGACACCACAGGCGAAACAGAAATAGTACTTTCAGATTCATTATTTCCACCTGTTAATTTTGATTATAAGGTGCTTGTAAAAATGCTCACCTCAGATAATGAATTAGAAGTAGAAGAGAAATCGATCACTTACTTTTTTGAGAAAAAAGAGTTTGATGTAAAAGTCGAAAAAGATTCTATCACTTTTGAATATTTGGTAAATGGTGAATCGATTAATAAACAAGTAAGCATTGCAACTAGCGATAATTTTGGCAATAAAACTAATATCTATGCGGGTAATGTTCCTGCCAAGCTTCAGGTAAATCCCTATTATCATGCATATATAATTGAGGCAGATAGTTTAAAAGAAACTTTTCGATTAGCAAGTACTTCTCCACTGATTCAATGTTTTTCTGAGCGAACAGCGGATTCTATTTTTATAGTAGTAGAGAACCCAAGAAATATCCATTTTACCTATAACATTTATAGAAGAAATCTGGCTATACACAGTCCTTAGACATTAACCAGAAAGCTAATACAAAACAAGGTTATTTTGTCTCTTTAAGATATATATGGGGTGGAAAAGTGCAAGAGCAAAATTACGAAATTCCATTAGCAGAGAATAAGCTTAATATCTCTGTTACAGAACCAAAAATTGTATTTCCGGGGCAAGAGACTCAAGTAGAAGTACTAGTAACAGATGTAAATGGAGAGCCAGTAGAAGGAGTTGATTTAACGGCTTATGGGCTTACCAAAAAATTTGAATACAATCTGCCAACTCTTCCAAGTCTGGGTAAATACAGAAGAGGTAAAAGTCTAATTAATAATTTTCATTTTGAGAATGATAATCAATACTTTAAAAATAGTTTACATTTAAACTATGAGACATGGAAAACCTTAGCAGACTTAGATTCAATTGAATACTTCCGCTTTTTATATCCGGCAGATAGTATTTATCGCTTCGAGTATCAGCCAGAAAACAAACAAACCCAGTTTGCCCCATTTGTAGTTTCAGAAGGAGAATTGCAGCCAGTGCATGTAGTTTACGTAGACAACAAACCGGTTTATTTTAGTTGGTCAACTAATAATCCACCATATTCATTTGCTATTGATAGTGGTTATCATCAAATACAGTTGCGTACGCTTTCTAGAGAGATTACTATTGATAGCCTATATTTTAACCATGGTAAAAAACTAGTTTTCAGTTTAGATGAGAATAGGACGGATAGAAATATCAAGGTTTCGAAAAGGGAAGAGGAATTAACGGCTTACGAAAAAAGCAATCTTTATAAATATATCTTCCCATATAGGTATCCATTTAATAAAAGATATGCCTACATAAATAACAATGGTAACATCCAGCTTTTAAAACCAAAAGTAAGTAACCAAATATACATGAATTTGGCTGGGCCGGTAGCTAATCGTATCCAATTTCATTTAATGGATAGTTTTCAAACAGACTTCTACCATGAGCCTTATTTTGAATACGATTTTAATCCCAAATTACTCAAGATGAGGTTTATGAATTTTAAAGATCAATTTCCTCAAAAGTTCATAGATAATTCAGTTTTACAGCAACAATCTTTTGTAGACGAATTTTACACAATAGAAAAGTTAAATAAGGAATGGAAAGCGTATCTAGATGCAAACCGATATGCCCAAGCCAGATATTCTTTTCCAAATACTACTCCTCAGAATAAAGGGAAATTATTGGTGAGTTTTAAGGAAGATGAAAACAGTCAAGATAACTTTTCTAAAGTTGGGCTTCTAAAAGATGATATTCCATTAAATACCCTCATTCTGAAACATGATGATGAACAGTTTATAAGAGTATATCCGGGTAGTAACGATTTGTTTCATTCACTTGAAGAAGGTTATTACAAACTAATATTTTTCTATTCCGGTGCACGCTATCAAATTCAGGATTCCATATTGGTAAAAACCAATGGGATAAACTATTATGAATTTGAAGAACCTCAAATATTTAAAAAAGATAGTTTTAGTGTTTTTGTTAGTGATTTAATAGAAGAAAAGATATTTGAACCCGCACCATTAATTGAAGAAATAACAGAAGAAACACAACAGATATACAACAAATTTAGGCAGCAATATACATACACAGGAGAAGGATTTACAGCTAGTGGTTATGTAATTGGCGCAGAAGATAATATGCCATTGCCAGGTGTATCTGTATTAGTAAAAGGTACAACATACGGTACTGTTACAGATATCAATGGCTATTATTCGATAAAAATTTCATCAGGGAAAAACTTGTTACAATTTTCTTATATCGGGTATATGTCTGAGGAGCTTCAACCCATAGATGGAGGAATGGATGTAAAATTAACAGCAGATGTTGAACAATTGGAAGAAATTGTAGTAGTGGGTTATGGAGTACAAAAATCGAAACAATCATTGGGATACTCTGTTAGTGCAGCTTCAACAAATGCATTGGCTATATACGGAGCTAAAGGAGATATAGTAGACTCATTAACAGGAAGAGTAGCGGGCATTAGTATAGAAGAAGATAAATCTGTATCTATATCAATTAGGGGTGCATCTTCGATCAATTTTGATTCAAAACCTTTGGTAATCATTAATGGAGAAATCTATGATGGAGATATTTCGGAATTAACTCCAGATATGATTAAAAACATCCAAGTATTAAAAGATGCAGAAGCTACTGCAATATATGGTGCGAGAGCAGCAAATGGAGTGATGATAATTGAAACATCAGGAGATAGTTTTCAACTTGCTAAGCCTAAAAATGACAAGGGAGCAAATTACGATGAAGCATTTTTAGAGGCAGCATCGCAAGCCAACTCATTGAGAGAAAACTTCTCAGATTACGCTTTCTGGCAACCCAAACTTATCACCGATAAAGCAGGTAAAGCAAGCTTTAACATCACATTTCCAGACGATGTTACCAGTTGGCAAACCCACTATTTGGCAATGAATGGCAAAAAACAATCTGGCCAAACGAGTAGCCTCATTAAATCTTACAAGCCTCTAATGGCGCAAATGGCTTTACCTAGATTTTTACTCGAAACCGATACCACTTTTGCTATTGGCAAAGTGCTCAACTACATGCCAGATTCAGTAAAAGTAAAAACTGCTTTTGAAGTAAATGGCAAACTTGTGACTGCTAAAGATAGATTTTGCCAAGATGTATTGATCGACTCACTAGATTTAGTAGGGGTGATGGATAGCATGGTGGTAAAATATACCATTACCAAAGAAGATGGCTATTTTGATGGAGAATTGCGAAAAATACCTGTTTACCCACTCGGGTTAGAAGAAACAGTAGGCAACTTTTATGTGCTAGACAAAGACACCACGATACAAATGAGTTTCGATTCTACTTATGGAGAAGTGAGTTTATATGCGAGAGCTGATGTGATTGATGTGTTAAAAGATGAAATTGATCACGTGTTGCGATATAAGTATTTGTGTAATGAGCAATTAGCTTCAAAATTAAAATCGTTGGTGGCGGCAAAAGTTATATCAGATTATCAGAGCGAGCATTTTAAGCAAGAAAAGAAGCTAAATCAAATCATCAATCAATTAGAAAAGAACAAAAGACCAAGTGGTTTGTGGGGCTGGTGGCCAAACGCTACAGAAAGTAATTGGATAAGTTTGCATGTGTTAGAGGCATTTTTGCAAGCTAAAGCTATAGGTTATAAGGTAAATATAGATTTAGAAAGCATAGAAGAAAAACTGGTTTGGGATTTAGAGAATACGACAAATTTCTATAGCACTCTTAGAATGCTGAAAATTTTAAGGTTAATAAACAGTCCGGCGAATTATAGTAAATACATCACCAGATTAGATACAACTGCCAACCAAAATATCAATCAAAAACTGGAAGTAATAAGATTGAAGCAGCGATTTAAGCTAGATTACAGTTTAGATTCTATGCAACAATACAAGCAGACTACACTTTTTGGTAATTTGTATTTTAGTGCAGATAGTCTACAATCGAATTTACTATATAATGAAATCCAAAATACCTTACTGGCTTACCAGATATTAAAGGCAGATTCTAGCCAAGACCATAGTGCTGAATTGGCGAAGGTTCGAAACTATTTCTTAGAGAAAAGAGGCAGAGGATATTGGGCAAATACTTATGAGTCTGCCAAAATCATCGAAAGCATTATGCCTGATATTTTAAATGGTAAAACAGAAGCTGTTAAACCAGTTTTAACGCTAAAAGGAGCGGAGCAGCAAGAGATAACGGAGTTTCCATTTGAGATGAAAATGAATCCAGATGAAAAGTTGGAAGTATCTAAAACAGGAGATTTTCCTGTCTACTTTACAGCTTATCAGCAATATTGGAATCATTCACCAGAGGAGAAGAAATCAGATTTTGAAATTACCACTTCATTTGATGCAGATTCGGCAGGTTATTTAAAAGCGGGTAAAGAAGTTACACTGATTGCCAAGGTAAAAGTGAAAAAAGATGCAGAATATGTGATGGTAAACATCCCGATTCCGGCAGGTTGCTCTTATGCTTCAAAAGCAAATTACTTTTATAATGAAGCTCATCGAGAGTATTTCAGAAATGAAACAGCCATCTTCTGTCAAAACTTGAGAAAGGGAGAATATACTTTTGAGGTTAAACTTTTGCCGAGATATTCAGGAATTTACACCCTTAATCCGGCAAAGGTAGAGTTGATGTATTTCCCAGTTTTTAATGCTAACAATGCCAGTAAGCAAGTAAAAATTAATTAAGTCACTTATAGTTTTTGTTGAGATCATTTGGGTCTAAGATAAGAGCAATAATTGACCTTGGTCAAATCGCGTTAAGAATTTTTTTAATGATTGTGTCAAAAAAAATCCGCTGTTTGAGTGAAACGAGTTTCGGATTTTTTAGCAATCATGGTAAAAATTTAGTGAATTTGTCCACAGTCTTGATTTTTTCGTTCTTTTGAATCAAGTCAAAAGGACATTTAATTAAAGACAACTACTTGATAATCAATTTATTAAAATCAATTTCGTAAGTTTAAAATTTTGATAAAT
>PBYL01000260.1 GCA_002729595.1 Thalassovita sp. | reverse complement strand
TTCTAACTGCAATTCTCTTTTACCTGTGGTAATGTTATCGTTTATTTCTTTTAGTTCGGGAATCTCTCTTAATTGCGCTTTTAAGAACTCTTTTGCATCAGTTAGCTCCTCAAAGTTTTTACCCATTAACCTAATAGAAACAGGTTTGCCAAAACGGTTACTACCACCTATAGTTAGTTTTTCTGCTTCTGGAATATTGCCAATTTCCTTTCTGATTCTTTCAGATAAATCGAAACTAGTTATCGGATTTCCATCTAACTCTCTGTGGAAAATGTTAAGTGAGCCAACATGTCCACCAGAACCACCAGTTCCATCGCCACTGCTGCCCACATTGGCAAAAGTAAAGTTGATAAAGTTGGTAGTATCGTTGTATTCCTTCTTTAGGTCTTCGTTGATCGACCAGACAATATTCTCAAAGTTTTGAATATGTTTCTCTACTTCGCTTTCTCTTGTACCCGCTTTAAATTCCAGATTAACATTAATGCTATTAAATGGAATATTAGGGAAAAATGTTGATTTGATAATACCACCACCAAGCAAGCCGAAAGTAATTGGGAATAGCGCAAAGATGATGGCAACAGAGATATATCTGTTTTCCATTGTAAACTTCAAACCCTTACCGTAGATGTTATCTTTTAAGTAGTTAATACCTTTATTAATGGTGTTTCTTACTTTACCAGAGCGATTTTTAGAACGCAATACATGATGGCTAGCTAAGTGAGCAGGTAAAACAAAGAATGCTTCTAACAGAGAGAATAACAATGATAAAACCACTACCACAGCCATCTCAAAGAAGAACTCCAAAGTACCATCTAGCAACAATAATGGTAGAAAAGCCACAACCGTAGTGAGTACAGAAGTCGTTACCGCAGAGAGTACTTCCATAGTACCGTCTACTGCTGCACGATATGGATTTTTACCTTTTTCGAAATGAGAAAAGATGTTTTCTGCAATTACAATTCCGTCGTCTACTAGGATACCCACAACCAGAATCATCCCGAAAAGCGAGATCATGTTAATGGTAATTCCTACAAACTGTGCAAGGATAAACATGCCTAAAAAGCTTGAAGGTATACCCCATGCAACCCAGAAAGAAAGTCGTACACTTAAAAACAAACTTAGAGAAAATAGCACAAGTACTAAACCTGTAAAACCATTCTCAAAAAGCATATCTAATCGTTGCTTTAAAGTATCGAAGAAGTTGAAAGAGATAATTAACTCTAACGATGGATGTTTGGCATTGAACTCTTCAACATAGTTTTCCATAAAGTCAGAAATCTCTTCTATGTCTTCTTCTGGTAGTTTATCTACACGAATAAACACAGCTTCTTTGCCATTTAAAGTAGATCGGCTGGGTACATCTTCAAACTGTTCTGTAATTTTAGCCACCTCTCTTAAAAGCAATTTGCTTCCATCGTTATTTGCTCTTAAAACAATTTCACCGATTTGGTCGGCAGTAGTTTCTTTGGCTCTTGAGCGAATCAGAATTTCTTCGTTGCTACCTTTAATCGAACCGGCAGAAATGTCGATGTTGTTCATCTTAACAGTTTGTGCAAGCTGATCAAAAGTAAATCCATATCTCAAGAGATCATCTTCGCTTACTTCGATCGAAATTTCTCTGTTTGGATAACCCATTAGCACCAACTGAGAAACAAGACCAGAAGCCAACAAATCGTCTTCTACTTCTTCTGCATATTCTTTTAAGGTAAGTAAATCTGCATCGCCAGTTAAGCCCACCCACATCGCCATCGACCGTGGTTTTTGTTTGTAGATAACAGGTCTTTCTGCTCCTCCGGGAAATGAGTTAATTCTGTCTACTGCATTTTTAATTTCGGTGTAAACCTCATCAATGTCATACCCTTTTAAAGTAGTTACATTGATAGAGGCACTGTTTTCTGATGAAGTCGAGCTCATTTCATCAATACCGGGAATATTATGTATGGCTTCCTCCACTTTAAGTGTAACACCTTCTTCCATTTCTTCTGGAGAAGCTCCCGGATAGGTTACAGATATATTTATCTCCCGGGTTTTAGTTTCGGGAAAGAATGACTTTTTCGTACTTAAAATACTCAATACACCAGCAATAATGGTTACACCAATAGCGAGGTTCGAGAGTATTTTGTACTTAACAAAATATTCTATAAGGGTTTTCATTACTAGATTTTAGCTTGTTGATAAAGAGACCTGCTTAATTATTTGCTGTCAGTGTTAGCCACTTCTACATTAATCGGCTCTTTTAGTTTGCCAACTTTCATGTTGTTATAAGCATTTACCAAAGGCTCTACTACAATGTCTTTGCCTGCATCTATGCCAGTAAAGACCACCGTCTCAGAATTAATTTTGTGGATTTTAATATCATTTACTTTAAGTAAACTATCTTCTACAGTGTAAACCTGAGAGCCGTTAAAAACCGCATTTCTTGGAATTTCCATGCCTTCGTTAACCACTTTGCCAGGCATAGTTGCGCGTAGATACATACCTTCGTATACCTTTTCTTGTCCGGGATAAAGCTGCACAAACACATCGATTGATTGGGTGTTTTCATTCACAAAATCTCCAATACGTACAATCTTACCTTGCCATTGCTGCATGTTGTTTTCAGTAGAAATATTGATTTCTTTTCCGATTTTTAACCAGCTTACATCATCGATAGAAACAGCTACTTTTAATTCCAAATTATTGGTTTCTAGTATTTTAGCGATTTTATTTCCTCCACTGGCAAAGGTACCCGGATATATGCTTACCTCTGAAATAGTGCCGTTAAATGGTGCGTAAATCTTGTGTTTTGTTAAATTAAACTCATCTGAACGGATTGAATAAAAATCTGTAAAGATGTTTTTAGTTGCCAGATAGGTTTTCTCCTGATTGTTTTTGTACTCAGGTAATTCTGGTAATGGTTTATCTAATTCGATCGACTCAAAATATGCTTGCCAAGTATCAAAACTATTTGGATAGTCTATTTTAAAATCTGGTAATATAGATGCGATACTTTTTAAGAAAGTACTTTTTTTAGACTTAAGCTGTAATTTGGCTTCGGTGTCGTCAATAGAAAATAATAAATCTCCTTTATGAAATCTTTGTCCTTCTTTTAGCGGTATATTTCCATTGATAATTCTGCCATTTACTTCTGCGATTACATCAAGTGGTTGAGATGAACTAGTACGGCCAAAACCTTCAACCTTAGTAAAAACATCCGAATAAATTACTTTTTCTGTTTTTACGAATTTAACAATTTCCGCTACTGCTTTTTGTTCTGGTAGTTCTTTCATTCCTGAAAATAAGCTCATAAGGCCAAATGAACCTCCAACAATCACAATAACTATAATGATAGTAACAATCTGCCTGGTTTTCATACAATCTATTTTCGTTTATTTTACAATATTATTGATTAATCAGGCTGCAGTCGGCTAATCTTACATAAGTGGATATTAAACCTGCTATCTGGTATTTTTTTTTAATTAGTTTTAAGGCAGGTTGTTAAATGTGAACTACTGGCGTAATTTTGAACTTATGGAAAATTTGAGTGAAAAAATAGCAGGAATGCTGCTCGATATTGAGGCAGTAAAAATTAGTCCTGAGAAGCCATTTACTTGGGCATCAGGCTGGAAATCACCTATTTACTGCGATAACAGACTTTCGCTTTCTCATCCTTCTGTGAGAACATTTATGAAAGAATCGCTTGTTTCTTTGATAAAAGAAAAGTTTGAAAACATAGACGGAATTGCTGGTGTAGCCACTGCTGGAATTCCACAAGCGGCGTTAATAGCAGATTTAATGGAGTTACCGATGCTGTATGTGCGCTCTAAACCAAAGGGGCACGGCAGAGAAAACATGATTGAAGGAAGCATGCCAGAAGGTGCTACGTTGGTGGTAATCGAAGATTTAATTTCTACAGGAGGTAGCTCGTTAAAAGCAGTTGAAGCTTTAATAGAAGCAGGTTACAAAGTGGCAGGTTTAACAGCTATTTTTACTTATGGTTTTGATGTAGCAGTTAAAAACTTTAGTGATGCTAAAGTGCCTTTCTATACTTTATCTTCATATACAGAATTATTAGAAGTAGCAGTACAAAAATCTTATATTAAAGAGAGTGAACTTGAATCGTTAAAAGCGTGGAGAGAAGATCCGGGTTCATGGGGAAAGTAAGTTGAGCATGCAGAATGATTCAGGAAATACTTGGATAAAATCTAAAATTGATAGTGATAAGCCCAAAGCAGTTTTTATACTCGTACATGGTTTAAACAATCAGGCTAAATTGATGTATCCTTTTGCTGATGCTATTGCAGCAGAAGGATACAATGTTTATGTACCAGTACTCGATGGGCATGCAAATGATTATGCAAAGTTTAAAGTAATTGAGAAAGAAGACTGGCTTTGCAATATAAAATCTGCGTACGAAATAGCGTTGGCAGAAGCTGAAAGACTCAATTGCCCGCTCGCTTATATTGGCTTTTCTTTAGGTGGTTTGTTAGGTGCTCTAGCTAAATCAGAAGGGTATATGCCAAAAGTAGAGAAGTTAATTTTACTCGCTCCTGCATTAGAAATGACATTCTTCTCTGGATTAATAAGACCCTTATTACGCTTTAACTTACAGTTTGGAATACCTAGTAGAGCACCCGGTGCTTATAGAGCTCATTCTTATATGCCAGTTAAAGCTTACAGAACTTTATTCGAGCTGAAAGAGCAATTGGATAGGGGAGTGCTTGAGAAGTTAAATATTCCTACTCTTTTGTTTATAGATAAAAAAGATGAGCTGGTGAGTTTTAAAAAGCTGATGAAATTTATCAGTTTACATCAGCTTTCTAATTGGAATGTAAAGATTTTATTGAGCAAAAATAACAGGGGTATCCACCATATGATTGCCGACCCATATTATGCAGGAGACCATAACTGGCGATTAATGGTAGACGAAACCTGTAAGTTTTTTAATAATTGCTGATCTCAATATCATTCGGATTCACTTCTTCTCCTTCTGGTCTGTGTTTCCATCTTTCGTGCATCCAAACCCATTGTGTTGGGCTTTCTCTAATAAAGTCTTCTAATGCTTTTGAGAATAATGCTGTGTTTGTAACCAAATCTTTATCGTAATCTCCTGTTCTTACCACTTCAATTTCTGGTTTAAACACAATCTTTTGTCGGCCATCTTTGCCAAGAGTAGCTGCCATTGGTACTATAGCGGCATCTGTTTTTAGTGCAAGTAAAGTGGCACCAATTGGAGTTTTGGCAGGTATGCCAAAGAAATCTACAAAGGTACTTTTAACTTTCGTATCCTGATCGATCAAAATACAAACAACTTTTCCAGTTTTTAAACCTCTTATTAATTTGATGGTATCTTCTCCGCGATAGATATTTTCAATACCTCTGCTGGTTCTGTTTTTTACTAATAATCCATCCAGCTTCGGATCTTTCATTCTAGTGCCGATCACAAATGTAGGATAGTTTCTTAAAGCTACATTGGTTCCTGTGAGCTCAAAAGCACCCAAATGGCAGGTAAGGCAAATTACCCCTTTCCCTTTTTTATAGGCATTTTCAAGGTGTTCAGCACCTTCTGTATCAACTACTTTTTCAAACTTTTCGAGTGATTTTACACTTAGAAGTCTTACAATATCGGCAAAGTTTTTACCGATGTTTTCATACACTTCTGCAGCCATCTGCTGTATTTCCTTATTCGATTTTTCTTTCCCGAAAGCCATCGTGAGGTGTTTGATGGTTCTGTATCTTGATTTTTTAGCAAATTTAAAAGCCAGTCGGCCTAAGGTACCATAGAAAGATATTACCCACGACCTTGGGAATATCTCTGATAACCAGATTAAAAATTTCACTAATAAAAAGAGTACGTTATACTTAATCTCTTTTCTTAGTTTCTTGCTCATTATACTGCTATTTACTGGTAAATGAATTTAATTGGGTGGCAAATTTAAAAAACAGGGCATTAAACCAAATGGTTTAATGCCCTTATATTATTTGTAAGTATTTATTATTCTTACAGCCTAGTATTAATAATATTATTATACATAGAACCGAAGGTGTAGCTTAATCCTAAGCCTACATACATTTCATAGTCAGTCGCTACTTGTGTTTGAGAAAGTAGTATATCTTCGAGTGAGGTTTCTCCAATTGGCAGGTAAATCTGGTCTCTAATAAAGTTGAGTTCTCCATTAACTCTTAATGCAAGTCCTTTAAAAACCCTTACATTAATATTAGTATCCATTTCTAATCGGTTTTTTGCCGGATCGTTAAAATAGTGTGAGCCAGCCATACCTGCAAAAACAGAACCCCAAGGTTGTCTAATCCTTACAGCCAAGTTAATAGACTGTTTGGTAAGCATTTCGTGCATCTTAAAAAATACTGTTTCTTCCAAGTAATCGTAGCTTACAAAGTTTACTCTGTAAGCAAGAGTTACCTCTTTTTTCATTACTTCTTTATAAGGGAAAAGGCTGTATTCCAATGCGGGTGCGAGTGTCATGTGCAGGTTGATATTTCTGTAAGTATCTTTACCGATATTTCCAGACATACCTGCCGACCAGTGGTCTCCTAAACTTTTTACAACGCTGGCATCAAAAAGATTACGGAAAATATTACTGGTTACAGTTTCTCCATCGTCTTCATATGTCTTTCTATTAGTTGAAGAATACAATCTAGATCTAAACCTCCATTCTTCGGTGATTCTGTCTGCATCGATACCGTAACGGTAATTCAAGATCGTTTTAGCACTCTCCTTATTAAAATTACCATTTGCATAAACTTCAAAAATCCAGCTATTCCATGGGTCTTTCTTTTTATCACTCACTTCTTGAACATCGTCTTGAGGAATGTTGATAGCTACCTGAATTTTATCGACCAGATCGGTTTTATTAAGGTAAGGGATTAATCCTACTTTAATAATATCCACCAATCCGTTTCTTCTTTTGTCCCAGGTATCTGTTTGTGGTGAAGTGAAAGAAAGTGTGTAATCCAGACCAGCGAAGTCTTTCTTACCCATAAAGTTAAGCTCATATTGCTGGCTTCCGCTACCCGTTTGTTGCTGTGTTACGAAGATGTGTACTTGAGCAAGTTGCTGGTCAATAACATAATTGATGTAATTGATTTGCTGGCGGGTATAGGCAATGTCGCAGCCTCCACAGTCGAGATAGACATCTAAATACGTTTTTCCAGACGATTGCGCCATCGCGCTATTGCCTGAAAAAGCATTTGAAATCAAAAGTGTGAAGGTCAGAAATGTAAGTGTAAATAAACGTGCAGTAATAGTCATTCCCATACAAATATTCGAAAAGATAGTTTTTACTAAACTAAATTTACGGATATCGTTCCCTGTTTGAAAAGACCTTTCTGTGAATCGGGATTAAAAATGGCTTAAGCACGAATATACAGAAACTGAAAATTGAACACGTTGTCAAAAAAAACACTACAAAGTGCTCTACCCGGTTACATGCATGTTGTTATGTTAATCCAACCCCACCAGCTTTTTTAGACCATCAGTTGGAATAACAAAAAGGGATAAGTTTACATATGGTGCAGGTCGAATCTGACTAGTAATTAAGTCTTTATTCTCATAGATTTTATTACCATCAGAAGCATCTAAACGGACGTTAAAATTCATTCCACCTTTAATACCAACCCAAATAAAATCATATACTCTTTTCTCTAGATTGACAGTAAGCATTAGGTCAGAGCGTCTTATTTCATACTCTCTAAGTAACTCCGAGTCTTCGCTTTCGCTAACTAGTCTGTAGCTAATACCATCTACTTCGTAGCCACCATAAACATACATATCTTTATTTGGCGTATATCTTAACATGAATTTGGCGGGCAATTTAGACTCGAATCCCCAGCGCTCATTCCAAGATTTATTCCACTCTAGTACAGGGTAGATGGTTGGGCGACCTAAAGTGTAACCGGTGTAGAGACCAACACCATAAGCATTTGTCGGGCTTTTTTGCCATCCGTACATAACAGCTACAGTAAATTTGGTGAACTCGTAGAGCGATTGTTCAGATTCTCCCACATCACCATTTAGAGCACCAGCAATTCTAACATTTAAATAATGTTTGCTATCAAAACTGTGCATGAGGTAAAACTTGGCTTTTCTAGATCTGAGAGGTCTTTTATTTAATCGGCTGTAAAGTTCATAATCAGCTACTTCTTCCGGATCGAAGCGATAGAAATCGAAGGTGTATTCTAAACTACCAAGTATTTGCGTGCGATCTTTTAATATGATCGGAAACTTCAAGTCAAATTCAATATTTTCGAGAGCATTTAGGTGGGCATTGTTGTCTCTTAATCTGTCAACTTCTGCTTTAGAATCAATTATTGAAGTGAAAATTCTAGTATAATTGATATCTAAACCGCGCCCCATTGGCATGTATTTTACATTAGGCGTTGCCCATTTAGTAGAGTCTTGCTTGTTTTCTTGTGCTTTTAATATTTGCTGTAGACTAAGCGAAAAAAATAATAATAAAATGTATTTTTTCATTTTTGGTAAGTATCAAAGGTTTATGTAGAACATTTCCGAGCGGTTAATGGAAATTACCTTATGAAAAAATGTACAAGTTTCATGCATTACATAAAAAAGGTTGATTTGAGCAACTGGGAGCTGATTTTGGAATAGATGGCATAAAAATATTGTGCAAATATTTCTACAACCTAGAGGAAGTTTCGCCTTAGAATAAACCCATCGATTGTAATTAATTCATACAATCGATGGGTTGGTAGCTTAAGATTGCTCTTTAAGTTTTTTTAGATTGTCAGCGGCTTTTTTCTCGATAATTGATTTCGCGTTATCAATTTGAGGTTGAATGAGTGAACTGTCTTCCACAAGATCGGTACATGTTGCCAAAGCTTTTACATACCAATCTTCCCAAGCATTAATAATGGTTTCTTGAGATTCAACGGTGGCAGTATCTTTAATGGCAATCTGAGCCTGTGTTAATTCTTCGTCTAATCGATTTACCCCGGCCGTAGTGGTTTCATCAATAATGGTTTGAGCAGTATTTTCATCAGCATTTACCAATGTGAAAGCACTAATTAAAGCTGCTGTACCTACATTTTTAAGCGTAGATTTCGATACTTTATCAATGCGATCATTATCTGTATGATAAAACTGATCGGTAAAATGCCAGAATAAAACTCCCGGAATACCAGCTCTTAAGAAAGGCACATGGTCGCTACCACCTTCAAACGGATTGCTTTTTACTTGCCAGTTTGCTCTTTTACCTTGTTCTGTAAATCGGTTAATTACAAAGTCGTTCAGGTAATGAGGTTTCATATCGTTGAGCGTCATTTCACTTGCTCCCCATTCGGTGTGCTCGTCTTTACCGCGAGTCCAAATTGCACTTGGGTCTGGCATTTTTTCAATAAGGAAAGAGCCACCAGTTACAGCCGTATTTTCACCAACCATATCTAAGCTGATTCCCCATTTAATATCTTGTGCTCTAATGCTATCTTCTTCCACATAGCGGCGAGTAGAAACAATTTCATCGCCCCATAAAAATGTTATGGTTCTTTTAGGTGAAAAATATCCTTCTTTTACCAGTTTGGCAGTAACCGAAGCCATTTCTAAAGCAACACCTACGCCAGTAGCATTGTCGTTTGCGCCTGGTTCTTGTACGTGCGCACTAAAAACCAGCCTTTGTTTAGGGTTTTCTGTTCCTTTCACATCGGCAACAACTGTAAGTTCTTCCGACTCATAAACCTTTGTATCCACTTTCACCAAAACACTTACTTTACCCGCTTCTAGCTTTTTCTTAAGTATTTCTTTTGCCGCATAAGAAAGCGGAATGGCCCATGTTTTTAATTCTTCACTGTAAGGAATACTTCTAAACTGAATAGAAGTAGTATTTTTTTCGGGTTGTAAATAAGATGGATTGTCGTAAGTTAAAATCCCAATGGCTCCACCATCTACAATAGCAGCTTTGTAAATTCTATAAGGATTGGTTTCTGCAAAAACAATCTTGCCTTTTACATTTAGCTTACTCAATTCTTCTGGTTTTTCGATATAAACTACTTCCGCAGTAACTCCTTCTGCTGGAGTACTTTGCGAGTTAATGGCAATCATGTTTCTGTTGGTGGCTGTTTCTAGTAAAGGTTTATCTTCACCAACAATTTGTAAGCTTGCCGAAACTGGTTCCCACGTAGGTTTTTTAAGTGGGCGTTTTTCTATTCTATAAGTAAGTTGATCTTGAGGAGTTGCTTTGCTTTCTTCAACAAATCCCTTCTCTTCTAAAGCATGTACCACTTTGTAAATGCTCGAATCAAAGCCAGCATTGCCAACTATTCGCCAGTATTTCTCTACATAAGCAGTGGTGTTGTAGGCAAGGTCTCCGGTAAACTCTGAGTTTATTTTTTCTGGAAGGCTAACTGATGTAGTACTTTCTTCATTTTTTATATTTCCACAAGCAGTGATAAATAATAAAGAAAGTAAAATGAGTAAGTGATTATTTGACATTTGATTTTTTGTTTGTTTGAAAAAGTGCTTCGTTCTTTTAGCTTGTTGGCAAGGTGCTACAAATATGGTTTATTTTTGAAATACAAACCAAGCTCGTACAAAAACTTTAGGCAACTTCATGCAAACCCTAACTTGATTATCAATTACTTACACCATATTTGCAAAAAGTATTAGATCATTCATTTCTAAAGAATAATTAAAAGTAGAGGAATTATGGCAGATGGCAGAAGTAGAAAAGATATTCAGATTGGGCAAACTGTAGAAGTTGTACAAAAGCATGATCAACGAACTGGAAATTTAACCGAAGGAGTGGTGAAACGCATTCTTACCAACTCATCTACACATCCACATGGAATAAAAGTGATGTTAGAATCTGGTGAAGTGGGTAGAGTAAAGAATATTTTGTCTTGAAATAATTAAGGTATTTTGAGGCATTGGATAAAGATTTTTGAATCTTTGGTTTAGAAGCAAAACTTAACTGACTATGTCTCAAGATACAGTTTCACATATTGATGTTCGATCGTTATTTAGGCCGTTAGATGAAGCACTCATTTCGCTGTTAAAATCTTTGAGTGCAGATGATTGGAATAAGCAAACTGTTGCAAAAAAATGGAAGGTGAAAGATGTAGCCACACACTTATTAGATGGAAACATTAGAGCGCTTTCTATCCAAAGAGATAAATATTTTGGTGAAGTTCCTCCTCAGATTAATGGTTATTCAGATATGGTGAATTGGCTTAACCAGTTAAATGCCGATTGGGTAAATGCTACCAAAAGAATTAGTCCCTCTGTGCTTATTTTTTTACATGAATTTACAGGAAAAGAAACTTCCACTTACTTCGAATCGCTCGATTTGTTTGAAGAGGCAATTTTTCCAGTAGATTGGGCGGGAGAATCTGTAAGTTACAACTGGATGCATCTGGCGAGAGAATACACCGAGAAATGGCACCATCAACAACAAATAAGAGAAGCTGTTGGTAAAGAAGGAATTATGACAAAGCAATTCTATTTTCCTTTAATTGACACTTATTTTAGAGCCTTACCTAACACTTTTAAAGATACTCAGGCAGAAACCGGAACATTAATAGAAACAACAATCACTTCTGAAATAGGAGGGAGTTGGTACCTTTTGAAAAAAGAAGAAAAATGGGAGTTAGTATCAACTGCTGATAAAGAACCGGATGCTAAAGTCGAACTTCCTGCTGAAGTTTCTTGGCAACTCTTTTCTAAAAACAAGAGAGCAAACGAAGTGATAAATCAAATCCAACTAAGTGGAAATACTGCTTTAGCCAAGCAAGTGTTAGAAATGGTTTCTGTAATGGCTTAATCAAACTTTTTCAATCTTTTAAATTACATAAAACTTAATGGAAATTATAATTTCAGAAACGCGCGAACTGAAACAAGAAGATATTATCGCATTGTACAAAGCAAACAAATGGAGTGCTGCCGAAAAACCAGAAGCTTTATATAAAGCATTAATCAACTCGCATTCGCTAGTAAGTGCATGGGATGGTGATAACCTGGTTGGCATAGGTAATGCCATTTCTGATGGGCATTTGGTGGTTTACTATCCACATTTGTTGGTGCATCCTGAATATCAAGGAAAAGGCATCGGGAAAATGATTGTAGACAAGATGCAAGAGAAGTACAGTGGTTTTCATATGCAAATGCTTACAGCAGATGGAAAAGCCATAGATTTTTATAAGAAATCAGGCTTTGAGCGCGCAGGGCAGACAGAACCTATGTGGATTTATAAAGGCAATGAGCATTAAGTGTTGTTAAATTCAGCTTGAAAGGATTATGATTTTATCATAAAAAATTGTAATTTGTATAAACCGAAAACTGAATCTATTATGAGACACCTAACATTAACCTTGCTCTTTATTATTGGCTTTTTAAGCTCTCTCTTTGCCGGAGACCCCGGAGATGTAAACCTCAAAAAAGGATTTGTAACAGGTGACCCAGAAATCAAATCGATTAGTTCGATGGATTTTGGTCCGCAAAACTTATTGTTTATAGGTGATGCTACTTCAGCTAGTGTAATTGCTGTTGATATGTCTGGTAAAAGTGAAGAACAGAGCAGTGAAGTAAATATCAAAAATGTAGATAAAACATTGGCGATGCAATTAGGTACTACAGTAGATCAGATAGAAATTACAGATATGGCTGTACATCCAGAAACAAAACAGATATTTCTGGCGGTACAACATAGCAGTGGCAAATCGATGCTTTTTAAAGTAGAAGGTGAAAAGTTTGTTTCTGTTCCTTTAGATGAAGTAAGTCATTCTAAACAGTCTTTGGTTGATGCTGTGGCAGAAGATGCAGAAGATAGAAGAGGTAGATCGCTTCGCCAATGGGCAATTTCTGACCTCAATTACGAAAATGGAAAGATTATGCTTACCGGTTTAAGTAATAAAGAATTTGGCTCTACTTTCCGTAGTATTACATTCCCATTTACAACAGAGCAAGCTTATGGTTCATTAGAAATTTACCACGCAGCTCATGGGCAGTACGAAACTCAGTCTCCTGTAAAAACATTTATGCCAATTACCCTAAATGATGAGCCTTACATTATCGCGAGTTACACTTGCACGCCATTGGTAGTTTTTCCGATGAGCGAGTTGCAAAATGGTGAGCATACAAAAGGAAGAACAGTGGCAGAATTGGGTAACTGGAACACGCCGTTAGATATAATTGAATTGAGTAATGGAGATGAACGCTTTGTGTTGTTGGCAAACTCAAGCAGAGCATTAATGAAAATTAAAGTAAAAGATATTGAAACATTTAGTGACTACCTAACTTCTCCGGTTGAAGAAAGATCGGCTACAGATGGAGTTGGATTTATCGCATTGCCATTTGTAAATGTATTACAGTTAGCCAAAATGTCTGATGATACTTTTGCAATGTTACAGAGAAATTCAGCTGGAGAATTGGTTTTAAGCACAGGTGGAAATCGTTGGCTATAAGATACTGGTTATCAGAACTACTACATTAATTTTGTATTGCATGTTTGGTTTGAGCCTGTTTTCGCAGGCTCTTTCCTTTCAACAGCTAAGCTATGCAGATGGTCGAGTAATTTGCAATGCCAAGCATAAAGCCCACGACCTTAAAGTATATTTTGGCAATCACTCACACGAAAAATCTGCTTCAATCCTCCCACTTCCTTCAATTGAAGGTAAGCAAAAAGAAGCTACTTTTATTCCCACACTTCCATTTAGTATGGGAGAGACTTACACCGCAGTTTGCCAAGATCAAGTATTGGTTTTTACTGTGGCTATTCCTTCAGATTATGAGCGAGCTAGTGTTACCGCTATTTATCCTTCACAAGCAATTCTACCTGCAAACCAACTTAAGTTTTATATCCAGTTTTCGCAGCCAATGGCTACGCAGGCATATACTCATATTGATTTGATTGATAAAAATGGTGAGCCAGTTTACAGAGCTATTTTAAAGGAAATTCCTGAATTGTGGAGTGAAAACCGACAGCTATTATGTGTTTGGCTAGAGCCGGGTCGCATTAAACAAGGTTTAGGACCAAATGAAAAGTTAGGAACTATTCTTAAAGAAGGCGAGGGGTATACATTAAAAATTTCTGTCGATTTGCGTGATGCGCAAGGGATAAAAATAAAGGAAGAAGTAACGAAGAGATTTACAGTAAAAGCAGATGATAGAGCAAAACCCAATTACAAAAACTGGAATGTAGCAATTCCAAAATCAGACTCCCGAGAAGCGATCAAAATCAGTTTTAATGAAGCAATGGATTATGGTAGTGTAATCTCATTGCTAAACATAGAGAATGAAGCTAGTAAAATAATTAAAGGAACTTGGGAAGTCAATGAAAAAGATAGTAAAGTATATTTTTATCCAGAAAGTAACTGGCAAAAAGGTAATTACAAACTCGCCATCAATACCCGAATAGAAGACCTTGCTGGCAATAATTTAAACCGCTTATTTGATCAAGACATCAAAAAGCAAGCAATAATAGAAGAAGTAGAAGTAGTTTATATTGATGTAACTATTGAGTGAAAAAATTGTCTGTAGCAGGATTGATTTAATTTTAGGATTTTCAGGATGAAGTAGATGAGTATTTTGGGTTAAATATCAATTTATACTGAAGACTAGTTGCTCCAAAGTTTATGAGTAAACCTTTTTCAAAGTCGTAAGCGACAACATAATTCTTAGCTTGATTTAGATGTACATCTTCTAGTCTAATGACAGCTTTCAGTTCTACAACAATTTTGTTTTCTACTATAAAATCAGCTCTACGGCTGCCCACCTCAATTCCATCATAATAGATGGTTTGTGGTTGTTCTCTTACAAAGCCCAATTTCGCTCTCTCTAATTCAATAGCTAAACATCTCTGGTAAATCACTTCCTGAAATCCATTTCCCAAAGTATTGTGAACTTTCATAGCAGTTCCAATTACTTTATATGTGAGAGGGTCATTAATTTTACTCATGTTACTAGTATTACTGAAAATATAATATTTTGTAAACAGAGAGTATAGAAGTATATTAGATGATAAAGAGATGTTCTTACTATATTAAAATTTCAAATCAATATAATCCTGTAAATTCTAAAATCTTTAAATACTGTTCCTTATTTGATGAGTGATATACTGATACGATTTAGTTAATATGCGCCACATTCTTCTCCTCTCTATTCTTTTATTAACTCCAATTTGTGCCAATGCTCAGTTTGATTTTGAATCTGATACTACAAATGAGAGTAGTAATAAACCATTACACGAAGATTTATTAGGCAGACCGAATTTTGATAGTCTTGAATTTGAAATGAGGTTTTGGAGTACTTCTGCTTGGTATGACGGTGGTACATTTTTAAAACTTAATTTTGATAAACTGAGTAATTGGCACTATGCAAGAGGTTTTGTTTATGAAGATAGCCTAGTTTGGTCTAATCAAAACTGTGATTTTGTAGATATAGAAAGTCTTTGGGAAAAACTCTTAGACTTAGATGTACTTACATTACCTAAGATGCATCAGAGTGAGTTTACCATCATAACAGATAAATGCACTTATCATTTAGATCATGAACAAATTGACAGATTCATTGGTACTGATGCTTCAAGTTATAGCATAGAGTTATACTCAAAAAATAAATACAGATACTACTATTATTTTAATTCACAGAGCTTATGGGAGGTCATGCAAAAAGCTCAGAAACATTGGTGGTATACGCCTGATTTAATCAATTTTATAAAAATCACTCAAACATTAAGAGATACTTTTTATTTAAATGATATACATTCTGAATTTGCAGCTTATGTAAGGAATAAAAGAAGTTTGGTCAATGCTACTACCAAAAAGCGAAAGAAACGAAGAAAGAAAAATTAGTAGGCAAAAGAATAATGAGTATAAATATTGCTAAACTATTCTAATCTCTTTTTTAAGAATTAATCAATTAATAACATAATTTATAAGACACAAAGACACGTTATGGTGCAACCAGAAATTTTTGAAACAGCATTTATTGATGACACAGTTGTTTTACAAGAGGAATATACTTTAAAATTTAATAAAGAATATATTGGAGAAATTAACTTGCCAACGGGCAAATTAGTGATAGGAGATCCTATTTCTTTAGGGGGTTTAGGCCCTTTTAACGAGACATTTCCTACTGGTAAATTTATAGTTGAGAAGTCGGTAGTAGATGTAAACGGAATGCAGTTTAATGCTTTTGTAAGAATTGTTTTTTCTGATGAAGCGGTTGTAAAGTGGGAGTATGCGACAATGGGCAGACAAAAGAAAATCTCAATATTTGATGAGCAAATTTTTGGCTATCCAGTAGATGGTGGCTCGGCAATTATAGGCGATTTTGAGGGAGTATTAAAGTTTAATGGCCAGGGTGATGACCTTTGGGATAAGAACTTTGGTACAGAATCAAGTGGGAAAGATAAAGTGATCATTTTTGAAGATTATAATATGATCCAGTTTTCTACAGGAGTAGGAGACGGTAATTATGGTGCTTTTGTAGGCTTTGATATGAACGATAAACCTGTACAGTTTTTAACAGATTTCGCATTTGTAACTTGGTGGGAAAACATCTAATCTAAAAAAAATCAGTATCAGGTATTAAAGTCTGATACTGATTTTTTACTTCTAATTATTTGACCATACACTCGGTTACATCGAGTTCTCTGGCATCTTCAAGAAATTTTACATTCGGATCAACTTTAAACTTTCTTGAGAATAAATCGAGTTTGATCTTCTCATTTTCTGAATATACCTCTAATTTCATATCACATTTGCCAGAATGGGTTTCAGCCAAAGTAACCAAGCCATCTACAAATGTTTCGTTGATTTTTTCGAGGTCAATTTTCAAAATTACTTGTTTAAAGAGCTGGTCTTTTACATCAGAAAGCAGAGAAATACTTTTTACAGAAAGCTCCCATTCACCAATTCTTCCATATCGTTCCTGCACTTTTCCTTTGATGTATACAAACCTGCCTATTTCGAGCATGTTTCTGTGCTCAATGTAATTCTTACCGAATAATACCAGTTCCGTAGAGCCTTCGTAATCTTCCACTGCAAAAATGGCGAACTTGTTACCATTTTTAGCCTCACGAATTTTTACATCTGTAATGGAACCACCAATAGAAATGTCGCGATTTTTACAATCTTGAATTTTCGGAATAGGCGTACAAGAGTACTCTAGTTCTACTTTGTATAAATCCAATGGATGGCCAGAAATATAGAAACCTACTACTTCTTTCTCAAAGCGAAGTTTTACTAGATCACTCCATTTATCACAATCAGGAATTTTAGGTTTAGGCATCTCAATTCCGCTTCCACCACCGAATAGAGACATCTGCGCAGAAGACTTTTCTGCTTGTGCCACACTACCATATTTTACTAGTTTTTCAATACCAGAAGATTGCTCACCTTCGCCAATATTGAAAAACTGTGCACGGTGTAATTCTCCTAAACTGTCAAAAGCACCAGCGTAAGCCAAGCTTTCCACCGTCTTTTTGTTAACCTTTCTAAGGTCAACTCTCTCAACAAAATCCCATATATTTTTAAAAGGTCCGTTTTCTTCTCTTTCATTAATAATGGCTTCTACCGCTGCATCACCAGCACCTTTTACCGCAGCTAAACCGAAACGAATTGCTCCATCACTGTTTACGTCAAAGTCTCTAGAACTTTCGTTTACATCTGGGCCAAGTACCTCTACACCAGTTCTTTTAGCTTCTTCGATAAATATTTTAATCTTATCGATTGTACCCATCCAGTTGCTGAGTACTGCTGCCATATATTCCGCAGGGTAGTTGGCTTTGAGGTAACCTGTTTGGTAAGCTACCACAGAGTAAGCAGCTGAGTGCGATCTGTTGAAACCATAAGAGGCGAATTTCTCCATAATAGAGAAAATCTCTTCTGCCTGTTTCTCATCAATATCGTTTTTCTCCTTGGCACCTTTTACAAAGATTACCTTCTGCTTATCCATCTCCTCCTTTTTCTTCTTACCCATTGCCCTTCTAAGCAAATCTGCACCACCAAGAGAGTAACCGGCAAGAATCTGAGCTGTCTGCATAATTTGTTCCTGATACACCATAATTCCATTGGAGTAGTTCAGGATGTTTTCTAGCAGCGGATGTGGATATTCTACTTTTTCTTTACCGTGCTTACGGTTGATAAAGTTCGGAATGAACTGCATTGGACCCGGACGGTACAAGGCGTTCATCGCAATTAAGTCTTCTATGTCGGTTGGTTTCAGTTCTTTCAAATATTTCTGCATACCGGCAGATTCAAACTGGAAAGTACCAACCGTTTCACCGTTTTGATATAGTTCAAATGTTTTTGGATCCTCAAGAGGAATTTCATCAATGTCTATATCTTCATCGTAATTCTTTTTGATGAGTCGAAGGGCATCTTTAATAATGGTAAGGGTTTTTAAGCCCAAGAAGTCCATCTTCAACATACCTGCAGACTCAACAACCTTTCCATCAAACTGGGTAACAAGTAAGTCCGCATCCTTAGAAGTACATACAGGGATGTATTCTAACAGATCATCTGGAGCGATAATAACACCTGCTGCGTGTATACCAGTATTCCTTACAGAACCTTCTACCGTATGAGCCAATCTAATTACCTCGCCTTGTGGGCCTTGGTCATTTTCTTTAATTCCAGCCAGTTCACTTACTTCTCCAAAAGCTTTGTCGAGTGTAGTACCCGGAGAGTCTGGAACCAATTTGGCGAGCATATTCGCTTCAGAAAGAGGTAATTCAGTAGCACGGGCAACGTCTTTAATCGACATTTTGGCTGCCATTGTACCATAGGTAATAATCTGAGCTACCTGATTTTTTCCGTATTTTTTTACTACCCAGTCGATTACATCTTGCCTTCCACGGTCGTCAAAGTCAATATCAATATCGGGCATCGATATCCTTTCCGGATTCAAGAAACGTTCGAAAAGTAGGTTGTATTTAATGGGGTCGATGTTGGTAATACCCACACAGAATGCAACAACAGAACCTGCTGCTGAACCACGACCCGGCCCCACGAATACGCCCATATCTCTAGAGGCAGCAATAAAGTCTTGTACAATAAGGAAGTATCCCGGAAAGCCCATGTTTTTGATAATTTTGAGCTCATAATCTATGCGCTCGAATATATCTTCTGGAATTGGATCTCCATATCGTTTTTTAGCTCCAACAATGGTGAGGTGTCGGAGGTAATCATCCTGATTCTCGAATTCATCTGGCATCGGGAATGCAGGAAGAAGGATGTCTCTTTTTAAGGTAAGCGGTTCACATTTATCTACTATTTCATTAACATTTTTCAATGCATCAGGCATGTCTGCAAATAGCGCATTCATTGCTTCCTGATCTTTGAAATAGTATTCGTGGTTTGGAAGTGCAAAACGGTATCTTCTACCCATTCCCACATCCATACTCATGGTTTTACCTTCTTTTACACACCAAAGTACTTCATGAGCGGTTGCATCATCTTCGTGCAAGTAGTACACATCGTTACTGGCAATAGGTTTTACGCCATATTTTTCAGCAAAGCCTAAAAGCACTTTGTTTACTCTTTCTTCTTCTGGCAAACCATGGCGCATCAATTCAACATAGAAATCGTCGCCAAATAATTCGTGCCACCACACAAAGGCTTCTTCAGCTTGGTGCTCACCCACATTCAGAATTAAGTATGGGACTTCACCGTACAGGTTACCAGTTGTTGCAATTAGATCATCTTTATGTTTAATAATCAAATCGCGATCAATTCTGGGCACACCCGAATAGAAACCTTCTATATAGCCAATAGAACTCAGTTTTGAGAGGTTTTTGTAACCATTCTGATTCTTGGCAATAAGTAATTGATTAAATCTTTTATCAGGATTGTCTTTGGTAAACTGTTTTTTAAGTCGCTCTTCAGCTACATAAAATTCGCAACCAATAATAACTTTTAAATCGTCGCCTTGACCAGCTACAGCGTTAAAAGCACCATGCAAGTTACCCATATCAGTAAAGGCAACAGCACGCATTTTAAGCTCTCTAGCTTTGGCTAATATCTTTTTTACACCGGCAGTACTTTGGAGAATAGAAAACTCAGAATGTACATGAAGGTGTGAGAAGGGGATAACATCTTCTGCCTTAACTTCTGTAGGTACATCAGATAATATATCCTTATCTTGTTCTTTGGCTTTTGCAAAGTTGGCATCATCTAGCTTTGGCGGCTCATACTTGATGATTTTCGGATCGATCTTGTCATAAGGATTAATTACCCTTTGTTCGATCAATCCAAAGAAACAGCGAGCAGTTGCATCAACGTCATAAGCTGCATCGTGAGCATCATCAAAACCAACACCAAATAGTTTTTGATGTAGTTCAGTTAATGTTGGCCATTTATATCTACCACCTTTACCTCCCGGCAACGCACAAAACTCAATCGATTCATTCTTTGTATCGATGGTGTCAGTTTCCATCAAATCACTCTCTACTTCACTTCTAATAAATTCTGCTCCAGTGATGTTGATATCGAACTCTACGTTGTGACCAATTAATACATCTGCAGTAGCCACATCTTCTGCAAATTCTTGCATTACTTGTGCTAATGGCAAACCTTCTTCGAGAGCCATTTCAGTAGAAATACCGTGAATTTTCTCAGCGTTAAATGGAATAGTAAATCCTTCTGGCTTTACTATATAATTTTTTGCACTGAGGAGTTCACCTTTATTTCCATGCAACTGCCAAGCAAGCTGTACGAGTCTAGGCCAGTTGTCTAGATCGGTTACAGGTGCATTGTAGTTTTTAGGTAGTCCGGTAGTTTCAGTATCAAAAATGAGGTACATCTATAGTAAACTATGGTTGAAATGGTAACAAATTAATTTAAGAGTAAGAGCAAAAGGTCGCTTGCTCTTAGACAGATTTATAAAAAATCAAAGCTAATCAATGTTAGCTATTAAGCTTTAGAAATCCTTGATTATGCCTTGATTTTTTTGATTGAAATTAAGATAAAATGAGAAGCAAATTATGCTACTAAGTGTATTGCACATAGTGTTCCCACTTATCAAGAAGATCTTGAAAGTCTTGAGGTAATTCAGACTCAAACCTTAATTCTTCCTTTGTGATTGGATGTACAAATCCTAAAGACTTTGCATGGAGTGCTTGTCTTGGTATTATTTTAAAACAGTTTTCAACAAATGCTTTGTATTTACTAAATTTTTCTCCTTTTAATATTTTATCTCCACCATATCTTTCATCATTAAATAAGTTATGGCCAATGTGTTTCATGTGTACTCTAATTTGGTGTGTTCTACCTGTTTCGAGATTACATTTCACAAGAGATACATAGCGAAGTCTTCTAAGTACTTCATAATGAGTGACAGCGTGCTTGCCATACTCGCCATCTGGAAATACAGTATAAACTCTGCGGTCTTTCAGGCTTCTACCAACATGTCCGATTACAGTGCCGTTGTCTTCCTTTGGTTCTCCCCAAACTACCGCATAGTAAGTTCTTTCTATACTATGGTCAAAAAACTGCTTGGCGAGGTGTGTCATAACCGGTTCTGTTTTGGCAATCACCATTAAACCAGAAGTATCTTTATCGATTCTATGTACTAGTCCTGGTTTAACCTCTCCGTTTCTAGAAGTAGGTAGGTTTTGAAAACGATGAACCAATGCATTAACCAAAGTGCCATCCCAATTGCCATGCGCTGGGTGTACTACCATGCCAGCTTCTTTATTTATCACCATTAGGTGGTCATCTTCGTAAACCACATTTAATGGAATATCCTGAGGGATTATTTCTGTTTCTATTTTCGGCTTAGGGAATGATATTGTAACCACATCTGCCGGTCTTATCTTATAGTTTGTTTTTACTTCCTCGTCGTTAACCTTCACATATCCTTTCTTAATCCCATCTTGTATTTTGTTGCGGGAAGTATTTTTTAATCTTTCGATTAGAAATCTGTCTATTCGAAGCAATCCCTGCTTAGCATCCACTACGAAACGCTGATGCTCATATAACTCCTGAAGCTCTTCGTCTTCTTCGTATAATTCTTCGTCCATTTTGCAAAGATAGGGAAAAGAAAAAAGCAATCACTGCAAAAATTTACTAACAACAATTTTATTCCTTGATGCTCTTTTCAGCAGGTACTTCAATTTCAGCCAGATTTTCATCTGGAAATGTGAAGAATTTCTTTTGAAATGCCAGAATGATGGTTACACCAAAAAATATGGCACCGTCTGCTATATTAAAAATTGGCCAAAAAGCGAAGTATTCACCTCCAATTAAGGGAACCCAGTCTGGTAAGTAACCTTGCCAAAAATCGAAATAAAACATATCTATTACTTTACCGTGGAACCAAGGGTAAAGAAAAGGTGCGTTTGATACTTCTGGTGCGTGTTCAAGAAAAACACCATAGAAAATACTATCGACTACATTGCCAACAGCTCCTCCTAAGATTAAAGCAATCGAGATTAAAAATAGAGGTGGAAGTTTTTTTCTTGTAAATACGACTAAATACCAGCCTATTACCAGCATGGCAATTAATCGGAAAAAAGTGAGAATGAGTTTGCCATAGTTTGAGCCAAAAGTAAAACCGAATGCCATACCTTCATTTAGAATATAATGAAGTTTGAACCAGTCTCCAAAAACGGAAATCTCTCCAAACTCACCCAATTCCATATTAAAGTATACAAGTAGCTTAACCGTTTGATCGAGTAATATGACTAAAAATGAGATTAAAAAATATTTACTGTATTTCATTCTTACACGACAGTTATAATAAGGGAAAAAATCCCGTCACATTAAATTGACACTATATAAAAACAAGATAAAACATTGTCATCTTTTGAAGATAATGAATTTTATTTTTTTTGAGTTTCCTGAAAGGTAACTTATATAAAAATGAGAAGTAGAAAAGCTTATTATTTTAATTTTTAATAAAATTAATGCAAATCTTAATTCTACCTTATACTCTTCTCAAATCTGTAAAAACATAAAAATGTTTGCAAAAGTTAAAAATAGCCAAATGTAATAAACGTCTATTTAAATAGCTGTTTCTATAGTATTAAGGTTTTGCTTAAAAGTCAGATGCGTCAAATACTTATTTTTCATTATCAGCAAATATTTTTCACCCATTGTTTCCTGCATTTTAGGTCAATTTCTGTTAATAAATTTAACTGAAAAAATAAAAAAATGTATCAAATGTATATTTTCTTACCTGAGACTGTATTCTTTCTTTTTATATACTTTATAGGTGCTATAGGGTACCGAATTTGTAATTCTTAAAGTACTTAACTAAAGAATAATCTTAACACTAAGCGTATGGAGAGAGAGTTACATTGGAGAAACTCGAAGAATTCCTTTCCACTTGAATGCCAGAAATGGCAGATGAACTAAACAAACAAACACAACTTCAGGAAATGCCCCTGCTAATGCAGGGGTTATTTTTTTATATTCATTTTCAATTCTTAATTCGCCACCTTTTTTATTAGTTTTGCCCAAGTCTGAAAATTCTCACCATTTAGTGCTGTAGATGAATATTTTATTGCAAAACATAAAACTATATGCGCCAACACATTCTTTGCATAACAGGCGTGTTAATTTGCTGGTAAACAATGGTAAAGTTACCGACATTACTGAATCAGATATTGCTAGTGCAGATACTGTAATTGATGGCTCAGAGCTCTCAGTTTCAGTAGGTTGGACAGATTTGAGAGCGGCATTAAATGAGCCGGGTTTCGAATATAAAGAAGATATTCAAACTCTCTGTAAAGCTGCTGCAAATGGCGGTTTTACTGATGTGGCAGTTTTACCAAACACTTATCCGGTAGTAGATACTGCGCAAGCAGTGCTCTATATAAAGCAAAAAAGTGCTTTTACTCCCGTGAATTTGCATCCCATTGCTGCTATGACCAAGAAGACAGAAGGGAAAGAATTAAGCGAGATGATCGATTTGAGTGAGGCTGGTGCAAAAGCTTTTTCTGATGGACTAACCCATGTACATGTCGATGCTGTATTTGGGAGAGCATTGAGGTATCTGCAACCTTTAAATAGTATGCTGATGCTTTACCCAGAAGATGACGATTTGCTAGAAGGTGGTCAAATGAACGAAGGAGTGTCTAGCACAATGTTAGGAATGAAAGGTATTCCGACAATCGCTGAAGAAGTGGCGGTTTCTAAAGCATTAAAAATGCTGGAATATTATGGTGGAAAAATTCATTTCTCTACGATTTCGACTGCTGCGTCTGTAGAGTTAATAAGAGCTGCAAAAGCAAAAGGTTTGCAAGTTACATGTGATGTAGCTGCTTACCAATATGCTTTTACTGATGAAGCATTATTCGGATTTGATACCAACCTAAAAGTAAATCCACCATTTAGAATTGCTTCAGACAACGAAGCTATTCTAGAAGGTTTAGCTGATGGAACTATTGATGCAATAGTGTCGAATCACATACCTCAAGATCCAGAAAGCAAACACCTTGAGTTTGACTTGGCAGATTTTGGTATGATTTCTCTAGAAACAGCCTTTGCTACCGCAAATACTTACCATAATGGGAAACTAGATATTGCCAAAGTGGTAGAGAAGCTAAGTGTAGCTCCACGTAAACTTTTAAATCTTGATGTAAAAGATATAACTGTTGGAGAGGATGCTGTCCTTACAATTTTCCACGATTCTATAGAATGGAATTTTTCTGAAAATGAGATTGCATCAATTTCTAAAAATACGCCATTTACAGACAAAACATTAAAAGGAAAAGCTTTGGGTGTGATTAATAAAGGCATTGTACAGTTTTCTGAATTACTAAAAGAAAAATACCAGAATTAAATAATGAAAAATCCTTTTGTGAAAACAGCACTGATAGGAGGGTTAGCTGCTGGTGTTTTCTGTTTTTTGTACTTACTCTTACTATATGTGATTGGAAGCAATCCATTTGGCAGATATAAATACATTTACCTAGGGCTGTATGCTATCTTTTTTGGTGGGGCATTGTGGTATTTCAGGTTCAAGCAAAATGGTGGCAGGTTAAGTATGGGAAGAGCCATAGGTATAGGATTAATCTTAAATAGCACAGCTACTTTGCTGTATGGCTTGTTGTTATTTATTTGGATGCTTATACCGGGAACAGAGGTAATCTCAAGGCATAAAAATGCTTTAGTAGAGCTCGGAAAAAGCAATGTCACTTTTATTGAAGAGCAAATGAAAGTTTCTAAAGAATTAAATGATGAAGAAGCTTATCAAAATTTGCAAGAGCAAAAAAAAGAAGTTCAGGAGGTTTTTGAAGATATAAAAAATACTGAATTAACTGCCGGAGGCTTGGCAGTAGATCAGGGAATTGGCCTACTTTTCACAGGTATGTTCCTTACTTTTTTAACAGCTATTTTATTTAAGGGAAAATAGAAGTTTTAATATATTAAGAAATGAAAAAGACCTTCTGAAACATGTCAGAAGGTCTTTTTTTATACTCCAAGTCTTTTATTCTAGTATGAGCTTTTTGGCTATTTTGCTTTTCCCATCTGATAATTGAATAATGTAAACTCCTTTCGGATAGTTATTCAAATCAAACTTAAAGCTTGTACTGCCTGATGTATTGTTGATTTCTTTAGTAAGAATTTCTTCACCAATTACATCCATTACTTTAGCTTCAATCTTTCCTTGCAATGCATTTTCTATAGTTACTGTAACCACTCCTCTTGACGGGTTAGGATAAAGCTTCATTTGTTGCTCTAAGCCTGAGTTGGTAGCTGTTACTCCATCTACTTGAATCTCAAGGTTGTCAATTGCCCAGCCCCAGCCAGAAGCAAATGGGTCAGAGTAAAGTCTAAAGCGAACCATAATGGTATCACCAGCATTGAATGTTTCTAATATGTCAATCTCTTGATCTACAAAAAGTGATTGATCTCCATCGTTTTCGGCATTATAAGCAGTTTGCCAAGCACTATTAGATCCAGCATCGTAACCTGGAGCTAATGCAACCCAAGAAATTCCATCTCTAGAACCTTCTACAATTACATAATCCCAGAATTCACTATCACCATAGATTGTCCCACTTTCTCCCGGTTCAACGATAGCTACATCTTTGTAATTGATGGTTGCATTTGATTCAGCCACGATAATAGGCGTAGTTAGAGTTGCTGTGAAATTAAGCTCATTTTTGCCTACGTCATTTGCCACTGGGTAAGGATGCTTCGTATGTAAGGTGGCATTGTCAAAGCCATCATCTGTTCCAATCAGAAAACCATCTACTTTAAAATCTCCATTCGGTTGGTTAAAATCTGTACTATAACTAGTAACAGGTACTATTAAAGTAGAGATGTTTATTTCTTGAATACCAGATATGTATTCTTGCCCGTCTTTAAAGCCAATAATCGTTACAGAAAGTATTCCTTCATCTATTGGACTTAGTACATAAAGTGCTCTACCAATAGTAATTGGGTTGTAAAGCGTATACAAAACTTCATTATTACCCACAATTTGTACAGAGTCATAATCTGAGCGAATGTCTACATCTAGGTTTAGGCTATTTATACCTACACCTTGGCTCAAACCATAGAGTAGTGGGGTGAGTATTACATCTGCAGGAGAGTAATCTGCTAGTTCTGGAATTGTTACTGTCCAAATACCTCTACCATGGGTCGCGATCACTACTTGATCATCTACAATTTTCATATCCCAAACAGAGACTGAAGGAAGGTTACTGTCTAGTAATTGCCAGTTTTGTCCATTGTCTGTAGATTCTACAATGCCTATTTCAGTACCAGCCCAAATTGTCATGGTATCGTGTGGCATTACTAAAAGGCTGTAAACCGCCACATTCGGAAAGCCTGTACTTGTACTTTCATCACCATAACCACTAATATCTTCCCATGAGTTACCTAAGTCTGTTGTTCTGAGAACTTTAGGTCTTTCACTGATTGAGAATAATACATAAGCAGTTGAGTCTTGAAATGGATGAGAGTAAATACCTGTAGCAAGACCAATTTCATCTGGGTAATTATTAGTAACGTCGAAGCTTTCACCACCATCTGTTGAAAGTTGTATTGATCTTACGTCTGTCATTCCGCTGCCTGCCCAAACTATTTGTGGGTTAGCCAAAGAAATTTCTACGTCAGTTCCACTCCAAAAGCCCCAACGAGTGCTTATTGGTTTGGAGTCCCAAGAACCACCAAAATCTATAGATTTATAAACTCCTGAGCTTCCAACAGCATACAAGATATCAGGGTCACTTTTAGAATTGGCAAGTCTAGATACGAAAGGGCCATCATCTTCTAGACCACTTACAGCAGTTTCAAAGCTATTACCTCCATCTAAGGTTCTTACAAATGTATTATACTGCGCTCCACCAATTATTTTATTAGTGTCTTGATAATGCCATACAACCTCAAAACCATCACCCGAAATTATCATTCTATATTCCGATTCAGCATCTTCTGCTTCACCTTGAGAAAGCCAAGTACCATTGTCTTGCGTACCACCTACGTACTCATCACTTCCTTTTTTCTTATCTGCACCGTAAAACTGAGCAGTGTTATATGTGTTACCTACTGCATTCCAAGCACCTTCAAAAACACCGGGATCAGTAGAAGAATCTGTTATATAAACACCTCCATCGTTGGCATTTAATATTCTAAAGCTTTCACCATTACCTTTAATAGTAATCAAATTATGATGGTCTGGGTGAACATTATTATTGAGTCCTCCGGCTTGAGAGTAAGGGTCGTTGATTACTTGAGAACTTCTACTATATGTAATTACAGGAAGTTGGATGATATCAAGGTCGATCGAAGAGGTAGGAAGGATTTGTGCATTAAAGTTATTATTTGGTGAGTATAGCCATACCAAATATAAGCTTTTGTAAATTTGTCCTCCATCTTGTGCGATATTCACATTTGGACTGTTTGCGTAATCACTCACATTTACATACACATACTCTCTACTAGAATTATAATCTGAGATAAGGTTAAACTCACCATTTCTATCATTATCTCTGAAAGATGCCATTAGTTGCCTATTGTTAGTTACATCCCAGACTTCAAAAGGAACTTCTACATAATCTTGATAGGTATAGTCATCGCTAGGTACACCAGAGGTGGAACCAGCAGGTACGGTAAACCTGTGTGCAAGTTGACTTACTCCATCTCCAAAGCGGATTTCGATATCTACATAATCTGTAGTTTGTAACTGTTCACCTTCATCAGAGAAAATGTTAACTACATCGGCAAAGCTCTCAATATTGTTAAAGCTATATTCTACAATTGTGGTTTCTGTAGTATCTATTGGCTCTCCAATTGTCATCTTCCAAGTGCTGATTCCAGCGGCATAAACTATACTGTCATTATATGGATGCACTGTAATTGTGTTGTCATACCATCCTTGAGATTGAAGCCAATCCGGATTTGTATTGTTATTTTCTTCTTCTACAAGACTCCAAGATTCTGCTGCATCAAATGACACATATAAGTCTGAGCCATTACCACTGGCAGAGCCTTCTACTGATGCATAGACAATATCAGTATTGTTTTCAGCAACAGCCAATTCTAATCTGCCAAAAGTACTGCTGCCTAATAGTCCATCTGAGCTGTTTAGGTCATTGGTAATTAATCCTAAAGAAGCCTTTTCCCAAGTTTCGCCAGCATCTGTAGATTTAAAAACACCTACGTTATTGACAGCAGCATACAATATCGAAAAATTATCTGGTGTGGCAACAAGTTGCTGCACATCGGAACCTGTTCTTGAAGTATACTTTAATTCCCATGATGTACCTCCGTTTGTAGATTTATAGATATAAGAATTTCGAGTAGCAGAGTTTCTAAATGAATAATTTGTAGTACAAGCTAGCAGCTCGTCTGCATTATCTGGGTTTACAATAATTCTAGAGACATTTGTAAAGTTATCTGTATTTGTGCTGCTTAATAGATTCCAACTTTCTCCTTTATCGGTAGATTTATAAATACCTGTACCATTTATACTTCCTAAACCTGCGAAGCTTCCTTCACCTGTACCTGCATAAATTACATTTGGGTTACTAGCTGGCATCGCCAATGTGGTAAATGCAATGTTGGGTAGTGAGGTAGTCAATTCTGTCCATAGTTCACCAGCATTTTCTGTTTTCCAGATGCCACCACCAACAGAACCTGCAAACCAAGTATTGCCAGTGTTATCTTCAGGATCAACTATAATTCCACGAGTACGACCGGGTACATTTACTGGGCCTCTTTCTATAAATGAGTAAGCTTTTATTCTTCGATTGGTTCTTGCTATTTCTCTATTTTCTTTAGCTAGCTCAAACTCTTTTTTCTGGTAACCCGATTTATAATAGGTAGACATATCTACATTTTCGGGATCAATTCTACCAGTTCGAATTGCCTGATGGATATAGGCATATTTCTCTGGACCATCGTACCTAAACTCTCCAACAGTGATGGATTTCTTTTTAGGTTTACTTTTAGTTTTCTTTTTGGTGTTGTAGTTGGCAAGGTCTTGCCTGTTAGCATATTTAGACTGGAACATGTAGTATCCACAAAAAAGTAGACATACCGCCAGCATTAAACTGGTAGTTTTTAATCTCATATTTATGTATAATTTAACTAATTGCGGTTGATAACCTAAATAATTCAGATTGAATTAGATGTTAGTAAGTATGTAGATGATATGCTCCAAAAGTACTTTAAAAAGAATTGAGAAAGCTTCTGTTTTAAGCATTAAATAGCCAAAAAGTAAAATAATGCTATTTTTCAGCTTTTACCATTCTAAATCCAAAGTAACCATCGTAGGCAATTTTATCTTTTTTGTTAGTATATGCAGGCTTAAACTGATTAGGCCCAGAGGTTAAACTTCCCCCTTTTAATACAGCACTATTTGTATTATTAGGCAAAGTACACCATTCCCAAACATTGCCAGACGTGTGTTTTAGACCTGCTGTATTTGCAGGAAATCTAGCATCATCCACATCGCATAGTTTGTTATCTAAGCCTTGCAACCAAACAATTTCTTGCAGGTTGTTTGTGCTTCCGTAAGTATAAAAAGTACTGTCGTTGTTGCCTTTAGTCGCTAATTCCCACTCTGTCGCATTTGGTAATCGACCACCAGCCCATTTGCAAAATGCTTCTGCACCAAAATAACTCACAAAGCAGACTGGTTTTTTATCATAACCAAACTTAAGCTCAAACGCATTGCCGTTCCATAGAATTCCCTGACTTGCATTTTTGCTACCACCGGGAGAAAGATTTATCCATTGAGATGCTTCTACATTGTCTTTTTTAAGTGCATTTAAAAATTCTACAAACTGCTTATTGGTTATTTCATATTTTGAAATATTGAAAGCTCTGATGTTTTCCGTCGCATCAATTTTGGCGAGGTCTAGCAGATCACTCACACAGTTTTCAATACAGATTCCTTGTAGGTTAATTACTTGGGGTTGGTTATTGTAAACAACATTGGCATTACCATTTTTAAAGTTCTCGGCAGCATCATATTTAAAATTAATGGTAATGTTGCCTTGCGTATCTATAAAGCCCCACTTGCCGTTTTTTTGCACTCTTAATAATCCATCGGAAACTATATTTCCAGTTGCTTCATATTTTTTAGCTGCATTTCCAATGAGTGCTTTTTCTTTAAACTCTTCGCAATTATTGAGGCAGGTATTAAATCTATCAATCTGGTAAGACATATTAAATTGCCGAACCTTTGCCGTATCATTTTCAAAGTTATCGGCTAAGTCAAACTGAAAATCTATAATGAGTTCTCCACTGGTGTTGATGTAGCCCCACTTTCCATTTTTTCTTACTTTGGCGAGGCCATCACTAAACCTGCCGGCACCATCGTATATCGGTTCAATTTTTATGTTTTCTTCCTCATCTATAAAACCATACTTGCCTTTTAGCTCATAAACTGCCAGCCCATCGTGATA
>PBYL01000259.1 GCA_002729595.1 Thalassovita sp. | reverse complement strand
TTTTATACATCTCTTTTTTCTTAAAATAATTCACCCAACGGGTTATAGGTATATATGAATATACTGCTATCGATGATTGTAGTCGATTTAGAATGATGTACACTTATAAAAGACGAACTGTAAAAAATTCCATTGACTTTCTAAATAGGCTTTTGGAACAAATGCCTTTTCCTATTCAAAGAGTCCAAACAGACAGAGGGAAAGCGTTTTTTGCTTATTCATTTCAAAAACAACTCAAAGAATATGGAATCAAATTTAAACCTATAAAACCTAGATCTCTGCATTTAAATGGCAAAGCAGAAAGAAGCCATCAAACTGATTTAATTGAATTTTATATGAAAGCTGATTTAAAAGATAAGAACCTCAATGATCAACTAGAGCAATGGCAATTTCACTATAATTGGCACCGTCCTCATAGTTCATTAAATGGTAAAACACCGATGGATATACTGGTTGAGAAAAGTGCAAAAACTCCTTTGGGGGAAGACATTTCAAGTAAATATAAACCAGAAAATGAGCCTTATAGAATGCAGAATTATCAAGACGATTTAAAGAATTTAAGGCTTCTAAAAAAACAAAATAATGCAATTTTAAAAGCCACTTGAATGTAGTGCATCTTTTGGACAATCACATTTAAAAATTAATTATCATGCGCTTACGCTTACTTTCTGCAGGATTTCCTTGATAAATTATATATTCATCTAAATCTTTTGTAGCTACCGAGTTAACAGCTAAAACACTATGACTCTTCATTGTAACACCAGGACAAACTATAGCTTTAGCACCAACCCAACAACCTTCTTCTAAGATAATTTTACCAATAATTAAATCAAAAGATATTTTTTTATAATTGTGACTACCAGTTAATAACATAGCACCTTGAGAAATGCATACATTATCTCCTATATAAACATTAGTAAGATTATCTATCCACACATTTTCTCCTATCCACACATTTTCTCCAATTGAAAGCAACCAAGGGTATTTAATATTCACTGAAGGCTTAATAACTACATTTTTGCCAACCCTTGCACCAAATACTCTTAAAAGTATTACTTTAAGTTGACTGATTGGATTTAAAGGATTTTGAAAAAAAATAATATTTATAAAATACCACAAGATTTGCTTAAGTAAGGAAGCTTTTGGTGAATACCATGAATTTTTAAAGTTGTTTAATAATACTTTGTTTGACAATGTTATATCAATTTACTATTCTCAAAAATTTCTTATTTTATCAAAATGATACAACATAAATAAAAATAATTTTCCATCCATTTCTTACGGTTAATTGGTTTCACTTTTATATGAATATTTATTCATCACAATCCAAATAATCTTTGATACTGACCGAAAAAATCTTGCTTGAGCACATAATTACGTGCAACTTTTTGAGCACCACTACACCAATTATCAAACTCTTCTTGATCCATATAATAGAACTTATAAATAGCATCTATCCACTTATCTGTATCTTCTAGAGAAATGTCTAATCCTGCATGCTGCTCAGATAGTTTTCGCCAAGGTGTTTTGTTACTAATCAATACAGGACGACCAGCATTTAATGCTTCATAAATAGCATGACCAAAGTTCTCCCCAAATGTAGGAAGTATAAACGCATGGTATTTACTAACAGTCTCTGTAATTAACTCAGGGGCAACTGCTCCTAGATAACGATACCTAATATTTACAGAAAATTTTTTAACAAACTCTTGGCACTTTTCCCAATAAACCTTGTCTTTAATAGGACCATAAACATCTAATTCTAGATTGGTACTTAAATTCAAAGACGCAATAATTTGAAATAATCCAAGCAAATTTTTCTTTGCTGTAATTAAAGAAATAAAACAAAGAGACAGTTTATTTCTATTTTTTTCTATATGCCTTAATGGTAATTGAATAACATTTGGTGCTACATAAGCAAGTATTGTTGAGGACTGTTCACCAATATTTTTTTTTATATCTATAGCCTCTTGTTCATCTGTAGCATGCCAAATAATACCCTTTTGTAATCGTAGAACTTTAAATAAAGTAAGATAAAATTTTTTTTTAATAGGTTTTACTTGTAATGCACCTTCTTGTAGCATTCCCCGAGGAGCAATTACCGTTCTGATAGAAGTGTTCTTTAAAGCTAACAAAGGATATAATACTGAATCTGGTGTAAATATTCCATTAATATAGACTACAGCTGGTTCAACATCCTTAATCATAGATCTTAAGTCTAATTCCCTTCTTCTGTTATTTGTAGCATACCATACTTGGATATTATCTCTTAATATTACCCATTTATTTGTATTTACATCAGGCAAAATATTTGAATCCCCTAAATCATAGGCAGATGTGTAAATATAAAAAGAACAATGATCTGTAAATAAAGAAATTATATTTTGTATTGATCTAACAATTCCTCCTGCTTTTTTAGCAGGTATAAAATAATCATATATAATTAAAATTTTAGAAGGAATAGTATTAGTCATAAAAAAAGTGTTAATTAATAATTTTTTTATATACTTCATTTGCTTGAAACTTCAAGCTTTCATTTGCCTCTTCATATTGAGCTTTTAATATTTTTTTCAACTCATTTCGCTGTTTATCTGGTGATAAATGATTGCCAAAATTTTTAAAAATATATTCTTTTTCGTTTTCAGAATTGTTGTAGATACAGAATTTTTTATCATATTTCAAATTCACTGCAGTCAGTATATCTCCAAAATTACTTATAGTATCACCAAAATCAGAAATTACTATATCACTTTTATATGGAATAAGCTTTTTATAAAAGTTAATATAATATTTTATTATTGGATTGAAAGAAGCAGAAATGATTTCACTTTTCAAAGAGCTATTATATTGTATCATTAAAGCTCTAAGAGAAACTATACAATCTTCAGGTCTTCTAACCATCACAATAACAGGCTTTTTATATTTTACAGCCATTATTATTTGTGCAGGAGAATGCATGTGTGTTGCTATTTTATATTTTTGTTCTTGCTGAGCTAATTTAAAAGCTTGAACAGCAAAACTATTTGCACATCTTGGAAAACCCTCTATTACAATATCAGTATCTTTATTTATTATTGAATTCTTATACCAACTATTTCTATATTTAATTCTTTGCAGATTTACATATAAATCAGGGAACTGCTCAATAAAAACCTTGAATGAGTATCTTATTTTTTCCTTTGTATTATACAAAATCACTTTTTTTAATAAAATTTTACCATACCCTGAATATTTAAGTTGATTTGACTATACTTTAGCATAATTATCTAAATATAACTTTGTCAAACCTTTATTTTGAAGGTTACTTTGTCGGATAGCTTTAATCACTCTCGATTAATACTAATGAGATTAAACTCATAAGTAAATATAAGACATATTTTAATTTTATTTCACCTAGTATTAGTAATGAAAATCAAAACTCGCAATAATGTTTTCTATAATTATATCTATTTTGTCCATAAAGTTATTCTCTCAAACATGAGTGATCTTATATTCATATTTATACATTTTTCTTTGAACATAGTTAACCAAAGGTTTTTCAATCCAATAATGAACAGCAATACCTATAGCACAACTTATAAAAGTTATAACTATAAGAACAAGTATTGGGTTTGCTGAGGGTTGAATATTAGACCACCATCCTAAAATAGCGGCTATAGGTATACCATGTATTAAATAAATTGAATATGATGCATCACCTAATATATTTCCTACTCTACTATACTTCTCTGATACGAGACTTACACTTAATACTACTATTCCTGCACTAATTATTCCAATAATAACCTCTTGTGATAACATAGATAAATCAGTTTCTTTACGCATAAATTGTAAAATAAGTAACAAGGGAATAATAGCAATAATGTTTATTAAATAACTATTTGGTAAAATAATTTTAAATTTAAAAGAGTTCTTTTTGAATAAAAAACCTAATACCCATCCTATACCAAACAAAATATTATAACGACTAAAAACAAAGTCGCCAAGTTCTATTAAACTTTCATTACTAGTTAATAAAAATAATTTAATCTCCTTCCAAAACACTGGAGATAAAAACCAAAGAATCAATATGGCCTTCTTTGTTCTTAATCTTAAAACACAAAATGAAAATATAGTATAAAATAAAAATTCATGTCTCAAAGTCCAGATTTGTTTTGGTTCAACATTTTGAAGAGGATAAAGAGTTAATGCACGTAAATATGCTGGCCAAGGAAAATAATCTCGTACAAAAAGTCGAGTTATAGCAAAGACTATAATACATACCCACATAAATGGTATTATTCGAGTGAATCTGCGTATAAAGAATGTTTTAACATCTATTTTAGGCTTTATTGAACTATCTTCTAAGGTAACATATGTTATGATAAAGCCACTTATCACAAAAAATAACTCAACTCCTACATCACCCAAATCAAAAAAACCCGATAAAATATTATAATTGAAATATTTTTGCATTCTTGCCATACCTGTAGTATGGGCTAAGACAACTAGTACTGCTGCAATGCCTCTTAAATATTGAATACCATACAGTTTTGTAGATTTAGTATTTTTATTCAAAATCTTAAATGTTAATAAATTATCACATGAGAAAGCCTGCTAAAGCAATTTATGAAAGCTTGGTAAACATTTCCACTAGTTTAATATTCTTTTTTTCTAAATTATTATACACAATATCTAGCAAGGATAACCCTAAAAAAATGTAAAAAGCATTGAATGTATTAAACACAATTGGAAAATACACAAAAATCAGTATCAATAAAGGTGCTTTTAATAACAAAGGAATGTTTAAAAAATAACCTAGAACTACAAATAAAATAACTCGAATCAAAAACAAAATCCATCCTCCTTCTAATAAAATTCTTTCTGGTTCTTCCTCATACCATCCATAAGGCTTTAGGTGTATACTTTCTCCCCAAATTGCATTTGCTCCTTGATAAGTTGAACCTAAACCAATACCAAAAAGCCAATATTCCCCTCTAAAATTAATAATGTCATTAATTGGACCAGATAATCGGCTCTGACCTTCTCCTCTTTCAGTAGATCTTTCTACCCTTTGAGTAAAATTATCATAACTTCTAATAAACCTCGATTCTATTCCTAATGGATCATTTATTATTGAATTAAAAAAAAGTACAAAAATCAATATTACACCCCCTTTAAATAACGATATCATTTGTCTCATGAATTTTCCTGAAAAAACAAAAGCAGAAAATACAACTAAAACAAATAATCCAACAACAGCTCTATAACCACTCATAAAAGCACCCATTAGCCCTAACATTAGCAGAAGGTATGTAATAATGAAGTTTGTTTTACGAATAATCATAATATGAATTAAACAAGATGCAAAAAACATAAAAGATCCGAAACCTCCAATATAACTAAAGCTCCCAGTTACTCTAATTGAATCTCCTATTGATGCCGCATGATTTATAATTGATTCATTAGCATATCGATTAAGAAAATGTTCAAATGGGAGTGAATACTGTACCATCGCGAGTGATATCTCCGCTATGGTAATCAAAATAAATACAGGAATAAGTCTATCGATAGATAAATAACTTCTATTATTGAAATAATAAAAAAATGGGATCCACATACCTAAATGTAAAACAAAACCAATTACCCCATGATAATAGGTATGATTTAGGGGATTGACGATCATTGGGAACAAAAGAAATATATAAACACGTAAAATTACACCTATCGAATTAGGTCTTTTTATTAATGGTAAAAAAAGAAAAAGCAAAGGCATTATTAATTGTATACCTAAGATAGCATTGCTAACAACACCACCTTGAAAAACCCATTTTCTAACAGCCCCGCTCAATGTAGTAAACAAAAAAATGAATAAAATTAATTGATTTGTTTTGTCAGAAACAACTAAGCTTTTAATCATCAATCAAATTATGATAGCGTTTTGAAATTTTATTCAGGAAATAATTATTATTTCTTATATCACTTATTAATTAAGAATAATTCTGTGATTTTTTTTACACTTATTTCCCAAGTCAACTCTTTTTGATAAGACTTGCTCCCCTCTACACTTAAAATTTTTCTCATAGTAGAATCCTCTAATAAGTATAATATGCTTAATTTCAAGTTTTCTTCATTAAGATAGTCTAATAAATAAATATTCTTTTTATGTACAAAAAAACCGTCTGTTAACTCCCCTCTAGTACCGATCACTGGTATTCCCAATCCCATTGCTGTAGCCAATGTCCCACTTCTTGTACTAGTACCAGTCCAAATATTATTAGAATGAGAAGGTTCTAGCATTAAATATATATCTAGTATTGAAATATAAGATGCCACTTTATCTGAAGGCAAATAACCAGTTAGAACAATCTTCTCTTCTAATTCGTTTTGTAGTCCAAAATTTTTAATTTGCTTTACTATATCTGCTTTTAAATTTCCAATCAATACTAAAGTAATACTTTTTTCACTTTTTGAAATCTCCTTAAATACTGAAAGCAAAACAGGCAAACCTCTTACCCCCATTCCAAAAGTACCAATCACAAAATCATCTACTTCTAACAATGATTTTTTTAGCAATTTACTACTCTTTTTTTCAATAGCATCTTCAACATGAATATTACTTCCAATCCTAATAATATGAGATTTAATATTATTAGGGTTTGTTGTAAGTAGTCGTTGATACCCTTCATTACTAGTTAGACTTAATTTTGCTAACTTAGAAAGTTGCTTACTGATAAATATCATTGGTAAAGCATTTAAAATTCTTTTCATATTTTTATGAAAGATTTTAATTCGTACTTCATGAAAGAATATTGCTAAATTTACTTTATTACGAAATGAATAAGCTAAGTTCAGTAAAAAGAATGGCAAACCATAATGATGAAAACTATATGGTGTATATTGTATTATAACCCAATTTGGTTGTAACTTGTCAACTATATTTTTGATAATTTTCACAGAAGCCCCTCCCCATTTTTCAATACATGGAAGGACTCGAATAGAAGAATTTTTCAAATTAAACGCCTCAATAATTCTCTTATCCTTTCGACAAAGCACACTAACTTCGTGCCCTTGTCGTATGAATTCATTAGCCAAATGAAAAGTATGATCCCCCACTCCACAAACTATTGGGGGGAAATTATTTGTAATAAAAAGTATTTTCAAAGTATATATTAAATACTAATTTCAGTATTTACAATCAATTATGTATCAAAAAATAATATAGTTAGATTCAAATTACTAAAACAACTATTTTAAGAAATATAATTTTCTATTTTACAATAGATTTTAACCAAGCTTTTTTTCTCCAATACCCTATCGAATAGCGAAGTTTTGCAGCAATACCTGAAGGTAATTTATATTTCAGTGACTGTTTTTCAATTTTCTCTATATCAAATGTATATCCCATATTTTCTGCAAATCTCAAAATATCTTGATGTCTTACATAAGCTTGCCATTCATTAGTTAAAGGAAATGACTCTCGCATAAATTTTGATAACTCATTTTTAGATACATTTGATTGTATTTGCCCATCATATTTCAAATTCATAAAGTCAAGCAACTTTTTTATATTTTCTAATGCGAATATATCTTTAGATTTTATATTTAAGTGAGGAACAGTTGGATACTTATCTCTAAATTCGAAGGCCTCCAAATAAACAATCCACCACCAATACATACATTTTTCAAAATGATTCATAGTATGCCAAAGTTCTTTTTTACTCTGAATTATTGAATATTTATCAAACGGTGACACCTCATGAGCATCATCATAAAATGTTTTAGGATGATAATTGCCCATATTAGCTCTAGAAAATGCAAAACTAATGGGATCTCTATGTAAAATCACATACTGAAACTGATCTCCAAATATTTTATATAAAAATGGACATAAATGATATGCTGTCCAACCCGTTTCTATAACATCTTTATATTTCAACTCTTTCTCCCATTTTTTTATATATCTCATAAGGATATCATCATTTGATATACTTTTTATTCTATAATCTAAATATGCCCTATTATATAATCTAGGTTTTGAGACTTGGACAGGAATATCTTCATGAGCAATATAACATTTACTAGCAAAATTTGCATTTAAAATATTAGCCAGAAATGTACTACCACTACGACCTGCATTAACTATCAATGTGATCTTATTCATAAATAAATTCTTATTCTAATATTATTAAAAAATGTTACTTATATAGAAGGATTATTAGAACAAATATGTTTAATCTCAAAAAATTCTAGCACACTTATTTACAATTAATTGCCATAATATTACTGAAAAAGCCTTTTATACCTAATTGTATAAGTTAGGTTCTTATTTCTATCACCGATCTTCAATGCAGGCACTCCTGCCCAAATTTCAAATTCAGGTATAGGTTTAGTAAGTAAAGACCTAGCACCAAGTACTGAACCTTTATACAAATGGCATCCTAGTAATACCATAGCGCTAGCACCTATATATACATAATCATCTATTATAATAGGTTTAACTCTTCCTTTAAAATTAATAGATAAAGGATCATGATCAGATGTCCAAAAATAAGTACCTTCTGAGATAGAAACATTGTTACCAATTGTAATAGTACCTCTTGTATCAAATTTACAATCTCTATTGATTACACTATTATTACCTATTTTTAGTTTGCCAGGAGAGTTGAAAACACAACCCATATGAATATAAGAATTCTCCCCTATCTCAAAACACATTATATTTCTATAATATAAGAGCCTAATAGTATGCGATGGTATATGATTAATAATGTAGTTATTAATATATAATTTAAATTCACCTAAAACTACTCTAAGTTTTCTCAACATAAAAAATCAAAATGTTTATTTAAAATGAGAGGGTAACAAAATACAATTTACTTATATCCAAACATAAATTTTTCAGCTATTAAACTACCATACTTTTTTTAGAAGTTTATCTATAACTCTAGTAAGAACAGCTCTTCTTTGTTTTATAGTACCTATAAGCCATTTATGTACCATTCGATCCAGTATGCTTCTTGGATCATTTATTTCTTTATATGGAATAAAGTCTAAGTCCCATATATCAATCTTTTTAAAATAATCAGTCCCATATTTTTCTATTAACTCTTTTACTTCATTATCCCACCATAAATTTTCATCATTATCAATTTCAATAATATGATCAATAATATTTTTATTTTCAATATCTACTATCCATTCCAACTTATTGTCAACTAATTCTTCTTTTCTTGGCGCTTCATGATTATTATATGTTCTAAAAAGGTCAATAGCATTTTTTTGTGGGTACTTAATACGTTCAAATGCTTGATACCATCTTATTTTACTTCTGTTTCTTTTTTTGCTTAAAAGTTTTAAATGAACTATACCAATTTCTTCTAAATTTAAAACATCATGTTTCATATTGGGAATTGGTACTCGAGTCGAGTGAATTAAATCACCAGAATGAGATGTCTTATTATCGTCAACAAATGCAAAAGACTTTCTTTTAGGTAATCGCCATGATTTTTCATAATCAATAATTGTTAGCCAAGGAAAATTTAGAACTGAGGACTCCCTAGCGTTCATAATAATCTCCCATTCTTTAGAGTATCTCCAATTTAATGAAATTATTTCATCAGCATCTAATGCAAATAACACCTTTCTTTCTCCTGGTAACTTTCTTGCTTCATCAATTAATCGTTTTTGACGGTATGCTTCATCATAAGTTGGATCATTATTTTCAATCAAGATAACTTTTTCAAAACTTCTTGCAATCTCTCTAGATCCATCAGTAGAACATTGATCCATAATTATAATGTAATCTGCCCATTCAGAAGCTTTCATAATAAAAAGAGGTAATATCCAAGCTTCATTCCTAACAGGAGTAAGACAGATTAATGTATTATTTTGAGAAATACTCATTATTTGTGCATTAGTTGCTTTAACTTATAATAAATTGGTAAGTAAAAAGGTATATTATTTTTCACCCAATGGTTAATGTATTGAATTCTAGATGGCTTTTTAGCAGCATTACTTCGTGGAAAAGTGGCATTAGGTATTGGTTTTCCTAAAAAAGAGCATAATTCATCAAACCTTATTTTATCTTGATCTATATTTAAAATTAAAACATCTTTCGTTCTATTTTTAAAGTAAGTCAAAACATCTTGATGATGTTGATTGTATCTTGTTAAAAGTTTCTCTCTATCAAATTTATATGTATTGTAAGTTTGATAATGTAGATCATCCTCTATTTCTCCATGCTCCCACAAAACTGCACCATCAGAGAATAACCACTTCATACTGTTTAGCCATTTTTCTTCATATCTATATGTATAGATAAATTTACTATCTGGATATTTTTGATCTAACTCCTTATAATATAATGGAATAGGCAAGTCGCCAAAACCTTGATATTGTTCAAGCAATGAATTTGGACTTTTATTTTTCAACACATTCAATCTTTTTTCAAACCACCATTTTTTGTAGCCTTTCCGTTTTCTTTTGGAAGAAAATTCTAATTTTGGATCTATAATTTCAGGAGAAACAAATAATGTTAAGGAAAAATGTAATGTTTTAACATCCAATAGATTCAATGCTTCACAGACTGAAGTGGTTCCTGTCCTAGATAAGCCAATACAAAAAACTTTACTCATACTATTCTCGTACTAAACATTCTTCAATTCTTTGCTCCCATTTTAACAACATACTTGTTGTCTCATTTTTAATTTTATTTTGATATTTAATCAAGGGTATTTGTTCAATCCAGAATTCAGCAATCTTTTTATCAGATAATGATAGCTTTTGATTACCTTGTATCTTTCTTATAAAGGATCTTAATTTATAATAAATTGGCATCCATTGATAAAATCTGATTTTCCTATTATATAGCTGCTGAGAATTATTAAAAGATGGGTTATTAAATGAGTAATTGACTTTTGAGAGAAGCGTATAAAAAAGCTGATTTTGTGGGCTATTATTATAATATAACCAAGGCTTAAATGAAGTTACAAAATGGTAATTAATTTTAAAGTTATATAATTTATTAAATTCTGT
>PBYL01000258.1 GCA_002729595.1 Thalassovita sp. | reverse complement strand
CCTTGAAAGAATGATCTCTGCCGGACAAGAAGTAGTTTCTCATAATATGGAAACAGTAGAAAGCCTTTACAGGAGAGTAAGGCCTCAAGCAAAATACCAAAGAAGTCTAGATCAGATAAAGAAAACAAAGGAATATGGCAAAAGAACTAAGTCTGGTGCCATGTTAGGATTAGGAGAGAAAGACGACGAAGTTTTTAAACTAATGGACGATTTGGCAGCTCACGGTTTAGATATTCTTACTCTTGGACAATATCTTCAACCAACTAAAATGCACATAGAAGTAGCTGAGTTTGTCCACCCTGATAAATTTGAATTCTTTAAGGAAGAAGGCTTAAAAAGAGGGATTAAATATGTGGAATCAGGACCGTTAGTACGTTCTTCTTACCATGCCGAAAAACATGTAAATGTTTAATTGGCAAACCTTTTTTTGAGAAATAACTTATATAAATAGAAGGCTTCATGGTGCATTAAATGTATTATGAAGCCTTTTTGTGCCTAAAATAAAAATGGAGCTAAAAGAATATACCCGATCGCAACTTGCATTGAGAAATGGGAGCGACCGACACGAAATCTGGATTGCATATAAAGGGATGATTTACGATGTAGGGAGTTCCAGATTATGGCGTAATGGTAAACACTACGAACACTGGGCTGGGCAAGATCTAAGTGAAGAGCTTGACAATGATGCTCCACATAATGCCAATGTGTTCGATAAATTTAAAATAGTAGGAAAACTTAAAAGCTGAATACTTGAAAAAAGAATTTTATTATACAGAAGAAGAACAGCCTACAGCGGTACTGGTTGCTTTGTCGACCGATAGCCAGTCTGTAGAAAAAACCACTGAGTATCTGGATGAACTAGCATTTCTTGCAGAGACTTTGGGTGTAAAGACCTTAAAAACTTTCAGGCAAAGATTGCAGAGACCTGATCCTAAATATTTTGTGGGTAAGGGAAAGCTAGAAGAGATTAATGCTTATGTAGAAGCTTATGATGTGGATATGATCATTTTTGATGATGACCTATCTTCTGCACACATCAAGAATCTAGATAACATGATTAAGGATCGAATGGTTATTGACCGTAGTTTGCTCATTCTTCAGATTTTTATGAAGCGGGCACAAACTGCTCAGGCAAGAACTCAGGTAGAATTGGCTCAGTATCAATATATGCTACCTCGCCTTACAAACTTATGGTCTCACCACTCTAGACAACGAGGTGGTATTGGTATGCGTGGTCCTGGTGAAACAGAGCTTGAAACGGATAAGAGGATTATTAGAGATAAAATATCTTTACTACAGAAGAAGTTAGAAAAAATCTCTAAACAAAGCGCAGTTAGAAGAAAGGCAAGAGACAGAATGGTTAGGGTTGCCTTAGTGGGATATACCAACGTAGGTAAATCTACCATTATGCGTACGCTTGGTAAAGCAGATGTTTTTGCAGAAAATAAGCTTTTTGCAACGGTAGATTCTACCGTAAGAAAGCTTACGTTAAATAACATCCCGTTTTTGCTAACAGATACTGTTGGTTTTATTAGAAAATTACCAACAACATTGATTGAGAGTTTTAAATCTACATTGGATGAGATTGTGGAAGCCGATCTATTACTACATGTAGTGGATATTTCGCATGATTCTTTTGAAGAACACATGGATGTAGTTAATAAAACACTGCAAGAGATTGGAGCTGCCGATAAGCCTTGTTTGCTGGTATTCAATAAGATTGACTTATTCCAAAATAAGGAGTATCCTCCGTTTGAAGAAAACCATCCGCCAGCAACTTTGGATGAGCTAAAAGAAACTTTTATGGGTAAAAACCCAGAAGCAATTTTTATTTCAGCGGTGAATAAAGAAAACTTTGAAGAGTTTAGAAAGATCTTATTTAAAAAGATATCTAAACTCTATTATGAGATTTACCCAAATCATTTAAACTACAGCCTAAATCAGCTTTGGTTAATGAATGGGATAGAAGAAGAAGAGTAATATCTTATCATTCATTAAAAGTTGAATTGGTGGTTATCATTTTCTTTAATTTCATTGATATGAAGTGATTCAGGAGTGCCTTTGTATTTGACAGAACTGGTCTCAGATGCATTAATGCTTAAATGCTCACTGGCATTTATAAAGGCACTACTTAAACCTAAAGCCTCTACATTTATACTCTCTGCTTCAAAGTCATTCGCATTCACTTCTGAAGTTCCCATAACACCTAAATTAAGCAACTCACTTCTTCCTTTTAGATTTAAACTAGATGCGCCAGTAACTTCTACACTCAGATTTTCTGCATCTAAATCTGCATCGCAACTTACAGCTCCTACCAGTTTTAATCTCATTTTAGAGCTAGACAAATTTAATATTTCACACTTTAATGCTCCTTCTGCATAAATTTCATTTAGCTCAGGAACATTAATGGTGATGCGTAAAGGTTCGTTGCTGTTGTTAGTTAAATCGTTGTTTTCTCTGTGTCTAACAATTAAGGTATTGTCTTTAACATTTACCTTAAGGTTTTGTAGGTTTTTGTTCTCACCACGAGCTACAACAGAATATTTATCTCCCGGAATAATCTCTACATCAAAAGCACCAGTAACCTGTAATTTGTTAAACTCGCCTTCTCTAAAGTTGAAATCTACAATGTCTCTTTCGTCGCCGAAGTCAGTTTTTTCTTCTGGTGTACAAGTGATGCAGTTAAGTCCTTTTTCTTCGTCGAACTTCCAGATATTTCTCTCTCCAAGGTTATTAAAAGAATAACCAGCCCCTTCTAAAGAACTTTCTCTTAAAATTGTTTCGATGTTATCTGCCAATGTAAATTCTTTGCCATAAGGGATGTATAACATCAAGTCTATAGTTTGGCCTCTATATGGTGAATCGTCTTTTAGCTCAAAACTTGGGTTAAAAGAAAGATTTGCTTCATCTACATCATATTTGTAAAGGATGTTTTTAGCATTCTCTATGGCGTATTGTCTGGTTTTTCCTCTCGACTCAATGCGCTCAACTAATTCTATTTCATCTTTATCGTGTCCACTGATAGACAGATTCACTAAATTGAATTCATCATTTCTGCCATTTTCGTTTAAAGAGATATTTAGTCTTTCGTTTGGCACTTCATAAACAGAAGTTTCTTTAAAGCTGCCACTAGCTTGTAGTTCTGTAAGGAACAATGGAACTGTAATACCTGCTCCAATTAAACCGATAATCCAAATACCTAATAAGCCCCAGTTTAATACTGGTTTTACAACCATTTTTCTTGCGATAAGGCAAGTACCTAATATTCCAACAAAAATGAATGGTACCCAAACAGAAACAAAAGCGAAGAATACACCAACAGGAGGGATGCTATTCTGGATCATGTCTAATGGAATCTGATTGTCGATCATAATCTCATGAGCACCACCAGAATATCCGTAGAAGATTGCCAGTGAAGTAACCAAGCCAATTGTTGTACCCATAGAGATGATTACTAATAAAATACCAATGAATACTGATACAATTGTGAAAAGCACTTTGGCAATTGGCCCTAAATCGCCACCTACATTATCTATAATTTTAGATATAAGTCTAAAAGGGAAAAGTAATATTTTAGCTAAAAGGCTTTCCTCTTCGTCGTCGTCAAAGTTGAGGCTGTCTTTAATTTTCTTTTCAATATTAGAAAGGGTAATCGGTTCGCCTTTCATCTGCATGCGCTCTGTAATAGATTTAGCTTCTGGAGTGATGAACCAGATGATTAAATAAATTACAAAACCAACTCCACCGAAAATACTCGAAACTACAAATAACAGACGAACAATATTAGAGTCTATGCCAAAGAAACTGCCTACACCAGAAGCAACACCACCTAAAACAGCATTTTCTCCATCTCTAAATAGTCTTCTTACTTTATCATCTTCTTCTAAATCTTCTGAACCCGGTATAAAAATCCAAATGGCTACATACACTGCAAATACAAACCAAGGAGCGATAAACGTGATGAAGATATCGAATACTGGAAGTAAGAATAGCATTCTGATCCACAATGGATCTAAGTTAAAGTAGTGAGCTATACCTGAGCACACACCACCAATCAATTTTCTTTTTTCGTCTCTTAAGAAAGCTTTTTCTGTAAAACCTCTTTTCTCTTCGTAATATTCACTACCAGCACCTTGTTTAACAGATTGTTTAGATTTGGTAGCAGTATCGTGGTGTTGGAAACCAGCCGCTGCACCATAAGACTCATCAATTATTTCTTCAGCAGCTTCAAAGTCAGACACTCTACCCATAGTAGCTATTAAGCCGTTTACATCTTCAAGCGTAATTACTTGCTTATGTTCAGATAGTTTTGAAAGAAATATTTCAGCTATACGACTTTCTATGTCTACAATTATTTCAGAACTGTCTTCATAATTAGAAAAGTACCTGTTAATTGAAGACAGATAGTCTTTAAGCGTTTCGTAACCGTCTTCTTCAATGTGGAAAATGATTCCGCCAACATTGATGCTTATATTTTTTTTCATCACTAAATTATTTGTAATATCTTTTCTTCATTTAAATAAATTGAGCTTGTGGTATTTAGCTTACTGATCCTCAGCCTCGCTTTCCTCTTTATCTTCTTTTTTCTTTTTCTCTTTTTTAGGCTTGGCTTTTTCAGTAACTATGGCTTCTTTCTCCTCAGTAACTTTACTTGTTTTTGAGTCTACCCACGAAAGAATCTGGTTGGTAGCGGTGGTCAGTTCCATCCAAGTGGAAGTTAGGTTTTCTAGAAAGCTATAGCCTTTATCTGTAAGCTTGTAATACTTGCGTGGAGGCCCATAGCTAGATTCTACCCATTTGTATTCGACCAGCTCAGCTTTTCTAAGTCTGGTTAATAAAGGATAAAGTGTACCTTCTACCACCATCATTTTGGCATCGGTTAGTTCATCCAGCATATCAGATGCATAAATCTCACCTTTTGAGATCACTTTTAGAATGCAAAATTCCAATATTCCTTTTCTCATTTGGATTTGTGTATTCTCCAGATTCATAATTTTATAAACTTATATTTCCATACAGGAATCTTCGGTTAATCACATTTCAGACTTTATTTTTAGAAATATGGCCTCTATATTCTCTATAACGACATGTTTTATAAAAGGTTCTATGTAAAGCATAGTACTATATTAAAAATATTAGTATGTAATGTACATTAATCAAAAACTCGATGCAATCGCTTTTATATTATCTGTAAATATTAGTGATAAAATGCAGCATTAAGTGTCTAAAGGTCTGCAAGTGTGATGAAGGAAATCTGAAATTTTGGCTGATGGGCACTAAAAAAAATTAAAAAAATTTTTGATTGCACCTGCTCTACTAATTTAAAATAATGAAGAGTCTGACTTATCTGTTATTTTTGTAGCGAATTAATTTAGAAAAATGCCAGTACTGAAAGACACATCATACCAACCTCCTTTTTTTCTTTCTAACAAACATCTACATTCTATATATCCGGTTTTTTTTAGGAAAATAAATGGGATAGAATTTAAAAGAGAGCGAATTACATTAAGAGATTCAGATTTTCTTGATTTAGATATTGTAAAAGAAGGGAATAGTAAGGTTGCAATTTTAATACATGGTTTTGAAGGAAGTACCAGCTCAGTATACATTCGGGCTATAGCTAAAACTTATTTAGCAAGTGGTTGGGATGTAGTAGCTATGAACTTAAGAGGATGTAGTGGAGAACCAAATCTTTTGTTCCGCTCATACCACAGTGGAGAATCTGAAGATGTAGAAGAAGTGGTAAAATATGTGATTAACCATCATAAATATGAGCATATAGCTTTAACAGGCTTTAGCTTGGGAGGAAATATTTTACTAAAGTATTTGGGAGAGAAAGGAGAAGGTATTGCAAAAGAGATAAAAGCGGCGGTTTCTATTTCTGCTCCATGTGATTTGAGTAAAGCAGAAAGTGCATTGAGTACAGTATATGCACACTGGTTTTTAAAAAGCTTAATCCCTAAAACTAAAGAAAAGCTAAAAACCTTTCCAGATAATATTTTAGGTAGTACAATGCCGAAGCTAAGAACTGTTCGCGATTTCGACGATTATTTTACAGCACCTGTACATGGTTTTAAAAATGTAGATGATTATTACGAAAAGTGTAGTGCTATCTCATTCGTGTCAGGTATAAGAATCCCGACATTATTGATTAGTGCTTTAGATGATCCGTTTCTGGCACCGGAATGTTTTCCTTTTGAAGAAGCCAGAAACAGTGATTATTTTTTCCTAAAAAGCCCTAAAAGGGGAGGACATGTTGCTTTTGCGCAGTTTAAAGCGGAAAGTTATTGGGCAGAAGCAGAAGCGGCGAATTTCTTAGCCGCTTATGCTTAAGATAATAAGTTATATACTAGTAAGCTAGAAACGTATGCAAGCCCTGTCATAAATACTAATTGTATGGCAGGCCATTTCCAACTGTTGGTTTCTCTCTTTACAATTGCCAATGTACTCATGCACTGCATGGCAAATAGATAGAATATTAATAATGAGAATGAGGTAGCAGTATCGTAAACTGGTTTGCCAGTGTCTTTCCTAATTTCGTTACGCATGCGCTCAATAATAGAGCTTTCATCATCTCCTTTACTACCGACACTATAAATAGTGGCCATCGTACCCACAAAAACTTCTCTTGCAGCAAATGAAGTAATAAGTGCAATCCCCATTTTCCAGTCGAAGCCTAATGGTTTAATTACAGGTTCGATTGCTTTACCTAAATAACCAGCGTAAGAATATTCAATCTGTCTGGCAGAAACCAAATCACTTAGTTCTTCTTCAGAAATCTGCTTATCTTGGTTTTCGGTTAGTATTTCATTTGTAGCTTTTTCTATTTGATCTCCCGGACCATAAGAAGCCATGAACCACAACACAATAGAAATAATTAATATGATTTTACCTGCCTCAACAACAAAAGCTTTTACTTTCTCATATACAGTAATCAATACATTTCTAGCTTGTGGTGCTTTGTAAGAAGGTAGCTCCATTATAAAATAGCTACGTTCATTAGATTTTAATATCTTTTTAAGAACCCAAGCAGATACTAGCGCAGTAAGTGTTCCTAGAATGTATAAGCCCATCATTACGAGTCCTTGTAGGTTTATAAAACCAAAGTAATACACCTCAGGCACTGCAAATGTGATAAGCACAGTAAATACAGGGATACGGGCAGAGCAACTCATAAATGGTGTTACCATAATGGTAATCATCCTTTCTTTCCAGTTGCTAATGTTTCTAGTTGCCATAATTGCAGGTACTGCACAAGCAACACCAGAAATGAGAGATACAATACTTCTTCCGTTTAGTCCAAATCTTCTCATTAAACTATCAGAAAGAAAAACTGCTCTCGACATATAACCTACTTCTTCGAGTAAGGCAATTAGTAAAAATAGTATGGTAATTTGAGGGATAAAGATCAAGATACCGCCCAAGCCAGCAATTAATCCATCATTAATTAAACTGGTAAATGCATTATCTGGCAAGTTAGTACTCACAAAATCGCTAACTGCAGCAAAGCCAGCATCTATCAAATCCATTGGGTAACTAGCCCAAGCGAATATTGCCTGAAAGATAAAAAGCAGAATGCCGACAAAAATTAGCGTACCGAAAAACTTATGAGTAAGCACATTGTCTATCTTCTCGGTAAGTGTTTCTTCGTCCTTATCTTTTTCGATAGTCACTACTTTGTTTACAAGCGGAGTGATTTTATCAAATCGCCCCATAATTTCATCTACCTGATTCTTAATACTTAAGAAAGCATGTTTATCAATTGTCTCTTTTACAATTGCCTTTTCTGCTTCTGAAAGATAAGGTAGTTTATGAAAATGGTGTAAGATAAGTAGAGCCTGATAATCGCTATCAACTTTAAATTTAGCCTTTAAATCGTTGATAATATCAGTTTTACCATTGAGGTGAAAGAAAGAATTATTCTTTTTTAACTGTTCTTTTTTGTAGAGTTGTTTTATACTCTCTTTAAGCGCTGGCACTCCCTCGCCATTTCTGGCATTGGTTTCTATTACAGGTATTTGCAGTTGCTTACTTAGCTCTTGAATATCAATTTCTTGATTCTCTTTTCTAGAAATATCAATCATATTCAGCGCCAATACAACCGGAATATCTAAATCTATCACTTGGCTTAAAAGCAAAAGATGTCTCTCCAGATTGGTTGCATCTGCGATATATACGATCAAATCCGGATAGTGCTTATCTTTCGGATTACTCAGTATATTCAGTACAATTCTTTCGTCTGTTGAGTTGGGATATAGGCTGTAAGTACCAGGTAAGTCAATTAGATCGGCTTTTAGATTTTCATCTATTTTAAACGATCCTTTTTTACGGTCTACAGTTACACCGGGAAAGTTACCAACATGCTGATTTAATCCAGTAAGTCTGTTAAAAAATGACGACTTACCTGCATTTGGATTCCCTATTAAAGCTATTTTTATGACAGATTTTGATGCCAGAACCTCCTCTTCCATTACTTATTTTAATACTACGTTGCGGGCTTCTTCTTCTCTAAGTGCTAAAAAATTCTTACCTACTTTTAAATATATTGGGCATCCAAAAGGTGCTTTTCTGATTAGTTTTACATCGTAACCTGGCAGGCAACCCATTTCCAGAAACTTCGCTGAAAGTGCCTCATCAAGGAATTTTTCAATAATTCCTTTTTCTCCTTTTTTAAGTATGGCTGCAGTTTTCAAAGCAATTTTTATTTATTCTAAATAAAAACAAATTTAGTAGATTAAGTTCATATTAACAATGAGAAAAGTCATTCCAAAATTTTATTTAACTTTCCGGTGTTTTTAAGAGGTAAGTATTTGCCCTAAAGCAATTAATTCTTATTAACGTTTGCTTAAACTTTTTTTAGAAATACTAAATTTTTCCTCGGTAATTTTGCGCTAATTAGGTAAATTAATTTGCCGTATTTTTCATGAAACGTGAAACTATGAGAAATTTTTTTTACAATGTTTTAATACTTTCATTTTTTATACACGCTTGCCAATCCTCAGATTCATCTCAGAAAAAAGAAACCCCAGTTAAAGCCAATTTAGATTCCTATACTTTTAATAAGGGTAAGATTGAATTCGAAGAAAACTTTGAATTGATTGAGAGTGTAGGCGCTCCGGTTAAAAAAACAATTGGAATGCTGGTCTCTGTTGAAGAAAGTGGGAATGGACCTTTTATGCTGGTGAATCTGGAAGATAAGGATGGTGAAAGTATTCACTTCTTACTCGAAAACGAACGTGCATCTACTTTACCAGATAAAGGAATGCTTTCGGTAGAGTATGTGGTGAGAAAAGATAGTCTTATAACTGGCATTAGGTTAAAGAATGAAAGTATTGAAGAAGCTGTGGCATTGCTTACAGAAGAGTATGGAATTAAAGATGCTGCTTTTGAGCAAATGGAAAATGCGGCTTATCAATTTGATGCGCTTCATATGTCTGGCGATCAAGGCGATTTGAGTAAAAATGTAACTTTAAAACTGCCTACTGGAGAAGTAAGGTACTTTAAAGCAGATTTTAACTCGGAGGTGGATGATAACAGGCGCTTCGCAATGAAAGAAGTAGTAGTTTATGGAAACTATGAAGAAGACATCATTTTAAAGACTATTAAATGGTAAAAAAAGAATACAATTTATATTCTTGTAAGTAGAATTGAAAGCAGGTAATTACCTGCTTTATTTTTTGCTATTTTACTTTAGTACTTATCTCTCTATGACAGAACGCATCAGTGTATTTGACATGCTCAAAATTGGAGTAGGTCCGTCTAGTTCTCATACTCTAGGACCTTGGAAAGCTGCTTTGAGATGGTTAAAAGAATTACAGATTGCAGGCAATTTTGAAGCTATTTCCAGAATAAGAATAGAATTGTATGGCTCTTTGGCACTTACCGGAAAAGGCCATGCAACTGATATTGCCATCTTAATGGGATTATTAGGAGAGAATCCAGAAACGACAGATACCTCATTAATTAGCGATAAAGTAAAGTCTATTAGAGAGACTGGAACAATTAATCTTTTACAGCAAAAAGAAATTCCCTTTAAAGAAAAAACAGATTTAAAATTAATTGGTAAAAGAAGATTGCCATTTCATGCAAATGGGATGAAGTTTTTTGCCATTACTCCAGATGGAGAACTAGAGAGCACTTACTTTTCAATAGGTGGTGGTTTTGTGGTGGCAGAAGGCGAAGATGTAACCAGTACACAAAAGGTTTTGCCATACCCTTGCGATATTTCTGCAAACTTGTTGGAGCATTGCAAAAGAGAGCAACTTTCTATTTCGGCAATGGTATTTGCCAACGAAAAAGCTTGGAGAACAGAAGAAGAAATAAATAATGGTTTAATGCGCATTTGGCATACAATGGAAGAATGCGTGTATAAAGGTTGCAATACCGATGGTATTCTTGCAGGTGGGCTTAATGTAAAAAGAAGAGCTGCTTCGCTGAATAAAAGATTACTGGGTGAGCAAACCTATACCAATTCGGCAGAATGGATAAAACTCATAAAAAAATCTAAGCTCGATTTTGATGAAGTGCTAAAATGGGTTAGCTGTTTTGCCCTAGCTGTAAACGAAGAAAATGCAGCCTTAGGTAGAGTGGTAACCGCACCAACAAATGGTTCGGCGGGTGTAATTCCGGCAGTAATTATGTATTACTTCTGTTTTAAAAACAGAGAAGCTACAGACAAAGAGATTATTCAATTTTTATTGGTAGCGGGAGAAATAGGCACTTTCTTTAAAAAACGAGCGACTATTTCGGCAGCAATGGGTGGATGTCAGGCAGAGATAGGTGTATCTTCTGCAATGGCAGCAGCAGGTCTTACCGAAGCTTTAGGTGGCTCACCAGATCAGTGTTTAATGGCAGCCGAAATTGCTATGGAACATCATCTTGGTCTTACTTGTGATCCAGTGGGTGGCTTGGTACAAATCCCTTGTATAGAGCGAAATTCTATGGGAGCAATAAAAGCTATTACAGCTTGTAATATTGCTTTAAATAGCAACCCGGAAGATGCCAAAGTAACTCTTGATAAAGTGATAGATACCATGTGGCAAACAGCCAAAGATATGAAGGTGAAATACAAAGAAACTTCTAAAGGAGGTTTGGCTGTAAATATCACTGTAAATGTGTCTGAGTGCTAATTATGACGATCCTAAGAAAAAATTTTGTGATTTTTAGCCCTAATTTCAGGAGGGGGATAGTAATATCACCCATTATGGGTGATCGTGTTTTTTTTAATTTTTATGATATTTAGAAATCAATTAGTAATTGATGTAATTAGGTTGTTTTACATGCTCCAATTAGGGTGATATTTAGAGCGAGAAAATAGGAGTAAAGAAGAAATACCTAGAAAAAATACAATTAGAGAAAGAATAAAATATAAATGCCTAAAAGGCGCGCTTACATTGTCAACTAAATAAAAATTTTATTAACAACTATCACAGAATCAGATCATGAAGTAATAAAGGTTAGCCAACTATTTGACTAACCTTTTTTTATTGTTCTGATTTGTGTTTCTGATTAAGCAGGAACGTAAGATTCCAAAATGCTGAAAGAAGGAGATGGTTTTAAAACCACATTATTAATTGTAGCAGGAACCAATACTGCATCACCTTTTTTCGCTGAAACAGTGCCTCCATCAAATTCGATATCTAAGCTACCATTAAAGCAAACATAGATTACAAAAGAATCTAGGTTCTCATAATTTCTTTCGATGCTCTCAGTACATTTCAAAACATTAGTTTCGAAGTAAGGGCAACTAGCCAATTTTACAGGTGCATTTTTTACACTCTTGTCATACTGAGTTTTGTACTGATCGTAATGCTTGTAATCAATAGCATCAAGAGCTTCTTCTGTATGAAGTTCACGCGTGTTACCTTGATCATCTTTACGGTCGAAATCGTAGATTCTGTAAGTGATATCAGAAGTTTGCTGAATTTCAGCTAATAAACATCCTTTACCAATTGTATGTACTCTACCTGCCGGAATAAAGAAAACATCATCGTCTTCTACATCCTCATAATTCATTATTTCGGTAAGCGTTTTTTCGTTGAGGTGCTTTAAGTAAGTTTCTTTGTCAAGTTCTTTATTGAAACCAGAAACTAATTTTGTGTCTTCATCTGCTTGAAAGATATACCACATTTCAGTTTTACCTAAAGAGTTGTGTCTCTTTTTAGCAAGCGTATCATCTGGGTGTACTTGTATAGAAAGGTCTGCATTTGCATCAATAAATTTCACTAACAAAGGAAATTCATTACCACTTTTCTCATACACTTTTTCACCAACTAATTCACCTTTGTACTCTTCGATTAACTCGGTAAGTTTTTTTCCTGTAAGTGCACCTTCTGAAACCTCAGAGATGTTGCCTTGTACACCAGAAATCTCCCAAGTTTCTCCACAGTTTGGTAGCGGATCAAAATTTTTACCTAAAACTTTATTGATTTTTTCTCCACCCCATATTTTATCTTTAAATATGGTTTTAAATTTCAAGGGATATAATGTTGCCATAAGTTCGGATTTTTTGAATATTTCAGGATCAAAGCTATAAATTGTGGGCCAACTTTGAAATGAAATTATATTTTTCATTAAACTACACATTTCAGGAATAAGATTGAATGGAAGAAGCACAAACATTTAAAGGAGAAGCACAGGGGAAGAAAGAAGTACCTGTTTTATTGGTGTCTGTATTAATAATAGCCGTTTGCGGTATTTTATACGAGTTACTTATCAGCACAATTTCTACTTATTTTTTAGGGAGTAGCATTTTGCATTTTTCTATCACAATTGGTCTTTTTTTATCTTCGATGGGGATTGGTTCATTTTTTAGCCGATTTATCAACAACAAACTCCTCGAAAGATTTATCTGGGTAGAGATTGCTTTGGGATTTGTAGGTGGTTTATCTGCTTTAATTTTACATGCTAGTTTTTCGCTTACAGAAAATTACTACCTCACTGCATTTATTCTTATAGTAATACTAGGCACATTTATAGGAATAGAAATTCCATTAATTACCCGAATTTTAAAAAACTACGAAGACCTCAAAAATACCATTTCGAATGTATTGGCATTCGATTACATTGGTTCTTTGCTGGCTTCAGTTTTATTCCCGCTTATCCTCTTGCCTTATTTGGGAATAATGCGAACGTCTTTTCTAGTGGGTATTCTCAATTTGTTGATTGCGGTTTTTAATACCAGTCTGTTCAAGAAAAATATCAAACATGCTACTCAGTTGATGCTTGCAGCAGTTGCATCTATTTTAATTATGATTGTTGGAATGATCTATTCATTTCAATTAAGTGGTATGTTGGAGCAGTATGTTTATGAAGATAACATTATTTTTTCTAGACAGACCGAATACCAAAGAGTGGTTGTGACTAAGTACGATAGAGATGTGCGCTTGTATATCAATGGAAATTTGCAGTTTTCTACAATTGATGAATATCGTTACCATGAACCTTTAGTACACGTGCCGATGGCTTATTTGCCACAAGCCGAAAATGTGTTGCTTTTGGGTGCCGGAGATGGCTTAGCTACCAGAGAGTTATTGAAATACGATGAGATTAAAAGTATAGACTTGGTCGATCTCGATCCGGTTATTACAGAAATTGCCAGTACCAATCCGATTTTCACAAAATATAATAATGGCGCATTGCAGCACCCCAAAGTGAATGTAGTGCATGATGATGCTTTCAATTTCATCCAAAACTCAGGCAAAGTTTATTCTTTGATTATTATTGACTTGCCAGATCCCAATTCTCCTTCGTTAGGGAAGCTATATTCTAAAGAGTTTTACCAGATGATACAGCAAATTCTTGCTAAAGATGGTGTGGTAATTACTCAGTCTACCTCGCCGTATTTTGCAGCTAATGCGTTTTGGTGTATTAATAAAACCATGGAGTCTGTTTTTGGAGGTGTGTTACCAATTAATGTTTATCTGCCAACTTTCGGTATGTGGGGTTTTAATATTTGTTTCCAAACTCCAAAGAAAGCTTATTTTGATGATAAAAAGCCTGTTGTTGAAGAATTGATAAAACCTGTGGCTAAACATCTAGACGAAAATAAAAACAGGTTACAAAATCGCTTTTTAACTTCAGATATTCTCCCAAAAATATTTGTTTTTGAACAAGACATGCAATCCTCGAATGTAGAAATCAATAGGCTAGATAATCAAGCTTTGGTTAAATATTACGAAAACAGTTGGGGTAAATGGGATTAACAAAAAAAGCTCAATCATTTTTAGTGTTTGAGCCTTTTTTGTTTTAAGCGAGAAGTCAATTAATCATCTCTCAAGCTTTTTATAGGATTAGCTATAGCCGCTCTTATAGAATGATAACTCACAGATAAAAGAGCAATTGCCAGTGAGGCAAAACCTGCCAAAAAGAATGTAATCATACTAATATCGGTTCTGTATTCGAAATCTTGCAGCCAAGTGTCCATCGCGTACCAAGCAATTGGCCAAGCTATAAAATTGGCAATTAACACCAATAAAGCGAATTCTTTAGAAAGCAAAGTCACAATCTTACTTACAGAAGAGCCAAGCACTTTCCTTATGCCGATTTCTTTGGTTTTTTGTTCTGCAATAAATGATGCTAAGCCAAATAAACCCAAACAAGCAACAAAAATAGCTAACCAAGTAAAGTTTACGATTAGCTTAGAGAATGCCTCTTCGCTTTGGAAAAGTTGTCCAAATTCTTCATCAAAGAATGAGTATTCGAATGGCATACCGGCATTTACTTTTTCCCATGCATCACCAATTTGCAAAATGGTTTCTTGCATGTTTTCAGGTTTTATTTTTAAAGCGATGCTGCCATTTGCTCCGGGTTGGTAAATCATTACAATTGGCTCAATTTTATGGCGCATAGAAGCAAAGTGAAAGTCTTTCACCACTCCAACAATTGTTCTTTCATCTTCTCCAAAATATAGCTTTTTACCTACAGGTTTTTCCCAGTTGAGTTCTCTTGCCAAAGCTTCATTAATAATAATCGCTTCTTCTTGTTCGGTGCCATAATCTTGAGAGAAGTTTCTGCCCTGAGCAATTTCCATCCCGATCATATCAAGAAAATTCTCATCGAAAGTCATAATACTCACAATCCAAGGGTCTTCTTCTTGGCCAACACCGTCTGGTCTTATACCTGTTCTGCCAAAGCCTTGTCCAGGTAAAGATGATACTGTAGCGGCATTAGAGACTCCCGGTAATTGCAGAAACTCATTTTTTAATTGCTCGGCACTTTCACGCATTTGCTGGTTATTCAACCCGATGTTGATAACCTGTTCTTTATTGAAACCGAGGTTTTTGTTTTTGATATAATCTAATTGACGGTAAACGATTGCCGTTCCAGAAATCATAGCGATAGAAACCGCAAACTGTAAAACAACCAAAACTCGTCTGAGCAAAATTCCCTTTACGCTGCTGGTGAAATTGCCTTTTAAAACTTTTACAGGTTCAAATGATGATAGAATTAATGCCGGATAAATTCCCGCTAATATTCCAAGTAGTAAGGTTCCTCCTAAGATTGTTGTCAACGAAATTGGATTTTGGAACAAATACACCACAGGTTCTTCTGCGATTGGTAATTGAACAATTGAACCAGTAACGGACACCATAATTAAGGCTAGTACCAAAGCACTAAAAGACAGTAAAACAGATTCGCCTAAATGTTGCAGAATCAAATGGATTTTGCCTGCACCCATTACTTTTCTCATGCTCACTTCCCTCGCCCGTTTGGCAGAGCGAGCAGTTGCCAGATTCATAAAGTTGAAGGCGGCAATTAACAAAACAAAAACAGCGATGGCAGATAGTGAATACACATAGCTTGCATCACCTTTGTTTTGGTTAATGTTATCGAAAATTACATTTGATGATTTTAAGTGTGTTTCTGCTAGCGGTTGTAGAGTCACTTTCCAGATGTTGGGAACTTCATTTTCTCTAAGAATTGGTTCTATCTTTTCTTCTACACTGGCTTCCATAGATGGATCTTTCAATAAGGCATAGGTTGTCATGCTAATGTTATTGAAAGAGTTTAAATATTGAACCAAGCCAGAATCGGACTGAGCCGGATACATGGAATAAATTAAGTCAAACCTGAGGTGAGATGGTTTCTCTTGATCTTTTAAAATCCCTGTAATCTCATACTCTTGTTGGTTATTTAAAGTAATGCTTTTGCCAATTGGATCAACATCTCGTCCAAAAGTTTTTTGAGCCATCTCTTCTGTCATCACCACTTTATATGGCGCTCTCAAAACATTATCTCTATCACCTTCTTTTAATTCATAATCAAAAATTTCGAAAAAAGAAGGCTCTGCTCTCAGTGCATTTTCAGTGTAAAAACTATTTTCTTCATAAGT
>PBYL01000257.1 GCA_002729595.1 Thalassovita sp. | reverse complement strand
TACTTCTATTTTTTGATCAAGTAATTCATTTCTTGTATACCCAAATAAGTTTTCTGTTTGCTGATTAATCAATCTAATACAACCATTTCGATCAACAATTACCATGGCATCTGGTGCTGATTCTAGCAATCGTTTAAATTTTTCTTCGGCATATTTTCTTTCAGATATGTCTCTAATGGCCGCAGAAACAAGCAAAGTTTCTTCGGTTCTTAGTGGGCCAAGACTAACCTCAACAGGAAACTCTTCTCCATTTTTCTTTTTACCCCATAATTCTTTATCTCTTCCCATACTTCTTGTATGCGGATTTGAGAAAAAATTCTTTCGGTGAATATTGTGCTTATTTAAAAAGCGATTAGGTATTAAAATTTCGATATCTTGGCCTAATAGCTCATTTCTTGAATAACCAAAAAGTTTTTCTGCTTGTCCATTTACTAAAATAATTTGCCCAAAGTTATTCACAATCACCATAGCATCTGGTGCCGTCTCTATTAGTGCTTGCGATCTGGTTTCTGCATTTCTATATTCAGTTAATCTTCTTTCTACAATTGAAAATCCTCTGAGTTTACCCATTTTATTTTTAACAGGAGAGAAGACCACAGAAACTTTAATTCTATTTTGATCTTTGGTTAAGCGGATACTTTCAAGAGTATCAATGTTTTCTCCAAACATCAAACCCTCAATTATTTTAGCAAATTCAGTCAGTTTTTCTTCTGGTAATAAATGGCTAAATGGTTTATTAAGTAATTCTTCTTTTGAATAGCCATAATTCTTAACTGCAGCATTATTACAATAATTAATATTACCAGTTAGATTAATACCGATAATTATATCATTGCAAGATTCAATAATATTGTTGGTAAGTAATTCTAGATTCATTTCGCGGTATTATTAATCAAGAATAAGATTCAGTTAGTAATACTTCTTTGTTAATATACAATGTTTGGGTTTAAAAGAATAGCAGGAAAGAGTTTATATGTGGCAAAATAACTTGAATTAGATTATTACAATTTAAATCTTAACAAAGTGCAAAATGGCAGGTGTGTTTTATAAAAATAATCTCCATAAGTTGAGAAAAATCATATTTAATTTGTACATAATTTTATATGTTGATAATTAAAAAACATAACGCTAAACTCATTAATCATGAAATATTATATGATCATAGAAGATGATAATATTGATATTTTAATCATTGAAAGAATGATACAAATGGTTGATGAAACTATAAAACCAGTTGTGTTAAGAGATGGAGGTGAAGCAATAAAGTATTTTAAAAAGTTATTGACTGATACTCAAGCTGAAAAACCCAAATTTGTGCTTTTAGATTTAATGATGCCCATGGTAAATGGATTTGAGTTTTTGGAAATGTATAAGTATCAAATATATCCGCAAATGCCTAAAGTACCTGTAATAATTCTTACAACTTCTCTCCATTTAGACGATAAAGAAATAGCCACATCATACGAATTTGTTAAGGAGTTTGTATTAAAACCCATTAAAAGAAATGAAATTTTGGAGTTTATTTCTTGACTTTGATGAAAAACTATAAATTATTTATCTGTTCGTAGCTTTTTTGAGGATATTACAATTTTCTAAACTTTATTAATGGAATAATCACCAAATTTTTAAAAATTAAGCAATTTGAATTTTTCAACCTCTCTATATTGGCTATATAACAATGTGTAAGTTTAAAATAGAGTTTGATTTTTTAAAGTGAAAAATGCCTAATAAAAAGTAAGTATATAGAGATTAATTTGTTTTTAAAATTAGTATTAACCCTGCTCGAAATCTGCAATATAATTTTATAATCCCTAGTCGTTTCTAGAGCTGACTTTAACGTTTATTAGCAACTTGAATAGACTAAGGCTATCTCTCTTTGTGCTAAATTTTATTATAGCACACATAACACTTGCTCAAACCTGTACTGTATCTTGTAGTGGAGGTTCTCCTTGTACTATTGGCTTAGCCAGTATAACTTGTGATGAAACTGGAAGCGCTCCTGCATCTGGTGATGAAATAATTATTACTGATGGAGTTACCATTGAAGTAAGTGGTAACAATACCTTAGACGCTAATCTCAGGATTCAAGATGGAGGTCATCTAGATTTCCCTGGCTCTAGTGATAAAATTGATCTCAATGATGGAACAAATTCTGGTTGTGGTAGATATATTATTATCGAGTCAGGTGGTTTGGTTACTGGCTCTAGTGGTAGTAATCAATTAAGAATTTGCGGAACTATAATAGCGAAAGGTGGGGGGGCGTGTAATGCTGCAGATCCGCCAACTGAAGCTGATGCTCCGGTATATTGTTTAAATGGAGATGGTCTAGGAGGAGAAGTTGCTATTGATGAAAATGGTGTAAATTCAGGATTGTTACCCGTAGAACTAGTATTTTTTAAAGGGCAATTAAAAGGTGGCATTGCAGAACTCAAATGGCGAACATCTTCCGAAACAAATTTCAATTATTTTAAGGTATTACATTCTGCTGATGGCTCAGCATTTAGTGAAATTGGCAAAGTATATGGCAAGGGAGATGAAGAATCATTATCAGATTATATTTTCGAGCACCATAAGATTGTTCCAGGTAATAATTATTATATGCTAGAAATTATTGATAAGGATAGCTCTACAACATATAGTGCAATTATTAGTATCAGTAATTTCAATGAAAGTCAAGTAGAAGTTTTTCCAAGTTTCAACCAATCTCAGGGAGATATTAGCATTATAATGCCTGCTTACAATTATAGATATGTGAAAGTAACATATACAGATATTCGAGGAGTTAAGGCATATTCAACATTGATCAAAAATTATGATGGTAACTACTTAAAAATATCCCCAAATAAAAAGCTATCACCAGCCCTGTATTTTATAGAAGTCAATACTGATCGTTTTACTTACAGGCAGAAATTGGAGGTTGTTGAGTAGCTTGTTGTAAAGTTTAATAAGATTATTGAATCAATTAAAAGTATAAGGTTTGAGTCTATTCCCTTTCAACAAAAGGCTTAATACAAACCTGATTTTTTTTGATTAGTGAATTTAGTTCAAGCTGAATGTATTCTAGCTTTTTACAAGCTTTCTTTTTTGAGGCTTCTTGGGGTGCGTGTTTAATTAATAGGTTTAGCCATAAACTTTGAACTACAGTAGGCAAATCTTCCAAACAATCTTTTGTAACCAAGGCATCTGCACCTTTTACTAATGCTTCCGTAGCTAACTCTTTAGTAATCAATCCTGTTACGTAAACAACAGGTACATCTTTATAAGTTTTTCTGGCCATTGTCAATGCTTCATCATAGTCGAAGCCAGGTACGTGGTAATCTAATAGTATAATATCAGGTTGGGTATTTTTTAAACAGTGGATGTAATCTTGTTTAGTGTCGCAGCATGCTATACCAGCAAATATTCCACTGCTGTATAAATTACCCTTTATAATTATTTGATCTTCCAGACTGTCTTCTAGAAGTATAATTTTTTTTATTCCAGAATAAGGCATACTATCTTCTACATAAATTACTGTTCAAAATTAAGTTATTTGCTTTAAAATTCGATTATTAAAATAATACAAAAAAAATTATTTTGAGCTAGATTATTGTCTCAATTTTTCTGATTTATCATAAAATATTGATAAAGAGGGATATATGCGTTCTATAAAATTTATTTGTGCTTTTTGTCAATCCCAAAGTATTTTATCAACAAAGTTTAGTTAAAAAATTTAATGTTTATTTATATTCAATCATCTTAAAAAGATTAAAAAAAGATACAAATATTGAGACTTAGTCGCATATAATTAAGTACTCAAATCTAATTTACCTATGATAAAATAAATAACCAAAAAATAGTATTTTAATGTTTAATTCTGATTCAAAAACGCTATAAAATTTAATAATCCTCTTATTTTATTCAGTCTCAAAAATTGATTAACTTGACTAAGATTTAATCTAAAAGAACATTCTTAGTTAAGTAATCTTGCTATGAAAAAGGAAGAGGATAAACAAGATAATGCGAATTCTATTGATCTTTTGAAAGATTTTCAGCAGATTGATGAAGGTGGAGACATTTTTAAACAGATGTTCAAATACTCAATTATTCCTACGATTATCCACGATATGGAGATGACGATCATTAATGCCAATGATAGTGCGGTGAGAGAATTTGGTTATTCCAGAGAAGATTTTCTAAAGAAAAAGATATTTGATTTACATATAGAATCTGAGCTTGACCATTCTGCTGAAGTTTTAAATCAAATGCAGGTAGAAAATAAATTAAGCGTTGAAACCAGTTTTAAAAGAAAAGATGGCTCTGTATTTATTGCAGAAGCGACTCCTTGTAAATTTATGTTGGGTAATAAACCTGTAATTCATGTTTTTATTCAGGATATAACAGAACGCAAAATGGCGATGAAGAAAATTCATCAATTCAATAATGAGTTGGAAGATCAAGTAGCCAAGCGTACAAAAGAACTTAAACTTAAAAACAGCGAATTAGAGTCTTTTAGCTATACTGTATCTCACGATTTGAGAGCACCACTGCGTGCGATTTCAAACTATTCTAAAATTTTAAATGAAGATTATCGATCAAATTTAGATTTGGATGGAGGCGAAATAATCGATTTAATAATGAAGAATACTACTAAAATGAGTCACTTAATCGATGAGATTTTACTTGTGTCTAGATTAGATCGCGAAACGGCAAAAAAGCAAGATATAAACATGCAGCAAGTGTTTGAAAACGCTTACTCTGATCTAACTCAAGACAAAGGAGAAAGAAAAATTGAATTTAGATTAGGCAAGTTGAGTAATTGTCAAGCAGATAAAACCATGATTACTCAATTAGTAACTAACTTACTTTCTAATGCGATTAAGTATACGCGACCAAGAGAAATTAGTAAGATAGAGGTGAGTAATTATGAATCTGACGGAAGTTGTGTTTATGTAGTGAAAGATAACGGGGTGGGTTTTGATATGCAGTATTACGATCGGTTGTTCAACATCTTTGAGCGTTTGCACAAAACATCAGATTTTGATGGTACAGGAGTTGGACTTTCAATTGTTCGAAAAGTAATTGAATATCATAATGGAACAGTTTGGGCAGAAAGCAAATTGAATGAAGGCTCAACTTTCTATTTTAGCATACCTATTTAACTTGAAAAATATCGACTTAGAAATATCAAAATATGCCAAATAGTAGATGAATGTTGCAGCGAAAAAACGCTTGAAACAGTATAGAGATAAATCGCATACTATGAAAAACTACTTGTTGATATTATGTCTATTATTTGCTTGTGAAACTACAGATGAGCTAACTCCTGAAAATGAATTTAAGGTAGTTGTAGTAGGAGAGAGCATCGATTGTCATCTTCCAATTATTCAATTTTTAGAAAAAGATTCTGTTCGCATAAATGAGCTAGTATCTTCGAATAGCTTGTCTTTTTTTGCTTACGAACTTGATTCCGTGTATGCTAAAGTTGGGCAAAATCTACAAGTTATTGTTGAACCCACAGAATTAAAGAAACAATATGCTTGTACCACATTGGGCTTGAGCTATCCTTGGTTAACTATTATTGAAGCGGAATTAGCCGATTGATTCGAGGTTGTATTTATAATATACTGTAATTCCCATTTTTTGTCATATGGCAAATTCTTTATAAGTATCGATTGCTAAATTCACGAATGAAAGAATTTATAGATCATATTTTACAGTTTGGTAATTTAAACCATCATCAGATTGACTTGATCACTAGTAAAGCGAATAAGATTTCTTTGCAAAAAGATGAGTATTTCTGGGAAGCCGGAAAATCAATTAAACAAGTTGGTTTTGTAATAGATGGAGTGTTAAGGGTTTATTATTACAATAAAGAAGGTGATGAAATAACCCGATATTTTATTGAAGAAAATCTGTTAATCTTGTACGGTTACGATATAGATTCTAATTATATTCCATCGGAATATTTGCAGGCAATTACTGATACCGAACTTGTAGTTTTCTCTAAAAAAGATTGGAAAGAAATTGCAGATACTATTATAGGTTGGGAAAACATTATTCAAAAAATTACGGCTAAGCAACATAGACAAAAATTGAAACGAAGAAGCCCGCTCATTGACCAAGATGCAACTACGAGATACCTTGAGTTTATTGAAAACTTTCCGAACTTGGTGAATCGAGTTCCACTCTCGTACATTGCTTCGTATCTAGGAATTACACAATCTTCACTCAGCAGAATAAGAAAAAATATCCGCTAATTTGCTTTTTGCCATATGGCAAATGATTTCATTCTACAATCCAAGAGATTTGTTTCATTACTCATTAAAACATGAAACAAATGAAAACAAGAAAATTAGGAAATAGCGAATTAGAAGTATCAACTTTAGGTTTTGGCTGCATGGGTTTAAGTTTTCCTGATGCACCACCTAAAGAAGAATCGATAAAGCTCATCCGTTCTGCATTTGACTTAGGAATCAATTTTTTTGATACAGCACAACGCTATGGAGACAATGAATTATTAGTTGGGGAAGCACTCGAACCCATTCGTAATCAAGTAAAGATTGCCACAAAGTTTGGCTTTAAAGGAGGTACGCATCAGTTGGATATGGATAGCAGCCCAAAAAGTATAAGAGCCAGTGCAGAATCATCTTTAAAGAGATTAAAAACTGATTACATCGATTTGTTTTACCAACACAGAGTTGATCCGAAAGTGCCGATCGAAGATGTTGCGGGAACTGTAAAAGATTTGATACAAGAGGGCAAAGTAAAACATTTTGGTTTATGCGAAGCTGATGCGGAAACAATTCACAGAGCGCATACCGAACAAGCAGTTACAGCTTTGCAGAGTGAATACTCCATGTTTTACCGTGAGCCTGAGAACGAGATTTTATCAACGCTAGAAGAATTAGGAATCGGTTTTGTGCCTTTCAGCCCCTTGGGTAAAGGTTATTTAACCGGAACAATTACAGCTAATACAGATTTTGATAAAACTGATGCAAGAAATATAATGCCGCGATTTAGCAAAGAGAACAGAGCAATTAACCAACCCTTGGTTGATTTGGTGGTGGCAATTGCAAATGATAAAAATGTGAGTCCTGCACAAATTGCTTTAGCTTGGTTGCTAGCCCAAAAGCCTTTTATTGTACCGATTCCGGGAACATCTAAACTGCATAGATTACAAGAAAATATTGGAGGGGCTAACATTACTTTATCTGATGAAGAATTAAACAAGATAGATACTGCTTTGAAAGAAATTACCATTGTAGGTGAAAGATATCCTCAGCAAATTCAAGCAAAAGTTGGAAAGTAAATTAAACGTTTTTTGGAGGTATTATAAATCAGGATATTTCTCGGTAAGATATTTCCAATAGCGTTTCGGCATGTGTTGGATGTGGAGTTTCATGTTTGTTCTAGCTTTTATATTTACACTATTAAAATATCGCCTCCACAAAGTTTGATAGAATTCTTCACGTTCATCACTAATTTCCATTAAAGGTTTCGAAGAGTTAACATTCGCCTGAAAGTTAATTTCAACAATGCGTACAGTTTCTAGATCGTAGTAAATGCCATATTTTCGCTTTGCATCATAAATCAACCAACGTTGATCTGCAAAGCGATTTTTAAAATGATTCATGATCAATGGTAAAACATCGCAATCTGGTTCTACAATCGCATAGTATAAATCATCTTTGGTGAGTTGAAAGCGCACAAAAGCTTTCATGCGGTGAGTTTCTCTTCGTACTTTTTTTACTGCTTTTTTAACATCCCAAACCGCAGAATTACCAATGTCATTTTCAATATTTTCTGTACTATCAAACACGTATTTTACAAATCGCCACATTACATCATCAGACTGATCTACTTCTGATAAAAAGGTTTTATAAATTGCTGTTACACCTTGTTTAGAGAGCTTCTTTTCAAGGCCTTTTAATACCCTGTTTGCTTTTGTTTCGTCAGATTGAACATAATGCTTTGTGGCGAAAAGTGAGTTTGTTGTACTTTGATTCCTTACAAACTCAACCTCTTTCAATTTAAACTCATAGATTTCGAAAACTGCTGTTAGCCAACCTTGATAAGTGCCATCGTAGATAATCGTAGTCATTAGCTTAGAATAATGATAGTTGGCCAGAAAAGTTATTTTTGTATTTACTATTCTGTAATTTCAATATCTGTTGTTTGATTTGTATAGGCGTATAGTCTTTTTGAATTGAAAATGGCGTACTAAATGCTAAAAAATATCTCGCTCGCTTATATGGAATTCCCAGTTTTTGTAAATCTTCTGGAAAGAGTTTTTTATATCTTCTGGCTGTTACAATCTTCTTAGCACTTAAAAATCCGATACCCGGTACACGTTGAATCATTTCTATATCGGCAGTATTCACATCCACAGGAAATTGATGTAAATTTCTGAGTGCCCAACCAAGTTTAGGGTCAATATCTAGATCGAGATGCGGTTGATCATCTCCAACAATTTCGTTTACATTAAACCCATAAAAGCGAATGAGCCAATCTGCCTGATAGAGTCGATTCTCACGAATTATTGGAACAGGCGTGCCTATAATTGGCAGTCTATTATCTGTGCTAATTGGCACATAACCAGAGTAATAGACTCTTCTCAAATTCATTTTTTGGTAGAAATAATCTGCCACTTTCAGAATCTCAAAATCATTTTCTCTGGTGGCACCAATCACCATTTGTGTACTTTGACCAGCTGGAGCAAATACTGGCGCTTTTCTGTTGAGCTTTTTCTCTTCTTTATGGCCAATAATCTCATTTTTCAAATACTTCATTGGCTTAATCACATCTTGGTGATTTTTATCTGGCGCGAGCAGTTTGAGACTTTTTGCAGTTGGCATTTCCACATTTACACTCAACCTATCTGCATAAAGTCCTGCTTCTTTCATCAATTCTTCACTTGCTCCCGGAATTGCCTTTAAGTGGATGTAACCATTAAAGTTTTGTTCTAACCTCAGTTTTTTGGCAATTCTCACCAATCGCTCCATGGTGTAATCTGCATTATGAAAAATACCAGAACTTAGAAAAAGTCCTTCGATGTAATTCCGTCTGTAGAAATTAATGGTTAAATCAACCACTTCTTCAACAGTAAAAGCGGCTCGTTTTATGTCGTTACTCTTTCTGCTAACACAGTATGCACAATCAAAAATGCAGTAATTAGTGAGCAAGATTTTTAGTAAAGAAACACAACGTCCATCTTCAGTATATGCATGGCAAATTCCACTTCCAGAAGAGTCTCCGAGTCCTTTGTTTGTGTTTTTTCGGTTGCTTTGCCCGGAAGCACAAGAAACATCATATTTAGCTGCATCTGCAAGTATTTCCAATTTCTCTATCACTCTGTTTGATGACATACTGCTATTAATTTTTTCTTCATTTGATGTTTAAAATTAAAAATGTAGTTGCCCTAAAATGAATCGTGAACAAAGTTTTAATGCCAATTGTTCGCAGCAAATATTTTGTTTAATGTTTAGATAAAAAAGCGGATTTTAACAAATAAACACATGATCATTAGTGTATTTCATGGTGCGAATTATGTAATTCGCATAGCAATTGTTGCAATTCAAATAATTGCGGTAATGATCTTTCAAAGATTGCTGTTATTTGCATAAAAACCAGCATAACAATGAATAGTATCACTAACAGAAAAGTTATTACAACTTTAAACTCTTTGCACAAAAAGGCAGAAGAGAATTATCAGCATAGGATAAAATTAAGAGAAACAAATCCAGAAAGTTTTGAGGCAAAGTCTACAGCCTACATGGCAATTAGTAAAGAAGTAGGAGAGTATCTTTATTTTTTGGCGAAAGCCTCTAAATCAAAAAACTTAGTAGAGTTTGGATGTTCATTTGGTATATCTACCATTTATTTAGCGAGCGCAGCAGCTGATGAAAATGGGAAAGTGATTACCAGTGAATTGGAGCCTAACAAAGTGATAGCGGCTCAGCAAAATATTGAGGAAGCCGGACTGAGTAAATATGTATCTATTTTAGAAGGGAATGCAGTAGAAACTTTAAAGTCTGTTTCCTATCCGGTTGACTTTGTTTTTTTGGATGGAGCTAAAGAATTGTATTTGCCTGTGTTTTCAGTTTTAAAATCGAAGCTTAAAACAGGTTCGGTAATTTGCGCAGATAATGCCGATCATACAGGAGCAAAACCGTTTGTAGACTTCATTCTTAACTCTAAAGCAGAGTATGCATCTTCACTACTTTTTGATGGAAGGTTATTAGTTTCTTGTCTTGTATAAGGCATTAATCTTAGCTATAGGATTACAACTCTAAATAATTGGAAAACGAAACCTGCAAAATACAGAGTTGTAATTCCTATAGTTTTGTTTAGTTAGCAATTACATCTGTCTCTAAGAATTCATTCACCAGCATTTTTTCTAAAGCTTTAATCTCATCCATCAATAAAGACTGTTTTCTTTTTCCAAAGTATAAAGTGTTTTCGATTGGATTGTATCCTTCCCAAACTTTAAAGACTTTTTTCTCTTTTAAAGCATCTACACACAAAAATTCAGACAACACAGCAAAACCTTCTCCTCTAGATAAACACCTCAAAATGGAATACTTATTTGGAACAATGTAATTAGGGAAAAAATCTGGTGTTTCATTAAAGTTCTTTTCCCAAAAGGTGTTTAACAAGCGCATGTCAGAAGCGGTATTGTACCAAATTTGTTCTTTAAGCCATGCTTTGAGTTCTGTTTTTGTAAGCGAATCAAAATCTGGAATCGCTTCAAGGTTTACTTTGTTCCCAGCAATTAATACCAGTCTTTCGACTGTAAAAGCAGAGAATGTAAGAGCCTTATTAGTACTTACTTCTGAGGTTAAAATTAAATCTAATGCGCCTCTCTCTAAAGCTAAGGTGAGTAGCGGATTTGATTCAAATTGCATAATTAAGTTGAAATTTAAATCAGGAATATGCTTTTCTAAGGCATGCTGAAAGGTTTCTACGCACATTCCCACAGATACTGTTGCACGCTCTTTTCCCGCTTTCTTTTTAAACCGCGTTTCAATGTCTTCTAATCCAGAAAGTGATTGAATCACTTGCTGGTATAGTTGATGCCCTTTCTCAGTAGGAATCATCTTTCTTGCAGTTCGCTCAAAAAGTGGAAATCCGGTATAGCCTTCCAAAGCATTTAAATGTAAGCTTACACCGGGTTGTGTAATGAAAAGTTGCTTGGCGGCACCACTCATGGTTCCTGTTTCGTAAATCGCTTTAAAGGTTCTAAACCATTCTAGATTAGATTGCATATCTATAACTATTATTATACTTAAGACAAATTTAACTTATTTTTATTATAATTAAAGCCCTCGTAATTTTGCTTCTGTAAATTAAAATTGATTTTTATGAAAAAGATATTTGTGATTAATGGGGGAAAAATATTTGCACATTCAAAAGGGAGATTTAATAAAACGCTCTTAGAATTAGACAATGAATTTTTTACAGCAGATCGAGGCTACGAATTAAAATATACTGATATAAATGAACCGTATAATTTAATAGAGGAAGTGGAGAAGTTTGTGTGGGCAGATGTAGTTATTTACCATTTTCCGGTTTGGTGGATGGGCTTACCATATGCATTAAAAGAGTATATTGATAAAGTTTTTACTGCAGGACACAGAAAAGGTTTGTACAGAAGTGATGGACGAAAAGAGGCAAATCCGGCTATAAATTATGGAACAGGAGGTTTGCTCAATGGTAGAAAATATATGACCACTACTAGCTGGAATGCACCTGCAACGGCTTTTACTTTACCGGGTGAGTTCTTTAAGCAAACCACTGTAGATGAAGGTATTTTGTTTGGCTTCCATCGGATGAACGAGTTTGTTTCGCTAGAGGCGCTAGAGAGTTTTCATTTTCATGATGTAGAGAAAAATAATGGAGATGAGGAAGTGGCAAAGCATAAAGCCAATTATTTAGCGCATCTCAGCAAAGTGTTTAAAAATTAAACTGCTGATAATTCAATTTCAAATTTGAGTTTGGAAACTAGATTTTCAAACTCAAATTTTGTTGGGCATTTTCCATTTGATTCCACTGCCAACCATCGGTTAATAAATAACCACTTACTAGTTTTCTGCGATTTTTAATCTCGTTATAATTTTCTTTAACTTGGTTGTCGTCTTCGATGATTGGCAGACCTTTTAGTTTTAGGTGTTTATAGTCGGGGATAGGAGGAGTACTTTTCGCCGGAGCAATATGAGCAGCATTTAAAGTTTGCAGATATGTAGTGAGTGCAAAGTTTAAATTACATATTCCGAGTTCTTTTTTAAATGGTTTTTCTTCTATTGCACAATTTACAAAGTTGATAACTTCGTCTATCATCGAAAGGCAAATGGGCAAAGAGGTTTTAATTTCTGTTGAGTGAAAATAATGCAAAATAGGGTAAGCTAAATGTAATTGACTCAAAAGAAGTATTTCTGATTTTAGTTCTTGACATTGCCCAACAAATGAAGCAAATTGATCCTTCTCCCAGTTTTTTTCTATAATCTCCATAGGATTCATTCCGAAGCTGGCAATCTCTAAACTGAGCTTTCTTTTCTTTGCCACAGCTTCCAGTATTGGAACAACATATGAAAGTGCAACCGTGATGAGAATCAACCCATTAAATGAAATGATGGAAGTGTATAGCTGCCAAAAGTTATTAGATGGTTTGTATTCTCCATTACCTAGTGTAGAAAGTACATAACCGATATAATATAGCTTTTTGTTAAATGTAGTTACTGGTTGATCATCGCTATTCAACAAAGCATATGAATCGGTATAGATGATTAAGGTATTCCCAATCCATAAAGCAGAAACCCAGATTGTAAGCACCAAGCAAATTATAAATACACCTGAAGATTTCAAGAATATTTTCTTTGGTTTATGATTAGACACTCTTAAATATAATTCCCAAGTGTATCTGGTTACATAAGAAGTAATAAAACCTGAGCCGTTAGGTGAAAGTGTTGTTATTAAAATATCGATGATGATTGCAATGGTTAAACTTACTCCTAGTGCTAGTAGAAAAAATGACATAAATGGTTAGTAATTCTAATAATTGAAACTGTTTTGATAGAAGTTTTTCTACAACCATGCCATTATAAAATACCTCATTGCAACCTCGATTATCTATGAAATTTGAATTTAGCGGGTAAAAAGTTCAACATCACTGTTGCGCTTTGGACTCATTGGTTTGTATAAGCCTAATCTGCCATAATTCAATTACATTCCATCCAAACCTCTCCAACTTATAAGCAAAACCCTCATTTTCCTCATATACAAAATACAATACTTTGTCTATAAAATGAGTGCAAACTTCTAAAAGCGATTTCAGAGCTGAGAATACTTCTTATCATTAAAAAAAAATTCAACCAGCGAATGAGATTATTTTTAATAGTTAGTGCATTACTATTTTTCCATTCTTTTCTGCATGCTCAAAGGTTCTTTACAGCTCCTATTCAAGGAAAGGATAGAACATATCTATATAAAAGAGTAAAACTCGATAAAGTATCTACAAACAAACCGCTAATCATCATTCTTCATAAAAACGGTAACAATGCCAAAGAGGCATTTTACGCTGATGATATATGGGCCAATGTTAAGTCTGATGTGCATTTGGTGTTTCCTAATGCCTATGCTAAACAGTGGAATTGTGAAGATAGTGTTGCTAGTGATGTTGATTTTATTCAGTATATCACTGAAAACATGTATAAAAGTTTTCTAGTAGATAGGAACAAGATTTACTTGATAACAGACGAAAGTAATAGTTGTTTGGTCGATCAATTTAACAAAGCGTATCCAGATAAGCTCGCTAGCTTTCAATACCTACCTACAGATCAAACTTACAACATTACCAATGCTATTAATAACCTTCTTGCAAGTGAGCACACCACTGAAACTCAGTATGAACTATGGGAACCCAAGGTAAAAGAAGAACGGCTTTCGCCAATGGACTCTTTGATTAAATTCAGTTATCACAAACGTGTTTTGTTTACATTTCATGGAGGATTGTTATCATTAATCAGCGCAGTAAAAACTGAGCCTTCCGATGGTATCGATGTAGATTTAAGTGATCATCATACTTATCTGGGGTTTGAGATATCTAAATGGATGAGTGATTCCATCGGATGGTTTGTAGATTATAGTAAACTGTCTACTCCTAAAGAACAAGCGTCGGGTAAAATGGTAAGAGGTACCATTACAACTGTAACTGTTGGTCTAAAATATGCGCTTAGTCAATTCAACTACAGACCCTATTTCTTTATTGGTTCTGGTCCAATGTCAATCATGTCTTTTGAAGGGAGCATGGGAGGGAGCATGAATGGCGACCGCCGAATGTCTTTGCATACTACCATTGGGGCAGGTCTTGGCTTCCGGTTTAAAAAGCGATATATCGTTGGCAGTGAAGTAAGGTATATCCACTCCGCAGCATTTGATGATGCAGGATCAATAACTGCGGTACGAGGCTTCAATTTTAGCTTAACTGTCTCCTATATCTTCAATGCAAAACACCAGAAAACTCTTTTACCATTACTCAACAACAAACAATGAGACTCCTAACTTTTAATAAAATAATATGCTTATCCATATTATTTATACTAACTCAACACATTGTATTTTCTCAAAACAAACTTACCCTAAGTGGCAATGTTACAGATGCTACTACTGGCGAAAAGCTTGTTGGTGTTTCTGTAATTATTAAAGAGATTAATGGAGGTAGCACAACCAATTTAGATGGTTATTATTCCATAAAACTGGCTGCGGGTACTTACAATCTTACCTATAGTTATATCGGTTATCAAAAAACTACGCAGACAATTAACCTAAAAAAAAACCTTGAGGTTGATATCGCATTAGAACAAGCTACAGATGAACTCGAAGAAGTTGAAATTTTGGCTGAAGATGAGAATAGCTCCATCGATGTGCAAAATATAGAGATGAGCGTAAACAAGCTTGATATTAAGGTTATTAAAAAACTGCCTGCATTAATGGGTGAAGTGGATGTAGTAAAAAGCTTACAGTTTCTACCCGGTGTGAGTTCTGTGGGTGAGGGCTCTTCTGGTTTTAATGTAAGAGGTGGAAGTGTTGGACAGAACTTAGTTCTTATGGATCAAGCACCTTTGTATAATTCATCGCACATGCTTGGCTTCTTTTCTGTGTTTAATCCAGATGCGGTGGAAGATGTAAAGTTGTATAAAGGAGGTATTCCCGCTGATTATGGTGGGCGATTAAGTTCGGTATTGGATGTAAACTTGAAAGAAGGGAATTTGGAGAAAACCGAGGTAAATGGTGGAGTAGGAGTAATCTTTAGTCGATTAGCAGTAGAAACGCCTATTGTAAAAAATAAAGGCTCTGTTTTAGTAGCTGCCAGAAGGTCTTACATTGATGGTCTAACAGCTTTATTCGATGACGATTTCGAAGGTTTTGGCCTTAACTTTTACGATGTAACTCTAAAGAGTAATTATAAAATTGGTAAGAAAAGTACCATTTATCTTTCTGGATTTTTAGGGAAAGATAACTTTGGTTTTGCAGAAGATGGTGGATTTAGTTGGGGAAATAAGACTGGTACATTAAGATGGAATTATAAGTTTAATGATCGCTTTCAGGCAAATATTTCAGCAGTTTTAAGTAACTACGAATATCAACTCTCTTTCGAAGAAGATGAAGAAAATACGTATGATTGGACATCATCCATCACCAATTACAAGATTAAACCAGACTTCAACTATTTTATCTCCGAAAACTCTGAACTCTCATTCGGGGTAGAAGGCAATTATTATAACTTCGAACCATCAACCACATATGGCACAAACGATGGCGAATTTATCGATACCAGTTTAGATCGAAAATATGCTTCTGAATCTGCTGCTTACTTATCGCATCAGTTTAAAATATTTGATGCAATAGAAGTAAAATACGGTTTACGGGTGTCAAACTTTAGGTTGATCGGTCCGGGCTCAGCAGCTTTTTATAATGATACCATTCCGGGACTTCGTAAAACTGTAGTCGAAGAAAAATCTTATAACAGCGGAGAAACCATTGCTTCTTATACAACTCCAGAACCTAGATTAGCTATAAAAGTGGGTTTAAATAGCAATGAATCGATTAAGATGAGTTACAACCGAATGGCGCAATACATTCATTTTATTTCAAATTCAACTGCATCTAACCCACTGAATATCTGGACACCTAGTTCTAATAATTTAAAACCGACAGTGGGCGACCAGTTTGCTTTAGGATATTTTAAGGCTTTCAATCATAAAGAAAATGACTATGAGTTTTCGGCAGAAGTGTTTTACAAGAAATCTGAAAACGAGGTTGATTACATCAATGGAGCTGAGTTATTGGGTAATGAATATTTGGAAGGTGAGTTGCTAAGTGGGCTTGGTAGGTCGTACGGTTTAGAATTATACTTACAGAAAAAGACAGGTACTTTTACCGGTTGGGTGAGTTACACTTTGAGTAGGTCTGAGCTAAAAGTAGATGGCATAAATAATGGTGATTGGTACTTATCTAGATATGATCAATTACACAATTTAAAAGTGGTTGGCAGCTATAAATTTAATGGCAGATGGACGATTACTTCGGACTTTGCTTTTGCTACAGGTACGCCAACTACTTTCCCAAACCAGAAATATATTTCTCAGGGAATTGTGATTCCATATAACTCAGAAGATGCTAGAAACAATGTGAGATTAAGTCCATATCACAGACTCGATCTTTCGCTGAGAATGGAGGGAAAAACACATAAGAACAATGGTAAAAAGAGAAAAGTGAAAGACTATTGGGTGTTTTCGATTTATAATGTTTATGCGCACCAGAATGCCTTTTCAATCTACTTTACCCAATCAGATTATCGAGTTTCTACAGGTCAGGTTTTAGGAACCGAAGCACATAAAGTATCAATAATCGGTACCATGGTTCCTTCATTTTCTTACAACTTTAATTTTTAATAAGATGATAAGTAAACAAATATTGGATAAAGCCAAAACCTATTTCTCATTAAGCCTTATTACTTTGGTTTTGCTTGCTTGCGATGATGAAATTACTGTAGATACTGGCTCATCGACTCCAATTTTAAATATAGATGCTTGGGTAAACGATAAATCAGAAGAACAATACATTTACCTCACCACCACGCAAGATTATTTTGATGATGAATTGCCTCCAGTGGTTTCTGGTGCGGAAGTAACCATTACAGATAGTGAGCAAAACACCTTTACATTTACAGAAGATACAGACTCTGATGAAGGCGCTTATGTGTGGGTTCCAGATAGCACTACAAGCAATTTGGTGGTTGAAGGTAGAACATATACACTTAGTGTAATTGTTGATGGCGAAGAATTTACTTCAACTAGTACTGCTGGTAGAGTTCCGCAAGTTGATAGCATTAGTATTTATCTTGAGGTTAAAGAAGGTAGAATGAAGGATGAATATATTGCGGAGTTCTGGGCGGTAGATCCAGTAGGAACAGGCGATACTTATTGGATTAAAACCTATAAAAACGGAACATTACTTACCAAACCAAGTGAGCTAAACATAGCTTATGATGCCAGCAAAAACTCAGGAGGTTTAGATGGAGTTACTTTTATTTCTAATGTGAGAGAAGGAATTAATGCAAATGAAACAGACGATGATGGTTTTCGATCATCACCTCTAACATTTCTAGATTCAATCTATGTGGAAATTAATTCGCTCACAGAAGCTTCATTTTCATATATGTCTGAGGTGATTACCCAAACCAATAAAGATGGCGGCATTTCAGAATTACTTACTTCTTCAGCCTTGGCAAATGTTTCCTGCAATATTTATAGTACTTCAGAAAACGGTTCTGTAGTAGTCGGCTTTTTTAATGTTTCAACTACTTCTGGTTTAGGTAAGAAGTTTAGAACAGTAAGTGATTTGTCTCCTTGAGTTCTCTTTAATTCATATATAGTTTTTAAGGTTATGTGCTTTTCGAAGTATGTAACCTTATTTTTGATGCTATAACAATTAGGAGTATTCCCAACCTTAACTCCTTTTCCAAAGTTTGTCTCCGACGATGGTATTAAGCACTTTTTCTTTCAGGTTTTTTGCTATTGGAATTACCTTTTCGCGGATGTGTAGCAAGCTGCCTTCTATTCGGTCTACTTTTTCGATTGCTATAATGAAAGACTTATGCACTCTGATAAATGCATCTGATGGGAGTTGTTGCTCTATGCTTTTGAGAGATATTAAAGCTACATGTGGATTGCTCGTATTTTGCATGGTAATTTTCACATAATCATGCATGGCTTCTATAAACAAAATATCTTTGAATAATATTTTCACCAAATTGCCATCTTCCTTAATAAAGAAATGATTTTCATTTGAGGTTTTCGTGTTTGAATTTTTCAGTTCAATAAGTTCTTTCGCCTTGTTAACAGCAGTCATAAACCTACTAAATGGAATAGGCTTCACTAAATAGTCAACAGCTTTTAAGTCGTAGCTTTCGATGGCAAACTCTCTATAAGCAGTGGTAAAAATGGTAAGAGGAGGTGAGTCTAAAGACTTTAAAAAATCCAGCCCATTGAGTTTTGGCATATTAATATCCAAAAAAATTAAATCAATTTGCTGAGTTTGAATTATTTCATTGGCAATCAATGCATTTTCACAAAGACCTACAAGTTCTAGAAAACTCACATCATTTATATAATCTTCCAACCCTTTTCTAGCTGGAAATTCATCGTCTATAACAAGGCATTTAATTTTCATCAACTTTCAATTTTAAATCTACTTCATAAATACCATTGGCATTTTTTATATCGAGTGTATGTTTATTTGGGTAACTCAAATCTAACCTGCGCTTTACATTCGCTAATCCTAATCCACCTTTTAAAGGCTCGTAACCTTCTGATTCGTAAGAGTTTACGCATTTAAAATTCAAAGTATCATCTGTTATGCTTATTTGAACCTTCACAAAAAAGTTTAATTTACCCGAATTTTTGCTATGCTTAAATGCATTTTCTACAAAGGGAATAAAAATCATTGGAGCAACCTCAACAGAAGCTAATTCTTCTTCTTCGCCCAATTCTAAACTAAACTCAACCTGATTCCCATTTCGAATTTCTTCAATGGCACTAAAGTTTTTTAGATGAGATATTTCTTTCAGTAGAGATACCTTCGATTGCCCGATATCATAGATTTGATGACTCAACAAATCAGACAATTTTTCTAAGGTTTCTCTGGCAGTTTCGGCAGTTCTGGGAATATGTACATAAATGCTATTGAGTGAATTAAACAAAAAGTGTGGATTAATCTGACTTTTCAATAATTGTAACTCGGTTTCCAAATTCTTTTTCTTTAAC
>PBYL01000256.1 GCA_002729595.1 Thalassovita sp. | reverse complement strand
GAAGGAAACGTTCAGAACCGGCTGGGTTTTCTTGCTGCCCATTATCGGGATCATTGTGGCGCTGATACTTGGCTATTCGCCGACCTTCACCGCAGGTGTCGGTGTTCTGGTGACAATCCTTGCGTCGATGATCCTCAAGCAAACGCGGATGTCGTTGTGGGCAATGGTGGAAGGCCTTGGCACAACCACCCTGCAAATTTTGCCTGTCGCTGGGGCATGTGCTGCTGCTGGTCTGGTTATTGGTGGCCTGTCTATGACAGGATTGGGGATGAAATCGGCTAACGTGATCCTGACGGTCAGTAATGCGCAGCCGCTGTTGACGCTAGTGATTGCTGCTGTGGTGACCATTGTGCTGGGCTTGGGTATGCCGACTCCGAGTGCGTATATTCTGGCGGCTGTGCTTGTCGGCCCCGCTCTTTCCAAGCTGGGTTTCCCTCTGCTGCCGAGCCAGATGTTCCTGCTCTACTATGCAATCCTGTCTGCTTTGACGCCGCCAATCGCTGTGGCTGCAATCGCAGCGTCTGCGATTGCTGATGACGATCCATTCAAGATCGCATTCTCGGCTGTGCGGCTTGCAATTGTTGGCTTCCTTCTGCCGTTCGCTTTTGTCTGGAACCCCGGCATCGTTCTTGAGCTTGGTCCGTTGGCAAATACGCTTGCTGTTATTGGTGCCGTTGCTGGTGCTCTTGCAGTCTCGGCGTCAATGGAAGGCTTTATCAAAACCCAGCTCAGCTCGTTGGAGCGAGGTCTCCTGACGATTTTTGCAATTGGCGCGGTTAGCCCGTACTTCGCGGTCTCAATTGTGTGTACCTTGCTTATCATCGCTCTGGTTGGACGACAGGCCTTGTTGAAGGAAGAAGTCCCCGCAAGCGGGTAACGTCAGCCACGTGTAATGTGCTGAATGCGAATCCAAAGTGGCCGCCAGGTTTGGCGGCTACTTGCCGTTTTGACTGAGAGACGGAAAAGTTTCAGGCCGCGTCTTTGGTTCCAATCGCGGTCTGTTCGGATGACTGTCTGCGGGCTTTTTTGCCCAAGAGGTTATTGATCAAAATACACTTCGGTGATTCTGATCGATGCAGGGAGCTGCGCAAGCGGGGTGTACGAATCCCGAGGCCATAGAACAACCAGAGAGGAACCGGCAGAGCAGATCTGTATGAACACAAGGCCCGATCATGCGCGGAATAATACCAATTGCTCGCAAACCCATAAGTAGTTTTATTTACGTGGGTTTTTCTTACTTGTGAGGTGAAGGGAATATCGCTCTGACCATTGACAGACTAAACTTAGAGAGCTAAGAATAATGGCGTTTCCCAATAAAATTTCGCAAATTCTGATGCGGCGACCTGTGGAGGAGATTCAATGCTTACACCTGAAGAAAATGAACTGCTGACGCGCGTGACCGGTGATGCACCGATGGCACGTCTTATGCGTCAGCACTGGACCCCTGTATGCCTGATTGAAGAAGTGGAAGAGCCCGACGGCAAGCCGCTTCGTGTTGAGGTGCTCGGGGAAAGCTATGTAGCGTTCCGCGACACCAAAGGGCGTCTTGGCCTGCTTGATGAACTTTGCCCGCACCGCAAGGCATCGCTGGTCTATGGCCGGAACGAAGAATGCGGGCTGCGGTGTCTGTATCACGGGTGGAAAATGGATGTTGATGGCAATGTCGTTGCCATGTCTTCCGAACCCGAAGGTAGCCCCCTTATGGATAAGGTGAAGCATCGCTCTTATCCTGTGAAAGAATGGGGTGGTTTCGTTTGGGCCTGGCTGGGTGACAAAGAAGATATGCCTGAATTCCAGCCGCCGGCGTTTGCCCCGCGCGAGGATTCGGCGATCGCTATCCTTAAAATCCGCATTCCCGCAAACTGGGCGCAGATCCACGAAGGTCAGATCGATAGTGCCCACTCGTCCTCGCTGCACTCGTCGGACATGGTTCCGGCCCGCGTGGAAGGTGCTGCTGCCGATGAAAAATCCTGGTACCGTCCCTCGACGGACAAGTCTCCGCGTATGCAGACAGAGACAACCAGCTACGGGTTCCACTATGCTGCAATCCGTACGCCGATCAAAAACGCGGCGACCCATAACTATATCCGTGTGACCGAATTTGTTGCGCCCTACTATTCGTTGATCCCACCGAACAACAACTATCGTGTGGCGGCCGTTATCGTGCCGATCAATGATGAAGAGACCGCGTTCCACTTCATCGCTTGGGATGGCCCGAATGTGCCGTCGACCGAAGAATGGCGCAAGTTTACCCATGCTGTTCCAGGAGTGGATGTTGACGACAAGTGGCGCTGCCTGCGGACTGTCGAGAACGACTTCTTGCAAGACCGTGATGCCATGAAAGAAGGTAACTTCACTGGGATCAAAGGTATTCCGAACCAAGATATCGCCATGTGGGTGTCGATGGGCGCGCGCGTTCAGCGCCATACCGATGTGCTTGGTGCTTCGGACCTGGCTATCGTCGAGTTCCGTCGCTTGATGGCGGATGCCGCCAAGAAAGTGGCAGAGGGTGGCAAAGCAATCGGCACCGATTATGAAATCCCGCAAAGCATGATCAACTCTCATGAAGGCGTTTATCCGAAAGATGTGGATTGGCGCACCTTGCTGAATACTTCGGGCAAAACAGCCGCAGCTGAATAACCGGTCCGACGTTTGCAAACAGATCCGCCCGGGGCCGCATAGACCTTGGGCGGATTTTGATTCTGGCCCTGAGCATGGTTGGTGGCCATGTTGAAATTGGCAGGAGGCAGGAGGCCGGATGCGGCAAGAAGTAAACATCGAAGATTTTCGCACCCGAGCCAGGCGGAGTTTGCCCCGTGTGGTATTTGATTTTCTGGATGGTGGTGCCGAGAGCGAAATCACGCTGCACAGGAACCGTAGCGCATTTGATGATATCCGACTCAAGCCACGTATTCTCAAGGGTGGGGATGTCGATCTCTCTGTCACGCTGTTCGGTCAGAAGTATGCGGCGCCTTTCCAAATCGGACCAACCGGCCTGAACGGGCTTTATTGGCCAGAAGGGGACTTGCACCTTGCAGCCGCAGCAAAGCAGGCCGGGGTCGCATTTACGGTTTCGACAGCGTCAAACACGACTATGGAAGAAATCGCGTAGAAAAATAATTGGCCACTTTGGTTTCAGCTGTACCCATGGGGCAAAGAAGCATTTTCCAATGCATTGATCGAACGGGCGTCGGCTGCGGGCTACAGTGTTCTTGTAATCACTGTCGACTCGTTGGTGGGTGGCAAAAGAGAGAGGGATTTGCGGCATGGTTTCGCGCATGAAATCCGCATGAGCCCCTCTGTCGTATTGGACGGATTGTTGCATCCGAGATGGTTCAAATCCGTATGGCTGAGCCAACATAGGCCGCGACTGCAAAATCTGGCGGCCTTTTAGGGGGATGATGTCAGCGACAAGGCGCTTGCCGAATTTACGCGGGCGCAACGAAACCCGAATTTTTCCTGGGACGATGTAAGGCGTCTTCGGAAGCTGTGGCAGGAGCCACTTGTGATTAAGGGGATCATGTGTGCTGAGGATGCAATGGCCGCACAACGCGAAGGCGCTGATGGGGTGGTTGTTTCCAACCACGGTGGCAGGCAGCTTGATGGAGCTCCGGCGACGATTGAAATTCTTTCAGAGATTGTGTCCGTCTTGGACCAACATATGACAGTTTTGCTTGATGGTGGTGTTCGGCGCGGCAGTGATATCGTCAAGGCGCTTGCGTTGGGGGCGGACGCTGTGCTGCTGGGCAGGGCACCTCTTTACGGCCTGGCGGCGCGGGGGCGTGCGGGGGTTTCCAGCGCGCTTTCGATTCTCGAAGACGAGATGCGCAGGACCATGATTTTTACGGGATGTCATGGCGTTTCGGACCTGTCTGAAGCAGGGGTTGTCATGTCGGCCAAGGATATTGGCGGACGAGAAGACCGTTTAGGGCCAAATATGTGATTTCTAGACACAATTAGCGCGTGGCTGGGCGGTGCGTCCAGTTGACATCTTGAACTTAGCTATCTAATTATATTTCGGAAGCGAACGGACGGGAGGACCCCATGGAGCAGATCAAAATGCGCGTCGAAAAACGGCGCGATCTGACACCTACTATTGCAGAATTCACTTTGGCTCCGGTTGGCGGCGAGTCCCTGCCAGAGTTCAACCCAGGTGCACATATCACGATCGAGACACCATCGGGTGCTATGCGCCGATACTCTCTGGTAAATGATGGGAGCGACCCAAAAGAATATGTGGTCGCCATCAAGCGAGAGCCGCAGTCGCGCGGGGGGTCTGCCTCCATGCATGAGCAAGCTGTTGTCGGGACAGAGTTGAATATCGAGCACCCGGAAAACGATTTCCCGCTGACGGATGTGCAGAAATACCTCTTGATTGCCGGCGGTATCGGTATCACGCCAATCTATTCGATGGCGCGTTATCTGGATAAGAAAGGTAAGATGCTTCGGATCATTTACGTAAGCCGGAGCGCGGAAGAATCGGCCTATCTTGATGAGCTGATGAAAGATTTCGAAGGCCGGATCATCGTGCACCACGATGACGGCGATCCGAACGCTGTCTATGATTTCTGGGACGATCTGGTGACGCCGCGCGCGACCCATGTCTTCTGCTGCGGACCCAAACCGCTGATGGAAGAAATCAAAGCTTTCTCGGGTCACTGGCCCGAAGGCCGTGTCCACTTCGAGGATTTCAAGCCTGTTGATGTGGTTCGTCAGGATGACGTTGCTTTCGAAGTCGAGCTGAAGAAAAGCGGCCAAACGGTTACTGTTCCTGAGGATCGTTCTATCCTCGAAGCACTGCGTGATGCTGGCTTCGCAACAAGCAGTTCTTGCGAAAGTGGCACGTGCGGTACTTGTAAAACCCGCCTACTGGAAGGCGAGGCAGATCATCGTGATATGGTGCTGATGGAAGAAGAAAAAGGCAGCCAGATCATGATTTGCGTTTCGCGCGCCAAATCCGGGAGGCTGGTTCTTGACCTCTGATCCCGTTCGTCTTGGCGTGGCGGGGCTTGGGCGTGCTTTCATGCTCATGGTGCCTTCGTTTGATGCCGACACCCGTGTGAAGCTGACGGCTGCCGCCGCCCCAAGGGAGGAAAGCCGCGACGCATTCGAAAAAGAGTACGGTGGCACAGGGTATGCCACCGTCGAGGAATTGTGCGCAGACCCTGACGTTGAGGCCATTTACATTGCGACGCCGCACCAGATGCATGTGGATCATGTGTTAGCTGCGGCGCGCGCGGGCAAACATATCCTTGTCGAAAAGCCGTTGGCCGTTTCGATGGAGGATGCCGAAGTAATGGTGTCCGCAGCCAAGGAGGCTGGGGTGCATTTGATAGTTGGGCCGAGTCACAGTTTCGACCCGCCGGTTGAATTGGCCACGCAACTTATTTCCAGCGGAAAGTTCGGTCAGTTGCGCATGATCCAGGCCTTTAACTATACGGACTTCCTCTATCGTCCGCGTCGCCCGGAAGAGCTGCGAACCGAAGAGGGTGGGGGCGTGCTGTTCAGTCAGGCGATCCACCAGATTGATGTGGTTCGCAGGCTTGCCGGCGGCATGGCCGAAAAAATTTATGCCATGACGGGCGCATGGGATCCCAAGCGCCCGACCGAGGGCGCATTCACTGCACTGATGAATTTTGCCGGGGGGTGTGTCGCGAACATGACGTACTCGGGCTATGCGCATTTCGACAGTGATATCTGGATGAACAATGTCGGAGAGCTTGGACAGCGTAAATCAGAAGGGGCTTACGGTGGAGCAAGGCGTGCTTTGCTGGATCTCAACCCTGATGACGAGGTCCGGCTGAAAACTACACGAACATTCGGCAGCGGCACGACGATTGAGGCTGAACATAACGAACATTTCGGTCCGGTGATCGCGCTTTGTGACCGTGCCGATCTGCGACTGACCCCGGATGGGATAGAAGTGTTCGGTGACACCGAACGCGGCTTTATCGAAGCCAAATTCGGACCGGCACCACGCAGAACCGTTCTGGATGCGCTGGTGGATGCCGTGCGTCATAACAAGGCCCCCGACCAAACAGGGGAATGGGGGCTGGCAAGCCTGGAGGTTTGCCACGCGATCTTGCAATCCGCAGAGACCGGACAAGCGGTCGATCTTCAGCGGCAATGTAAAACAAATCACTAGGAGCCGACAGGATGAGCAATCTCAAACTTTCCCTTGCAATGGGTAACTATGACCGCACACGGGCAATCGTGGATGGGCGTGTTCAGATCGACGGAGTAGACCCGGTTCCGATGCTGTTGTCGCCGGAAGAAATGTTCTTTCGCGCGTTCCGCCACGAGGCTTTCGATATCAGCGAGATCTCGCTGTCGTCCTATTCGATTTCGGTTGCCCGAGGGAATCCGCATTATGTGGCAATCCCGGTCTTCCTGAGCCGTGCGTTCCGTCACACCTCTGTCTATATCCGCACGGACAAAGGGATTAACAAACCAGAAGACCTGAAGGGCAAACGTATCGGTATCGCCGAATATCAGCTTTCAGCTAACGTTTGGGTGCGTGGTATCCTGGAAGAGGAATATGGCGTTAAGCCCTCGGATATCATCTGGGTGCGCGGCGGCATGGACACACCCGGCCGGCCTGAAAAAATCAAGGTTCAGTTGCCCGATGACATTCGTATGGAGGAAGCCCCAGAAGGTAGCACGCTGAACAGCATGCTTGAAGCGGGTGAAATTGATGGCTTTATCGGGCCGCGCTGGCCGCGTTGCTTTGCTGAACGTCATCCGCATGTTGGGCGACTGTTCGCAGACAGCATTACAGCGGCGGAATATTACTTCGAGAAAACCAAAATCTTCCCGATCATGCACGTACTGGGCGTACGCCGGAGCCTGGCAGAAGAATACCCGTTCTTGCCCGCGGCATTGCTCAAGGCATTTACGCAGTCAAAACGGTTGGCCGAAGAGGCCCTTTCGGACACATCTGCCACCAAGGTGACGATGCCCTTCGTGGAGGACAATCTCAACCGTGTCCACGCGCTGATGGGGGATGACCCTTGGAGCTATGGCGTCAGTGGAAATGCGCATGTGCTCAACAAGTTTTTAGATTACCACGTAAGCCAGGGCTTGTCGCCGCGCCGTGTGGAGATCGAAGAGCTGTTCCATCCGTCGACCCTGGAAGCCTATAGCCTGTAAGAGGAATGCCGAGAATGGAAGATTATCAACCTGGCGACATTGTTGAGATCGAAACAACTGCTGGTTTGGCTTATGTGCAGCTTACGCATACCCATCCCAGCTATCCCCCGGTCGTGAAGTTCTTGAAAGGCCCATTCCAGAAACGGCCCGAAGCTGTAACCGTTCTGGCACGCGAGGCCTCGCCCATCGCGATGGTGCCTTTGAGTGGTGTTCTGAAAAAGCTCGGGCTCAAACACGCCCGGGTGGGTACGGTTGAAATTCCCCGTGCTGAAGGGGAGTTCCCAATTTTCAGAATGCCCATTCGGGATAAGAAGGGCGAGATCATTTACTGGTGGTTCTGGGATGGCAAGGGGCTGACATACACGACAGAGCTAATGCAGCAGCAGGAAAAGCTGCCCATGCGTGAAATTATGTCTGCAGAACGCTTCCTGGATCAGCTTGTCGCGGATGAATAGCGCCGCTCTTGTTGCCCGATTAGACCAATGACTGCTGGCTTTGGTGGTCTGATGGCCGCGTTTGGTGCGTTTTGTTATGCGCTTAGCTCGGTCGCAATTGCCAAAAGCTCTCAATCCGCCCAAGGGCGCGGGAATGATGTTCTGCTGTCAGTGTTGATGACAGGTATCGTTTCCGGTGCCCTTTGGCTGGTTTGGGGGCCAGAGCTGCTTTCTGTTAGCCAGCCCGTACTGATCGGGGTGGCCTATTTTGTGCTGGCGGGTGTTCTGGGGAATGTGGTTGGCCGCCTGACGTTGTTTCGGTCGGTGGAGCTGGCTGGCGCGATCGAGACAGGCTTCATCCGGCGTCTGATTCCTGTTTTTGCAGCGATTTTCGCATTTCTCCTGCTTGGAGAGGTGATTACGACTTCTATTGTGATTGCGTTTATTCTGGTGACAGGTGGCGTGTTGATCATGATGACTCGCAAGTCCGCCAAGGCGGTATCGACCCTGGTCTCTACGGAACCTTCGCCACAGGACAGGACCAAGGGTCGGGTTTTGGCGCTTGGCTCTGCTGCGGGTTATGGTGGTTCCTTCGTAGCGCGCAAACTCGCGATGCAGACCTTGCCTGATCCGCTGGCCGGGGTGTTCATTGGTGCGTTGACGGGATTGGTATGGTTCGTTGGGTGGGGGCTTTTTCGATTGCGTGGCCGGGTAGGGCTTTCATGGAGGTTGCATAAGCCAAGCGGGTGGCAATTGCTGGCTGGTGGTGCGATGACAATCGGACAAGTCGCACTGTTTTTCTCGTTGATGTTCACCAGTGTGACCGTCGTTGCCATCATGTCATCTATCGAGATGTTCTTTGCAGCCTGGCTTGCTGGGCATATCTTCAAAACCGAAAGACGGCCTGGCCCCAGGTTCTACATTGCGGCTGCTCTGGCTGCGACGGGGGTCATCATCCTTGCGATTGCTCCGACGCTTGAGTGAACGCCGAGGGACGGTCAGCTATGTGAAAGGTTGCTGATCAGCTTATCCATCGCCGCAAAGAAGACGGTAAGTTCGTCTACGTCTGAGCTACCCCCCGAAATTAGGGCACTGACGTAGGCTACGATTTGTTTTCTGCTGATCTTCGACGAGAAGGAGATCAGAGATGTCGAAACGGAAGCAGCATTCGCCGGATTTCAAGGCGAAGGTGGCGCTTGAGGCGCTGAAGGGTGAGCAGACGGTAGCCGAACTGGCGAGCCGGTTCGGGGTTCACCCGACGATGATCCACACATGGAAGAAGGCTTTGCTGGAAGGCGCGTCGGGCGTGTTCGAGCGCGGTGGCAAGAAGGCCCCTGAGGTCGACGAGGAGTAAATGAAGGAGCTGCATGCGAAGATCGGGGAGCTGGCCGTGGCCAACGATTTTTTGTCCAGAAAGCTCAAGCCGTGGACCGGCAAGTGAGGCGGAAGATGGTTGAACCCGCCAATCCCGATCTGTCGATCGGCAAGCAGTGCAGGCTGCTGTCGATCTCGCGGTCGTCGTTCTACTACACCCCCAAGGGCGAGACGGCGCTAAATCTCGCGCTCATGCGCCAAATTGATGAACAATTCCTTGAGACACCGTTCTTCGGTGTGCGGCAGATGACCTGGCATCTGCGCAATGAGGGTCATCTGGTGAACGAGAAGCGCATTCGTCGTCTCATGCGGCTGATGGGTCTCATGCCGATTTACCAGAAACCCAACACGAGCAAGGCGGCGAAAGGGCGCAAGACCTACCCCTACCTGCTGCGCGGGTTGCGGGTGGACCGGCCTAACCAGGTCTGGGCGGCGGACATCACCTATCTGCCGATGCGGCGAGGGTTCCTGTATCTCGTCGCCATCATGGATTGGCACACGCGCAAGGTGCTGGCCTGGCGCATCTCGAACACGCTGGAGGCTGACTTCTGCGTCGAGGCGTTGACCGAAGCGATCCATAAGTTCGGACCACCCGAGAACTGGCACCAATCGTATGACTGTCAGAATGCACCATGACCTTTCCGTCGGGCTTTCGCCGCCACACGGCCATCAGCAAGGCTTGCAAGGCGAGGTCGGTGGTCATGCACGATTGCGCCGACCAGCCGACCACGCGGCGCGAAAACAGGTCGATGACGACACACAGATACAGCCAGCCCTCGTGGGTCTTGATGTAGGTGATGTCGGTCACCCAGACCTGATCGGGCGCAGAGGCTTGGAACCTCTGCTCCAGCCTGTTCTCAGACACGATGGCTGGCTTGCCGCCGTAGCGCCCGGGACGGCGTTTGTAGCCAACCTGTGCGGCGATCCCGGCCAGAGACGCCAAGCGCGCCACTCGGTTCTCGGATATTTGCTCGCCCTGATCGCGCAGATCGTCCGTCAACTTGCGATAGCCGTAGACCTTGCCGCTGTCGGCCCAGGCCTGCCAGATCAACTCGGTCTGACGCGCATCCTCCTGTGCACGGTGGCTTAACGGTTCCTTAAGCCATGCGTAGAAGCCGCTGAAATGGACCCGAAGCACCCTGCACATGGCTCGGATGCCAAACTCCTCGCGATGCGCCCGGATAAAGGCGTACTTCATTGGGACCCTCGCGCGAAGTACACCGTTGCCTTTTTTAGGATGTCGCGCTCCTCGGTCACCCTGGCCAACTCACGCTTCAGTCGCCGGTTCTCCGCCTCATGATCCACACCCGGCTTCTTTGGGGCGGGATCGCCGAACAGCTTCATCCACTTGTACAGAGAATGCGTGCTGACGCCCAAGCGCCGGGAAACCTCCCGGACCGGATACCCCCGCACCGTGATCTGATGCACCGCATCCCGCTTGAACTCGTCGCTGTAATTGCTTGTCCCCATTTCGGCCTCCTTGCCTCAAAGTTAGGGGGCAAAGCGTCTACAAATCTAGGGGCACCTCACACATAGTGCCTTGATATCGCCCACCCGCCCCGGAAACCATCGCTCTGATGGACCCGAGACCGGTCATGCACTAACAATCAAACCGGACCACGCACGTGGGGCTGATCATGAACTGATCCCACGCTCTCGGCACACAACCGTCTTCGAAATGTCGCTCTCCTGCTTCTTCAGGATCGCGATGATCTGTTCTTCGTTGAACCGTGATCGCTTCATTCTTCCGTCTCCTTCGTTGGGACGGATTCTACCTCAAAACGGAGGAGGAAACGGGTCTCAGGTCAGACATTCCGTTCCTCGACGAGATTGAAGCGAACAAGAAAGGGTGATCAAGCATCCTGCACTCCTCATGAAGCGGAATGTAGGGCTTGTATCACCAGGGGACTGGGCAGCTTGCTTGCCCAGTCTTTTCTTTGTCGGGATGCAGGGCGTGTACTGTTCCTCATAAAATCATAGACTTCTAAGATTGTGATTGCTAGTTTGCCTATGAAGTTCGAATTGTGAGGATAAAATGAGCATCAAGAACATCCTTATTGCACATTCCGGTAGCGCAGGCTTCCCAAGCAGCGTTAAGCACGCGGCAAAAATCGCCGCAAAGCACGATGCATGGCTGACTTGTGTCTATGGGAACGCATCCTCGTATTTCGAGCATGTTCTTGGTTTGACAGAAGATCTTCTCGACAAGCTTGGCAGTGCAAGAAACGAGAAAATTGCAGCAGCACGTGATCTGTTCCAACAGGCGGCTGCCGAGGCAGGCCTTGCAGAGCGGTCCCGCTTTATTATGCCGAATGAGATTGGCAAAATGAACTTGCCAGAGCTGGCGCGAAATTTCGATTTTGTCGTTACCGGCTATCATTCCAACCTGCCAACAGATGAGTTTCGGGCCGTCAGCCCGGATATGATGTCATTGCAGAGCGGCCGACCCGTTCTTGTGGTTCCGAATGGATATTCTACGGATCAGCTTGCATCGCATGCACTTGTCGCATGGGACGGAAAGCGTTCTGCGGCCCGGGCGCTCAACGATGCAATGACGATCCTCGAGGAAAAGCGGCGTCGGGTGACAATACTAAGTGTTGGGTCTAGCTTTCCGAAAATGCCGGAGGGGGCGGATATCTTGACGCATCTGAAGCGTCATAATGTCGACGCAGAGCATGTTACCCGTCCAAAAAGCAAGGGCGGTATCGCCGAGGTTATTCAAGAGACGGCCAGAGAACTGGGCGCAAAGTTAATCGTGATGGGGGCGTACGAACATAGCAAGTTCTCTCAAGACCTTTTTGGTGGTGTCACGCATGAGGTAACGAGGACCAGTAAAGTTCCGGTTTTTATGTCTCACTAGTACCCTGGCGAGGTATTTTGAGGATTGGTGTCGCTTCCTGCCGGGAATAGTTGTCAAAACTTCGTGGCGGGGCATGGCAATATCAATCACCGCCAAAACGGGCTCGGCCTGTGCAATACTGTTACCGGCCATGGTCGGTCTGCCTTGCGGTGTAGTTTGTGCAAAACCACTGTAGGGACCTGAAACCCGGCTATGATCGCCTACTGCGCAATCTGTGGGCTCCGCAGGCAATCATAGCCTTCAATCAGCGCTGTTCCGAAGGTGTTACGGAACGGAGTTCACCAGCCGGGCCATCCTGAGATGGGCCGACCACAATGCCATTCCCTGCACTACATTGACCCCGGCAAGCCACGACAGAATGCGTTCATCAATTCATTCAACGGCAGCCTGCGTGACGAACTTCTGAATGAGGAGTTATTCGACATGACCTGCCCCCCGATGGTCCCTCATTCATAACGAGAGTCTGCGGGTCTGGTTTTCATAATCTTGGGTTTCGGTTTGGGCAAGCGCGCCGGGCGCGGAGCCCTCAAATTGCTCAAGCGTCCGGCGCGCTTCTGCGGGCGTTTTGTTGCCAAGCGACGAGTGCGATCTGACATTGTTGTAGTCGTATCGCCAGAGCGCCAGCTTTCGGCGTGCATCGTCCAGGCTGTCAAACATCTCCTCGTTCAAGAGCTCGTCGCGGAGGCTGCCGTTGAATGAATTGATGAAGGCGTTCTGCTGCGGCTTGCCCGGATCGATGTAATGCCAGTCCACGCCATTGTCGTTCGCCCATTTCAGGATCGCGCGACTTGTGAACTCCGTCCCGTTGTCACTGACAATGCTGGTGGGCCTGCCATAGATGCGCACCAGGGCATCCAGTTCCCGCGCCACCCGTGCGCCCGAGATGCTGGTATCGGCCATCAGACACAGGTTCTCGCGGCAGCAATCATCATTCACGGCCAGAATGCGGAACCGACGGGATGTGCCGAACGTGTCGGACAGGAAGTCGAGCGACCAGCGTTCGCCCGGCCTCAGCGCCTCCGGCATCGGTGTCCGCGAGCCACGGGCCCGTTTGCGGCCACTTCGCCGCCTGACGCCCAGCTTCTCATCCGTGTAGAGCCGGTAGAGCTTCTTGTGGTTCACGATCATCCCCTTGCGTTCCAGCATCACGCCGATCCGCCGATAGCCGAACCTGCGCCGCTTGGCAGCGACGGCCTTCATCTCCTTCCTGATCTCAGGATTGTCGGGCGGGCGTTCGCGCCTGACAGTTTTAGGATCGACACCAACGAGCCTGCACGCTCGGCGTTGTGAGATGTCATGATCCCGCATCACCCTGAGCGCCGCACCCCGCCTTTCGGTTGGCGTCGTCAGTTCTTTCCCAGCAAGTCCTTCAACACGATATTGTCCAGCATGGCGTCAGCCAGCAGGCGTTTGAGCTTGGCGTTCTCGTCCTCAAGTGTCCGCAGCTTGGCGACGTCGGACACCTCCATGCCGCCATACTTGGACTTGTATTTGTAGAACGTGCCCTGGCTGAGGCCGTGCTTGCGGCACACCTCCGCCGTCGGCATCCTGGCTTCCTGTTCCTTGATCATCCCGATGATTTGGGTTCTGTCGCAAACTTTACCGAGTGTCGGCATAGCCTGATCTGCGGACAGAATTATGCTGCGAGCTCCGCGAAGGTCTGGAATGCGGTTGCGCCGTTGGCCGCGATTTGGCCTTTGCGGATCATGTGGGCGGTCTCGATCCCGGCGAGGGTGGCGGCCGCCGAATGGAAAGCCTTGAAGCCCATCATCGGTCGGGTGATCCGCTTGATGAAGCGGTGGTCTTGTTCCAGTATGTTGTAGAGATATTTGACCTGCCGCACCGTGATGGTGCGCCCGTTGCCAGTGAACTTCAGGATCACGTTCACCGCCTGCAGGCCGGCTAGGTTGGCACCGCTCTTATCGATCACAATCCGGTCCGGCACGCCGTTGGTGCCGATCGCTCGCTTGAAGAAGCGCCGGGCAGCGGACAGATCTCGGCGATTGGAAAGCAGGAAATCAAGCGTTTGGCCGTCGCGATCCACGGCCCTGTAAAGATAGGTCCATTTTCCCTTCACCCTGATGTAGGTCTCGTCCATCCGCCAGGATGTGGCGGTCGGCCGCTTCCTCGCTTGCGCCCGGGCGGCGATCAGCGGCGCAAACTTTACCACCCAACGGTTCAGCGTGGCATGGTCGACCTTCACCCCGCGCTCCGCAATGATCTCCTCCAAGTCACGGTAGGAGACGGCGTAGCGGAGGTAGAAGAAAACCGCGTGAAGGATCACGGACTTCGGATAATGCATGCCCTTGAACTCGATCACGCCAACCGCCCTTTGCCAACTCCCTGACAACGCGGACATATCACGTGCGCAAAGAAAGTCGAAAGTTTGCGACAGTACCATCGAGAACGGTGTCCTGCGCGTGGAGCGCCTCAAGGCCGATGTCCCGGAGGAAGCCGGCGACCTCGTCCTTGATCTTTATCGCCGCCTGCCGGAGGCGCGCATCACCGATATCCTTGTGGAGGTGGACGAGGATATAGGCTTCACCGACGCCTTCACGCATCTGCGTACGGGCGCCCCCTGCCGGGATCGGATTGGGCTTCTGAACGTGATCCTTGCCGAGGGGCTGAATCTCGGGCTCAGCAAGATGGCAAATGCGACCAGTTCCCATGATTTTTTCCAACTCTCACGCCTGTCACGCTGGCATGTGGAAAGTGAGGCTCTGGATCATGCCCTCGAAAGGGTGATCGAGGAGCAAGCGCAGCTTCCCATGGCGAAATACTGGGGAACCGGTCGAACGGCATCGAGCGATGGGCAGTTCTTCCCGACGACCCGACAGGGCGAGGCGATGAATCTCATCAGCGCCAAATACGGGAGCGAACCCGGCCTGAAAGCCTATACCCACGTCTCCGATCAGTTCGGCCCGTTCGCCACCCAGGTCATCCCTGCCACGGTGAACGAAGCCCCATATATCCTGGATGGGCTCCTGCTGAACGAGGCCGGCAAAAAGGTCAGGGAACAATACGCCGATACGGGCGGGTTTACGGATCTCGTCTTTGCCACAACGTCGCTACTGGGATATCTGTTCCGCCCACGCATACGGGATCTCACGTCCAAGAAGCTGCATGTGTTCGATCGGAAAGCTGTTCCCAAAGATCTGAACGGGCTGACCGGTTGTCGCGTAGCCCTTAATTGTGAGATGAGAAATCCAACGAAATCAACGGCCTTGCTTTGCCCTTAAATATGATATTTTGCCTTTAAATCCGATATTTTT
>PBYL01000255.1 GCA_002729595.1 Thalassovita sp. | reverse complement strand
TTCTTCAAAAACCTTTTCAAAAGTGGCTTTTCGTTCGACTATAAAAGCTAGGTTTTTAACGTCAGTGTGTTCCCAACTTACTTTTACATATTTACCCGGTTCAGAGGCAACACTAAGATTTTCAGGTGCATTGAGTTTGGGTTTAGCAATAAATAAAAACAAGGTTTTAGAATAAGCGGATGCAAGATTATCGGATATATAAAATATCCTGTAATATAAACTATCACCTTCATTTACATCTTCATCAAGGTATTCGAAAGTATTTGCCTGTAGGGTATCAATTGAAATGAAATTGTTAGCTCCTTTAGATTTTTGTACAACAGATCGATATTCTGGATTATCCGAAGTCCAATTTAATAAAACAGATTTTTGAGTTGTATAAGCCAATGTTACATTTTCTGGTGGAGTAATTTGAGGTATTTCTTTTGACTTTGTTTCAAGGAAAGCTTCAGAAAAACCTCCATCATTAAAAGCTACTAGTTTGAATTTATAGTAATTATCCGCTACTATATTTTCATCAATATAGTATTTTATATTACTTCCTAAGCTATCTAAAAACTCAAATTCTGCATTTGGTGAGCTTGCTTTAAACAAAGCATATCCGTTTACATTTTTTACTGCATCCCAAGTTAATTTAATATAGTTATAGCTAATGTCACTTGCTACAAAGTTTTGAGGAGTGGTTGGAGGATTTGGTAAAGTCGTTATCTGACCTGATAATACTTCGGAGTAACCACCTGCATTAAAAGCTTGGATGTTATATTCATATTTTGTCCCTGCCTTAATATCAAAAGTGTCTGTGTATTCAACTAGGTTGGCAGTACTCTCAAATAATCTAATCTGGTTTCCATTTGGAAGAATTTTCCTTTTAATTACATAGCCTTGTTCATTATTAGACATGTCATTCCATTTTAGGCTAATTTCATTTTTAGATACTTGATTTATCTCCAAATTTTGTGGTGTAGCTGGTGGGTAAGGTAAAGTCGAAACTTCCAATGTATCTGAATATGTAGTGCCGCCATTGCCAATTGCAGCTACAAAATAATAGTAGCTACTATTAGCATCCAGATTTTGATCTGTATACTTTTTTGTGTTTGCTGATAACTCAGTTATTTTGCTGAAATCTTCTGCCAGAGTTTTTGATCTATATATATAGTAAGCATTTTCATTATTAGCCTTATCTTCCCAGGTAACAGTTAGCTTTTCTGAAAGGATATTACTAAATGTTAAACTCTCTGGTTTTGCAGGTGGTGCATCTGGAGTTGCTACAGTAACTATAGGAGAGTAGGCAATATTTCCATTGTTCGTTTCAAGCTTAAGTCTGTAGGTGTAAGTAGAATTACCAGAAACTGTGTTATCAGTAAAGTTGAAAGTGCTAGCATCAAGCGTTTGGATGGGTGAAAAATTTCCCTTTTCTTGTTCTGCTTCAATTGTAACAGAAGCAATATCTTCTAGGTTTATCTCCCATGTTAGATGTACTTCACTATTACTAATTGCTTCAGCAAGTAAATTAAAAGCTATAGGAGTTACACAAACTTCTATTGACCATTCGTCTAAACTACCACCATCAATCGCAGCAATATCTTTAACTTTTAGCTGCCAATTGCCATTGCTCAATTCATTTTTAAAAGCATTTAGACTTTCTAATGGCTTATAAGTTTTTTGATTAGTAGGAGGGCAATCTATAATAGAAGTAGTAGATTCATCGGCAAAACCAAGATCAAAGTTATCTTCACTGTCGCAAATCTGTTTCATTAAAGTTATTTGCGTGCCTGTTGGACTTACAAGATAAAACTCAAGGTCTTTAATATATGAGTGCATACCTCGAATGCGAGTCACTTTTACATGTTTTACAATACCAATTTCAGAAATATTGATTTCAGAAATTATTTCAGATTCTTTCTCACTATCTATAATTTTTGGAATATCACTCGCAACAGCATTTAAGCATTTACTACTTTCAGTTACAAATACACCTGTTTCTGATTCAACATCATTTTCGCAAGGATTGCTTGCTGTCACTTTCCAGTAATATGTTTGATCATCATCCAATTCAATGGGTAATTGATAAGTATGATTTTCAATTTCACTTTCTTCAAAAATGATGTTTGTAAATGATGCATCGCTAGCTACAATTAGATGATGAGTTGTGCTAGAGCTTGATTCATTCCAAGTGAATACTGGATTACTCACTGTTTTTTGTTTTGCACCATTAATAGGAGACAGTAGAAGAGGTTGACTTGGTAAATCTAAAGCTGTATTAATCTCAATATATTCAGTATAAACCTCATCTTTATAGCTCACATTTAGTTCGATTATAAATGACGAATCTACTTGGTTTAATGCATTATCAATTTCAAATTTCACATTAGCACCAGCTTCTATATTTGCAGAATTGGGAGAAATATTAATACCATCAGGTAAATTATTAAAACTAATTGTGGCAGCATTTTCTAAATCTACTAATGCATCGATTTCGACATCTAAACTAGCTATTGCATCACTACAAATACTTAACTTTTCTGTTGAGGTATGGATGAGTAAAGATGGAATTTCTATGCTAAAATCATCTCCTGAAATATCATAGAAATAGTTTCCGACAGATTGTACTTTTACTCTTGCCATACTTGTGGCTATGATAGGAAGTGTGATTTCCTCTTCACCATCATTTGGTGTATTTTCTAGCAATACTTCGTTAAAAGTGAGTCCTCCATCTAAAGAAAGAAGCAAGCTTACTTCTGAACAATTAACAGGTGCTTGATCTGTCTGTGCCACATCCCACTGGATTAATAGTTTATCGCCAGCCAAGTATTCATTTTCAATCTTTTCATCATTAATTTGAAATGGTCCCGCACTTTTACTTACTTGATAGTGTATATCTTGATAAGTAAATCCCCCTTTTAAATCTCTTACACTTAATCTAAAATTTAAGTCGCGTGTATAGTTAGGGAGTAATTCTCCAATCACTTCATCATCTTTTAACTGCGAGTTTAATGCAGGAAAAAATCTCTCAGGGTTAAGCGAATAAGGATACGATCTAAACAATGGTGCGTTGTCAGTTGGATTGCTAGGGTCACCCGCCGGACCAGTATCAATTTGTTCCCAACAATAGTAAAGAGAATCTCCATCAATATCTGTTGCTTCAGCAGCTAATGAAAATGGCGTATTAGCCGGAATCACTAAATTTGCATCAGGCATACTAGCTATCTCAGGTGCGTGGTTGCTATTATCTATGGTTTCTGCACAACTTGTATAGCTTTCAATGTAATCTAGGATCTCTTCTATACTGCCTGCATGGAAATAATCATCGCTATTATTCTGCAGATTTGGAGCACAAATACCTGCGTAACCCATTATTGTAGAACCACTACCAGGTTCATAAGCCGTTGATGCATTTCTATTACAAGCATTGTTTTGTGTATGGCTAGCTCCAAACTGATGGCCAATTTCGTGCGCAACATAATCGATATAAAATGGATTATCAGTAGGATTTGCAGAGCCTGAAACACCTCCAGCTTTTTTAGAACTACACACACTTTTTTTATAAGCAATTCCTCCTGCACCCGTGCAAAGCACATGACCTAAATCGTAGTTATCACTTCCTATTAGATTGTTTGTAACCTCAATATTTTGATCTATTAAATTAGAAGGACTTTGGTTTGAAAATGGATCTGTTTCAGGGTTTGTGAAAATAAGTTTATCATTATTCTCGGCGAGGATTAATCTAACACCTAATTCTCTTTCATAAACTGCATTTATTCTGGTAATTATATTTACAATTTCATTCAGTGCATCTTCAACTGTACCTCCATGAAACTGAGTATATTCTCCAGTAACGGATACTGCGATTCTAAACGACCTGAGTGTACTATTAGAGACAGTATTTGCAGAAAATCTGGCAGCAGTATTATGTGTTGAGGTTGATGCGCTTTCAATAGTTTTTTCTTCTACCAAAACTTCAGAAGATTGATAATCTTTTTTATAATATGACTGATAGGTTTTATTTTGAGTATTTTCTACTAAATCCAAATAGACAATTCCTTCAGTAGAATAGATGGCTGCTGAAATTCCCGATTTACTCTTGTTAAACCAAATAGGTTTGCCTGTGGCATCGTAGCCTTTGTAAGTTTTTATTTCGGGATATTTCTTTTTGAGTGATTCAGGTAAAATATCTATTTCAGAGACATTGTAACTTTCAAACTCTCCATTTGGTAAGGGAAAAATGATTGTCGCTTTGTTTTGAGATAGGTTTGAGTTTTCTTTTGGAGCTTTACTCAAAAGAGAATTAAATAAAGTTTGATTAAGTGTAAAGCTTTTACCTATAGTATTTAATTGATTACCACCTTGTAGTCTCAGGTTGGCAGATGAAGTATTACTCCAAGGATTATTATTTTGATTTATTTGGGCAGATGTAGAAGAAACTTTTAATACAAGCAGCGATAGCAGGATTAAAACCAAGCGGATTTCAATACATTTGATTTGTATTAATACATGTAGTTTCATATTATCTATCTTCTAAATGAAATAGAAGTTTATATTAATGCCACCTCAAAAAACTCTATGTGAAATCCGAGTCGATTTTCCTTTACAGCGATTGTAAATAATCACATATAAGTCTTGCCCTCACCAATTCTATTTGATTTTCTCAAACTTTGTTAGTTCGTCAGAATTGCGATTTCAAAAAATGCTGATGCTTGTGGGGTAATATCTAAAAAGTATTCTTGATAAAGATAATATAAATTGAGTACGAAGTAAAGCTTGTTTAATAATATTAGGTTTATTTTAGATTAAGCTTTTTATAAATGATCGATCTATCCAGTTGCTGAACTGAGCCTGGTTCAAATGCTAATAATTCCAGATTTTCAATAGATTTTCGAATTAACCTAAGGGTAGGGAAGCCTGTTTTTGCAGTCATTTTTCTAACCTGTCTGTTTTTACCTTCAATTAAAGTAAGTTCTATCCAAGAAGTGGGAATGCTTTTTCTAAATCTTACAGGTGGATTCCTTTCAGGAACGTAACTAGGAGCTTCAATCAGTTTTGCCTTTGCTGGCTTTGTGAGGTAGTTCTTCTTATTAATTTTAATTTCAAGTCTATTTTCAAGTTGCTTAATAGTTTCATTAGTTGCATCACCTTCAACTTGCACCATATAAGTTCTATTATGAGCAAATTCAGGGTTCAATAACTTGTGATTCAGCTTTTTATCATTGGTAATAATAAGCATGCCTTCGCTGTCTCTATCCAATCGACCTACTGGATAAACATCTTTAGGGAAATTATAAAGACTGGCAAGTCCAGGATGTCCATCTGCTTCAGAAAACTGGCTGAGTACACCAAAAGGTTTGTAAATCACAAAGTAATTAAGATCAGGCACTTGAAATGAGTTGTTTTTATTTTATTTTTCAAAATAAAGCATTTTTAAACAGATCGTCAATTTATTAGAATAAGCAAATGCCGATGCATAAGGGATTTCACAAATACTTATATGAATTTATAGTTGTAGTTGCCGGTATAACTATTTCACTTTTTTTTGATGGTGTTGCAGAAGATTTTAAAAAAGGTAAACAAGAGAAATACTATCTTCAAAACTTACTTTCAAATCTGGCAGATGATAGTGTGAAACTTTATAATGCTATCAATTTTATAAAAGAAGTGGATGGTTCCTCTACAATTTTATTAAAACAAAACCTGGAAAAACATGCATCAGAAATAGCAGAAGAAGAGCTTGCTAATTGCCATACTAACTTATTGATGCATACTGTTTTTGCTTCCAATAATTCTGTTTTTGAAGAACTAAAAAGTACAGGTGCTTTTGAAACTATAAAAAACAAGAGTCTCAAGAATGATTTGTTTCGCTACTACGGAAATGTAAATGCTACCAAAGAAAATGATCTTTCGGCAGATAATACGATTGTGAGTTATGTATATCCATACTTAAACAAGCAAGTTCAATTAAGTAAAATGGCTGTTTTAACTGCCAATTTTTCATTTATGTTTAAAGATGTAGATAAAGCAAAAATTGATTTACCAAAGTTTGAGGCTCTTCTGGAAAATCAAAACGATTACTTAAATGCGATTATAGTTCGGAAAGGGATTAATTCTGCGCAGCTATCTATGTATCAAAACTTAATGAAAAAAATTACTTCTCTCAGAAATGAGATTACACAAGAGTTAGCAAAAAAGTAATATAATGAGTGAAAAGATAATTGTATTCTGCAACGATTTGCTGAATCCTAATAAAGTAGATGTTGATTTTGAAAGTGAATATAATGCAGCAAAGCAAGCAGGTTTTAAGCCCCTATTAATTAGTCACGAAGAATTAATTGCTAACGAATCTGTAAATTCTATCAATAAAATTGTAAAACTAGAACATGAAGGAAAGGCAATTTATAGAGGTTGGATGCTTACAGGTGAACAATATAAACGGTTGTATACAAAATTGTTAGGCAAAAACATTGTGCTAATAAATTCACCAGAAGCTTATGATCATGCTCATTATTTGCCCAATGCATACCCAATAATTGAAGCATATACGGCAAAGTCTGTTTTTATTGATTTAGCAAGTAATGAACCTGATTACCAACAAATTTCTAAATCTCTTGAGACTTTCGGTAACAAACCTATTATTATCAAAGACTATGTAAAATCAGAAAAGCATTATTGGAAAGAAGCCTGCTTTATTCCAGATGCTAGCAATAGCGAAATTGTTAAAAATGTAACTGATAAGTTTCTTGAATTAAGAGGCAGCTATTTAAATAAAGGTTTGGCTTATAGAGCATTTTTGAACTTAGAGCCATTAACTGAACATGCAAAAAGTGGTATGCCATTATCTAAAGAGTTTAGAGCATTTTTTATGGCAGGTTCATGCATCGCCTTTTCGCAATATTGGGATGGCGTTACCTATAATGATCTAACACCGGCATTTTCTGAACTAGAGGTTCTGAAAGATATTCGTAGTAATTTCTTTTCGGTTGATATTGCCAAAACTACCGAAGGTAAATGGCTTATAATAGAGCTTGGAGATGGGCAGGTTTCAGGAATTCCTGAAAATGTAGATTTAGAAGACTTTTATCATCAGCTTTATAATGGCTTATAGTTGAACTAGAGTTATTGCTAAGGATAGATAGCAAAGGATTTTTTCATATATTCAAATCATCCTTACGCTCATATAAATATGACTGAAATTATGAATGCAGATCAAAACTCTAGAAGAAAATTTATTAAGAATATAAGCTTAGGTAGCGCCGCCTCTATTATTTCTTATCCTATGCTTTCATCTTGCGCAGCTCCACAACAAAATAAAGATAAGCTCGGCATTGCTCTAGTTGGTTTAGGTTATTATAGTACAGATTTATTAGCTCCTACATTACAAGAAACAAAGCATGCCTATTTAGCAGGTATTGTAACAGGTACACCAGAAAAAGAAACTGCATGGAAAGATAAATATGGCATTGCTGAAAAGAATATATATAACTATGACAATTTCGATGAGATAGCCAATAACCCTGATATAGATATTATTTATGTGGTTTTGCCCAATTCGATGCATGCAGAATATACAATAAGAGCTGCCAAAGCTGGTAAGCATGTAATCTGTGAAAAGCCAATGGCTTTAAATGCGCAAGAATGTGAAAGCATGATTAAAGCTTGTAAAGAAAATAATGTAGCGCTTTCTATTGGTTACCGGATGCATTTTGAGCCGAATACGCAAGAAGTGATGCGAATAGGTCAAGAACAAGTACTTGGAGCTGTCCAAATGGTTTGTGCCGGTGCTGGTTACAGAGAAACTAGAAAAGACCACTGGAAATTGAAAAAAGCCATGGGAGGTGGAGCTATGATGGATATGGGAGTTTATTCATTACAAGCTGCCAGATATGTTACGGGCGAAGAACCAATTGCGGTTACAGCACAAGAATTTAGAATAAGAAAAGAACTCTTTACTGAGGTAGAAGAGACATTGACTTTTCAATTAGAATTTCCTTCTGGTGCTTTGGCAAATCTCCATACAAGTTTTGGCATGAATATGAATTACCTGGATGTGAGAACTGAGAAAGGATATATCAAACTCGACCCATTTTCTTCTTACAATAATATAAATGGTAGTACTTCAGAAAAAACACTCAATCTGCCGCAGGTAAACCAGCAAGCCACTCAAATGGACGAAGTAGCGGTTTGTATTAAAGAAGGAAAACCATTGAGAGTAACAGGGGAGGAGGGATTAAAAGACATGAAAGTAGTTGATGCCATTTATCGATCTATTGCAGAAGGTAATCGAGTTTCTTTGGTATAAAAAAAAGCCTTTTACCAGAGTAAAAGGCTTCTTCCATTGATTTTTTGTAAGTATTCAATGATTTTTTTTATTTAGAAAGCATTTCTCTAACTCTTTCAAGCTGGTCTGATGTTTTGCCCTTAGAAACCTGTTTTTCCTTCTCAAACACCTGTCTGTATCTTTCGTGGTTACTGAAATAGATAGCGGCATCAGAAATAGGAGTCAAGCTTCTTTTAGATGATTTGTAGTAAGTCATAAGTAAAGTATTATAGAGGATGAACAATATTTTACAAAATTAGGAAACAAATGAATTGGCAAACATGATTAATATCAGGTTAGTTTATTTTTTCAATATTTTATATTGAAAAACAATTATATACCAGCTAAACTACCTCTAAAAGGCAATTTTATGTTATGATAATATTAAAATAAGGTGGGTGATTAGTTATTGTTTAACAAAACTAGTTTTGAATAGTGATGTTTGCAACAAAAAGGTAGATAAAATAAAAAAATTATATGTAGGATGTGAAAAAATTGTTAAATATTCAATAATTAAACAAATGTTAATATTATTAACTTAGAATATTAATATAATTAAAATTGGAGAGCCTTTTTTCAAAGGCTTTTATTCAATTTGTTTTAGGTAGGCTTCTAGTATCAGAGAGATAAATTTCCCCGGCTGTTTTACCCCATTTTGCAATGCTACTTCTTTTACCTTTTCGTATAAATCTGTTTTTAATTTTACTGAAGCGTACTCAATCGTATTTCCTTTCGGTTTAATAGAATCTATATCTAGGTTACTAAACTTTACTTTTTTTTCTTTAGAAGCTCTTAGGTCAAGTTCAGTGGTTTCGTTTTTTAGTGCGTCGAAGATCAGGTCGGTTTTACTTTTTTGCTTGTCCATGTTCATATATCACATTTATGAAGAAATTCTTTGAAATAATGATTAAATTCATCCTCTGTGTTTTCTGGTTCTGTAATGTCGAACACTGTAGAAATGCCACGTTTGTATCTAACCAAATTAGATAAAGATGATGAAAAAAGTTCTAAACCACCAATGCCATTAAGTTCTGTAAGTCTTTGGTGCTCTACTGTATTGTCTTTCTTATTTACAACTCCGTATACTTTTAAGTCAAACCCTTGTTTGGCTTTAACTTCTTTTACAATAGGAATAGTTTTAAGGAAATTGATAGTTGCTTTAATGTCAAGCGCGCTGGCAACAACAGGTACAACTACGATATCAGATATTAATATACTAAAATATACCTCTTTTCCTTCAACTTTGCCCGGTGCATCTAGAAAAATAAGGTCATATTTTTTTTCTGCAATGGCCAGTGTTTTCTGAAAGTTAGTCTCTGGCTTAGGCTGACTCCAATTGTAGGATATAACATCATAAGAGCGGTTAGAGTTTTCGTGCTTATAGATGTCTTTTACTGATTTTTGAGGATCGCAATCAATTACTAAAACTTTTTTGTCAGTTCTGTTGTGAATTGCGGCAGCTGTTAGCATTAATAAAGTACTCTTACCAGACCCACCTTTCTGAGTGGCAAATGCAATAATTTTAGCGCTCATGAGTAATGTTTTGTCTTTAGATAGATGGTTTTAATTTTATTACTTCATTTAATTAATGCCCTAAATTAACTTATAAACTTATAAAAGCAACTTATACTTATAATTTACACTTAATAGAGTAAGTGTAACTTCTACCTTAATTGCTATTTTTACCCCTTTTTAAGGTGAATTAAAATTGACCGTAGTGTAAATTTTGCAAAGACCCTTAAATTTTGATTGTAATAATTGTATTTTTTATGATACTATTTTAAGAAAAATGTAAAAATTGAACTAGCGGAGTGATTTTTTGATAAAGTAAATTTTTTTCTCAAAAATCATTTATTTAGTTTGCAAGGATAATTCGAAATCTATTTTTTTAAACAGGTAATTTTAATTAAAAAAGTTTTAAGCATGAGTGATCTTGCAGTAAACGAGAAGTTAGAAAAAGTGTGCCAAGAGGCATATGATAAGTTGGACAAAATCAATCTTGATGAGTACAACGATGTTAAAGAAAAGTTAGCTTGGTGTATCGGTAGCTACAGCTACGATAAAAACCCAGCAGGACTATACGAAATCGGTACGCAGGCTTTGGATGCGTTAAAAACATATAAAAAAGAAAAGCCACGTTTAGTTTCTAAGAAATTGATCGAAGACCTTGAAAAGGTTTTAAGTAATAATTAATTCTTTAAATGCATTTTAAACACCCTTCTGACTTACTACTTTTTAGACTTTCCTGCCACATTAAGTAAGATAAAAAAATTAAAGCCATTCCAATTTTGGAATGGCTTCCCTCTTTTTAAGAAGATATATTTCAAAAACTCTTATCTGCCTCTTTCTTCACGTCTTTCATTAATAGGGTAGTGGAGCTTGTACATAAAGAACACATCTCTACTTTGTTCATTATTTTCTTTGTTTCTAATCTTTCTTAAGCCGCTCACTAAAAAGTTACTATCGTACCAATCTAAAATTCCACCATTTTCATAGTTTATGCTTTTCTCATAAGGTTTATAGAGTTGTAAGGTATCAACAGTAACACTATCAGAAAAACCTCTTAAATCGGATACTTTGTAGCGAATGCCCTCTTCAAACGCACTAACAAAAACAACAGAGTCTGTATCTGCATAAACATTGGTGAGTTCTAGCGGATAATCAGATTCAATGTCTTCTTCATCGTAAGAGAAACTATTGTCCCACATAAGCGCACCGTTAAAATCAAATCCGCAGGTTACAGTATTCAATAATGTAAAGCCATAAGAGATAGGTCTGTTTTTAGGAATAGGTTCTCTGGTAATAGCAGCAGGAACGTACTCTCCATCAAATCCTTTAAACTCAGAATTAAAGCTACGGTAAAGAGGATCTCTCCAAATACCATAACTACTGTATGCAATTGGCGAGCTTGGAGCTTCTCTTATCGGGTCGTAAATATCAGCAGCAAATATGATTTGGCGGTCTGTTACTTTTAAGTCGTGTACAAAAGGATTGTATCGCAAGCGTTTCTTTTTGCCTCCTTCTCTTTTCTTAGCAATGTTTTTTTCTAGCCTATCTTTTTTCTTTTCTGGTAAGTAGTTAAAAAAGTTTTTAAAGTAGCCAAAGTCGTAAAACCGCAGGTTCTCTAACACGCCATTTTTAGTTTTAAGCGCATAAACTCCTTGTGATCGGTCATCGTATTTTAATCCGTAAGTACCAATAACCACCATCTCACTTTCATTAATTACGTGAGGCCGAAAGGTGAGGAAGTTATAATCCCGATTTCGTTCTAGGGTAAAGTTGTTGAGCATTTTACCTTCCAAATCGTAAGTCGCAATATAGATGGAGTGCTCATCAGACATTTGCTGACTACGCAATACAGCACTAAAAACGCCATTTTTTTCATCTACAAACATGCCAACCAAATCAGCTTTTAACTGATTGATGGAAGGAGCCACAATCGAGCTTTGGTTTTGGTAATTATACCTGATAATTGCCGGATGGCTTTTTATAGTACCACCAAAAAAGATAATAGAATCGATTACACTAAAATCTGTAATGTAGAAGTTTTTTACTTCCTCATACTTAATGTAAGTGGCTTCTCCTGTTTCAAGAGTTACATCAATTACCTGATATTTATTGGTAGATTCTTCAAGAAGGAAATAGATATTTCCTTTGGTGTATTGATGATCAATAATTTCAACATTGTTATCTACAAGATACTTTTTGCTCCAAATAGTATTGAGGTTAGTATCCATAAATGTTGCAATCAGTTCGCGCTTCGCATTCTTTTGAGGCTTAGTGCTTGCCAAAACAGCAAGTACACCTTCCTCGCCTGCGGGAATAAGACGGTAATCCTCGCCGAATTTATCGTCGATTTCAAATTCTACATATTCCTCAGCAGTTACTTGTGCATAACAGTTAGAAAAAGTAGAGTAAGATAATAATATAAAAAGGGAGTAAAGAATTCTTTTCATATTGTTAGTTTTTAAGTGTCAAAAAGCCTGATCTGACAAATGTCTTATCAGTTTCAGAGATAAGTATAATCTTATAACATTTAATTTAATCATTCTCTTACAATATCACCAAAAAGAGAAGTATTTAGTTCTGGTAAGATATAAAAAAAGTATAATATTTTACTGAGTGAGAAAGTGATAGGTCTGAATATATAAATTTGATTTTACTTCAATGAAAGTAAATATAACTATTCGTATAGAATAAACTGTATTTTACCAAGAATGCAGGGTAATATATTGGTAATCAGTCGCTTGATTCCTTAGGTTAATTTGGGAGTATTACTTCACAAATAATTCTTTTACTTGAGTGGTGGAAATATCTTCAACAAAAAATAATACAATTTTGATTATCCCATTTCTTTTTTCCACCAAGAAACACCTAATCGAAGTTGGTAATATTCATATTTTCTTCTGAAATGGTCGAAAAGCTCTTTCAAATTATCAGTTTTATTTAAGTCTTCCCAAGCCTTGCCAATTTCTACACATATCCCTTTATCTATGTAAATTTCGATGTTAGAAATTTCTCCTTTTTCGAAAAGGTAAGCAATGTGGCTGTAAACTGTTATTTCATTGAGCTTTCTTAGAATGGAAATTTCATTCACCGATTTACCGGCTTGTATCAGCTTAAGAGTTTCTAAATAAGTTTTGCCTTTGATGTTTTTAGGTGTGTTGCCACCAAGTGTTTCTTCTTGAATTTTTTTGATGAATATTTCACCGTATTTATTGAGCTTATGCTTACCAATACCACTTATCTGAGCCATTTGCGATAAGTATAAAGGTTTCTCAGCGGCCATTTCTTGCAATGTTTGGTCGTTAAAAACCACATAAGCTGGAACACCTTCGGCATCGGCAATCTCTTTTCTTAATTTCCTCAAACTGCCAATCAGACCTTCTTCAAACATCATTTTCTTAGTCTTCTTAGGAGTAGATTTACCAGTAAATAATTGAACTTGGCTAAGTTTAACTTTCTGACCGTTAAAAAGCACCATTTTACCAATCTCAGTCACTTTCAGTTTATTGCCATCAGTAAAATCTAGCTCTAAAAATCCCTGATTGATTAATTGAGAAATAAAGCTTAGCCAAGTATCTCGGCTAATGTCGCTGCCTGCACCAAAGGTTTTTATTTGATTGTAGCCTAACTCTTGAATATCTTTTCTATTAGAACCTCTCAATACATCTACAAGCATGTTTGTTCCTACTTGCTGTTTCATTCTCACAACAGCAGAAAGCGCTTTCTGAGCAATTACGGTACCATCGAAACTACGCGGAGGATGGAGGCAGTTATCGCAGTGGCCACAATTTTCTGTTCTGTGTTCTCCAAAATAGCTTAAGATAAAATTAGTTCGGCAACTGGTGGCAGCGCCAAATTCCAACATTCTAGAAAGCTTGGCTCTTTGCACATTTTTAAATACTTCTTCAGCCTGAGATTCTTCTATAAACTTTTGTAAAATTTGTCCATCACCATAACTAAAGAACAGGATGCATTCCGATGGCAAACCATCTCTACCTGCACGACCTATTTCCTGATAGTAGCTTTCTAGGTTTTTAGGCAAATTGTGGTGAATTACATATCTTATGTTGGATTTGTCTATACCCATACCAAAAGCAATGGTGGCACAAATCACTTTTATATCGTCTTGCTGAAAAGACTTTTGAATTCGCTGTCTCTCAGAAGCAGAAATATCGGCATGGTAATAAGCTGCATCAACTCCTTCTTTAATGAGTGCTTGAGCAACTTTTTCTGTTGACTTTCTACTAAGGCAATAAATTATACCGCATTCTTCTGGTCTAGACTTTACATAGTCGGTAATGTAATCAATTCGTTTGTTGGCAGGCAGTACGGTAGTTGTGAGGTTTTTTCTTTCGAAACTACTCAAATATAATTCGGCATCACGTAGTTTCAATTTCTCCATAATCTCCTTTTGTGTCGCCTTATCTGCTGTGGCAGTTAAAGCAATAAAAGGAGTATCGTCGAAATACTTCATTAAAGCCGGTAAGTGCATGTACTCTGGTCTAAAGTCATTTCCCCAAATGGACACACAATGGGCTTCATCAATGGCAACTAAACTTATTTTTTGTTGATTGATAAAACTGATAAAGTTAGACTGCAATGCTCTTTCAGGAGAAACATATAAAAGCTTTAATGTTTGGTTAGCAAGCTCTTGCTCAATAATTCTAATCTCATTGGCTGTGGTATTGCTATTTAATGCTGCCGCTGAAACACCATTAGCTTGTAGTGCCTGCACTTGGTCTTCCATTAAAGCGATAAGGGGAGAGATAACCAGAGCCGTACCTTCTTTTGCCAATGCTGGCAATTGGTAACACAGAGACTTACCACCTCCTGTGGGCATAATCACCAGACTGTCTTTACCCGAAAGTGTTCTGTTAATTACATCTTCCTGAGTAGGTCTGAATTGATCGTATCCAAAATACTGCTTTAATAACTTTTTAAGCTGATGTTGCATAGGAGCTGGTAAGTTTCAATTTTTTATATCTGGCAAAGATAAAGTTAATCGCTACAAGTCCGAACCAGAAAGGGATTTATCACTTAATCGGATTAAGAATCGTCTTTTCTGCTGCTACACTGTCGATTTTTTCTTTGCTGTAGTATACTGGGAAATATTCGTCTTTAGCCCAACTTTCGAACAAATTGTTGTAAAACTGACTTTCTGGGTTGCCAGATTGTCCCGGAGGATTTGTGCCAATTGCTGCATCCCAATCTCCTGTATTTACTATAATTCTAAAAGTAGCACCATGAGATTGTCTGTC
>PBYL01000254.1 GCA_002729595.1 Thalassovita sp. | reverse complement strand
TTTTACTATGCTATATTCTGAGTTTGCTAAAGGTGAAAAAGTATCATAAATAACTTGGGCAGCTGCTTGGTGGGTATTAAAAGTATCCATGTCGAAATTGGTTGTACGGGTGTACATATCCATATAATCTTTAAGGAAACTTTTCTTATACCAATCTTCTACATTTACCAATACTCTTAATGGCCCCTTAATTACTTTTTTTTTATGATTTAGCCATGTAAGAATATTTGCTGTTTGAAGGTTTTTCTCGTCATTATCAGTAAGTATTAAACAATGACCTGCTCTAGCAATACCGGCTTTTATTAAATCATTACTTTCAGAATTGGATGAGGTGAGCACTAAACCACCTAATTGTTTTATTTTCTCGATGTTTTCGTCAAAGTTTTCTTTGTCTTCAATCGCAACTACGGGCTCTCCGTCTTTCAATAACTCAGTCGCTATGCGATAACCAATACCTGTATTACCCATAATAATAGTGTGTCCTTTATAAAACACGCGAATTTTAAAGCGGGCATACCATTCGTAAGCAAAGAACCAAACGATCTGGAAAATACCATAACCAAGTACCATAGCAGCTATAAAGCTGGCTATCACCTGTCTAAAGTTGTTTGTATCTCCTTCTAACAAGAACATCCTCAATATTCCATACAAGGCTTGCCAGAATTCAAGCTCCATCGGATTGTGCAATCCATATCCCCAAAACCCAAATACAAAAACAGCAATTATACCTATTACAATGAGGTAGGGGGAGAATTGTTCGAGTCTTTTCATTCAGGGGTTATGTAAAAAATTTGCTAATTATTTAGGCCTTTAAAGTAAAAGAAAAATGCGAAATTTCCATTTTTGTTAATAAAACTAAATACTGGTTATGTTTTTGATATGTAGTAAAAAACACCGAATTAAATCATTTTTAACCTAAATTTTCTCTATGAATGGCGTCTTTACTACCTTTTAATGGAACTTTAGACAAACGACTTGCAGGCCATTTACTTCGACGGGCAACTTTTGGTCCCGGAAAAAAAGACATCGATCAGTTTACAGGTTTAACACCTGCGCAGGCTGTTGCACAATTACTTCAAGAACAGGAGCTTCCTACCCCACCAGTTAACCCACTTTCAGGCGAACCATTAATCAATCCAGAAGAAGGCATTTACAAGATGACTTCAGACGGTGATGCGGTTGATATCGAAAGTAATTTTATTTACTGGTGGATGGCACAAATGAATAACAGTGGAAATAACATTACCGAAAAAATGGTCTATTTCCTTCATACACATTTTACTACCATAAAATCTCGTATAGAAGAACCCACTGCACTTTATTATCAAATTGCGCTGTTCAGACATTATGCTTTAGGCGATTTTAAAACTCTTTGCTTAAAGATGTGTAAAGACAATGCCATGTTAAGACACTTAGATGGCATTCAGAATGTAAAAGACAACCCTCAAGAAAACTTCGGTAGAGAATTACTTGAATTGTACTCTATTGGCAAAGGAAATCAGATCGACTCAGAAGAGGTTGATGGTGAATCTTACGCCAACTATACAACCTATACCGAACAAGATGTAAAAGCCGCTACAAAAGTACTTTCTGGTTGGGACGAAGATACTACCTTCGAAACCATAGACCCAGATACAGGTTTGTCTACTGGCAAGATGAAAGCTTCCGCTCAGCTAATGACCACCCAACATGATGTAAGCACAAAAACTTTTAGCAGCGCTTTCCAAAACAGGCAAATCGGACCTACATTAGTAGAGAATAACTCGACAACCGTAGAAGATGCTGAAGCTGAGCTAGCCGAGATGATCGACATGATCTTTGAGCAAGAAGCTACAGCCAAATACATTTGCAGAAAGCTTTATCGCTTTTTTGTATACTACGAGATTACAGATGAAATTGAGCAAGACATTATCACACCGCTTGCCCAAACCTTAATCGCTAACGATTATGTATTAAAGCCTGTTTTAGAAGAATTACTCACCAGTAGCCACTTCTACGATTCTGATGACAATGAGACGAATAACAATATAGTTGGTGCAATCATCAAATCTCCAATTGAATTGGTAACTGGTATTAGCAAATTTTTTAATATGGCTATGCCTGACCCCGAAACCGAAGCTGCTGATTTGGAAGCTACCTATGCACCGATCTATGAAGAAATGATTTATCAGGGTTTAGAGCTTTACGAACCTTTTGAAGTTGCAGGTTATTCTGCTTACCACCAAGCACCTGTTTATAACCGAAACTGGATATCTGCCAATTACCTCGCCTACAGGTATGTTTTTTCCGAATATATTCTAGCAAAAGAAAACGAAGATGGAGAAAGTAAAACCTTTGGTTGGCTAGATGTAATCGAATTTGTAGAAAACAATCAAAATGTAACCAACCCGGCAGATGCTGAGCAATTAGTTACTGATCTGGTTACTTATATGTTTCCCGAAGAGATTACGGATGAAAGATACGATTACTTCTTAAATACTGTGCTTTTAGATGGATTAACTAGTGTAATGTGGGATCTGGAATGGAGTACCTATCAATCATCAGGAGATGATACTGCTGTAAGAACTCAAATCGAAGCTTTAATTACTGCTATTATTCAATCTCCCGAATTCCAGTTAATGTAAACTTAATTCCCCTATTCTATAAAATTATTTCCATCCGAAAAGCATACGTTGCATTATGAAAAGAAGAAATTTCTTAAAAAGATTATCACAGGCTTCTGCTACGCCTTTTTTCTTGGGAGGCATGCCAGTAAGTCTACTAGCTAACAACCACCAGTTAGCAAGAATGATTAACGAAAACAATGGTAATGTACTGGTTGTACTGCAAATGCACGGAGGCAACGACGGACTAAACATGGTAATTCCTGTAAGCCAGTACAGTAACTATTATAACTTAAGACCTAATATTGCAATTCCAGAAAGTGGTAATAGAAAATATATTGAGCTAGATAACACCCTACCAGACGAAGATAAAGTAGGTGTACATCCTGATATGCTCGGTGTAAAAGATTTGTACGATAGAGGAAGAGTAGGAATTGTGCATGGTGTATCTTACGAAAATGCCAACGGTTCGCACTTTAGAGGAAGAGATGTATTTTTTATGGGTGGTGGTTACGAAGACACTTACCGCTCTGGTTGGATGGGCAGATTTCTAGACAAAGAATATCCTGCTTATCCAGATGGAGATGCATCTAACCTCCCTTATGATGGACAAAATGCGATGAAAGATCCTCCGGGATTGGAAATTGGCAGAGGTGTGTCTTTGATTTTTAGAAGAGATGACTCCTTCCCTATGTCTTTGTCGGTAGATAGTCCGGTTGCTTTCCACGATTTGTTAGAAAGCATCGATCAGCAAAGCATAACTAGTTTCCCCGATTCAAACTATGGAGAAGAGCTCAAATACATTATGGATATGGATGAGCAATCTCACGTATATGGCGAAAGGTTAAAAGAAGTGTATGATAAAGGTGGTGAATCATCAATCACTTATCCTGAAAATTATCCATATGCAACTTCTCAGGCACTTACTAATCCGCTTTCTGGCCAGTTCCAGTTAATTGCTCGTCTGTTAAGAGGAGGTATACAAACCAGATTCTTCTTAGTGAGAATTGGTGGCTTTGATACGCATGCAAACCAAGTTGAAAGTTACGATCCAACCTTTGGACATCATGCCGCACTTATGTATCATATTTCTTCGGCTGTACAGGCTTTTCAAGCCGATTTAAGAGCTTCCGGCACAGAAGACAAAGTAATGACCATTACCATGTCTGAGTTTGGCAGAAGAGCTGTTTCTAATGGTAGTTATGGTACAGATCATGGAGATGCTTGGCCGCTAATGGCATTTGGCAAATGGGTAAATCCCGGCGTTTTTGGAGGCACACCAGATCTTAGCAATCTTAAAAGTGGTAACCTAAGAATGCAAGTCGATTACAGGCAAGTATTAACTTCTGTAATGCAAAACTGGATGGGCTCTCCTTACGATGAAGTAGCTGATGTATTTAAACTAGATACTGATGAGAAAAAAGCTGCTTTCTTAGATAATCAGATTCCAATTGTAAACAGCAACTTTGTAACTGGCACAAGTGATGAGTTTTTCAACGACAGATTCCGTCTGAATAACTGTTTCCCTAACCCAGCAAAAGATGAGACTGTTATCAACTTTTACATTAATAACTCTGGTCAGGTGAAGTTAAGACTATTTAATGTTGAAGGCAAAGAGGTAAAAGTAATGGTAGACAGCTACCTGCAATTTGGAGAACACGATATTAAAGTAAATGTACGCGGACTTGCTCCGGGAATGTACATCTACAAACTAGAAGCTGGTAAATTCACTGCTTCACGTAAAATGAACATCGTTTCATAAGAACATTTCAATCGCAAACAGTTAATATATATCCTGAAGAAAACCACTCTTACCATGTCGGAGTGGTTTTTTTATACGATATGATGATAAATGCCCTGCATCGCCAATAACTCTTCTACAGAATTACTATGTAAAACTGAATTATGCACACAGCCTTCTGGTTGTGCTTTTATTTCATCAAAAGATAAAAACTTGAGGTGGTCAATTATCTGATCTTTAGAAGACATTTCAGGGTCAGTTCCCATTTTCATTACTCCACCTATTTGCTTCACTTCAAAAAAGAGCTCAATTCCATGTAGCGGTTTATCTAAATATTCATGCACAAAAAGAAACCTAACTACCTCTACTTCCATTCCTGTTTCTTCTACAAACTCTCTCTGTAAACCTTCTTCTAGTGTTTCACCAAAATCTAATCCGCCGCCGGGTGGTGCCCACAAAAAACCATTTCCTAAAGACTGATGCCTCACCATTAACACCTTATCATTTTCGATACAGATTCCGCAAACCCGCACTCTCAAACGATTACCAAAAGCAATCGATACTTTGTCTTGTTCTATGCCCATAATTTGGATTTCTTTTCATCTCCGCTGTAAATTAGAGATATTCCAATTAATTTGTAAAGGAAGCAATTTTTAAGACAGCAGCATAAAATATCATGACCGAAACAAAAAAAATAACCATAAATGGCGCAGGTTTAGTCGGTTCTTTACTATCCGTTTTACTGGCTAAAAAAGGCTATAATGTAGATGTTTATGATATGCGACCAGACCCAAGAGAGAAACCTTTTGCAGGAGGCCGATCAATTAATCTGGCTTTGAGCAACAGAGGATGGAAAGCGCTAGAAAAAGCAGGAATAGCAGATAAAATAAAAGAGCAGGCTATTCCTATGAAAGGTAGAATGATGCACAGCGTAGATAACAATCTAACCTTTCAGCCATATGGGCAAACAGGTCAGGAGATTTTTTCTGTCTCTCGAAGTGGTTTAAATGAAACACTCATAACAGCAAGTGCTCAATTACTTCATGTCAATTTCTTTTTCAATCAGAAATGCACAGAAGTTAATCTCGATACACACAGCTTAAGTTTTAAAGAATACACTTCTGGTGAGCTAACTGAAAAGCAATACGATTACCTTATTGGTACAGATGGTGCATTTTCAGCAGTGAGAAATGCCATGCAAAAAGCTAACAGATTCAATTATGCGCAGGAATTTGTAAAGCATGGCTACAAAGAGTTGCACATTAAGCCTACTGCCTCTAATGATTTTGCTCTTGAACCTAACGCATTACACATCTGGCCAAGGAAACAGTTTATGCTAATTGCGTTGCCAAATGCAGATAAAAGTTTTACTGCCACTTTGTTTTTGGCTTTTGAGGGTGAACATTCTTTTGAGAATCTCAAAACAGAAAATCAAATAGAAGACTTTTTTAAGAACTTCTTTCCAGATACGCTGGACTTACTCCCTGATCTCACTCAGCAATTTTTAGAAAACCCTACTGGCTCTTTGGTTACTATAAAATGTGAACCTTGGAATAATGGGAATACATTAATAATGGGTGATGCTGCTCATGCCATTGTGCCTTTCTACGGACAAGGAATGAATGCAGGTTTTGAAGACTGTTCTATATTAGATGATTTACTCGAAAATGAAAATCATTCATTAGAAACAGTTTTTGATATTTTTCAGAAAAGCAGAAAGAAAGATGCAGATGCTATCGCTAACCTCGCCTTGCAAAACTTTATAGAAATGCGTGATTTGGTGGCCGATCCAGAATTTTTACTCAGAAAAAAGATTGAAGCAAAATTACATAAAGAATTTCCTGAGAAATGGATTCCGTTGTATACAATGGTCACTTTTAGCCACACACCTTATGCAGAAGCATTAGCTATTGGTAATAAGCAAAAAGCTATTATGGATGAGGTTATGAAGATAAAAGATTTGGAAAGCAACTGGCAATCAATCGACTTCAGCAAAATTGAGATTCTAGCTGATTACCTGAAAATTTAGCGGTTTAATCTTGAGGAAGCACTACTTTTCTCAAGATATCCATTTTCATCTCAGTTTCATTAAATTCTTTCTCCGCATCAGAATCTTCTGTAATGCCTGCACCTGCATAAAAAACAAGTTTCTCGTCACTTGCCTGCATGCATCTGAGGTTCACAAAGATATTGGTGCTATCTTCAATATTTACAGGGCCTAGATAACCACTGTATAAATGGCGATCGTAACCTTCATTTTTGCAGACATCTTGCATGGTAACTTCCTTAGGCATACCACACACAGCAGAAGTTGGATGGAGTAATTTCAGCATTACCGAACCCAATTGCGGAAAGTTTACTTCTTCCATATCCACTTTATAGTCGGTTCTTAAATGGATAATAGAACCAGCAGCAACTGTTTTTGGGCCAATTTCCTCAAACTCTCTAAGCCTGATTTTCTTAAAACAACTGATAATGTATCTGCCTACCAATGCTTGTTCTTCAATTTCTTTTTGGCGCCAAGTAGCATCACACAACTTATCAAACTGATCTCTGGCTTGTGTACCTGCTAAAGCAATCGTTCTAAAATATTTTTGCTCTTTAACCTCAATTAAAATCTCTGGCGAGGCTCCAAGCCAAGTTCCTTCTTCTGGCAATGAGATTAATGAGACAAATGCAGTTGGGTACTTATGCCCTAAAGATAAAAATGCATTAGCCGCATGAAAATGAGATGGTTTATCTACTGACTTACTTCTCGAATAAACTATTTTTTGATAAGCCCCTTCTTTAATAGATTTCACCCCTTTTTGCACAAGCTCCATATAAGCTCGCTTTTCGGGATTAGACTCTTCAAAACTTTTTGTATGATAATCTGGCTGCTTACCTCTCTTTATTTTTCTAACTGAATTATCTAACTCATCCCAAAATTTTTGTTTATTGCCAAATTCTTCAGAGCCATAAGACTGAAGTGCTTCTTTAGGAAAACCTTCATCAGAAGAATAAAACAAATCTGCCTTAATAAATGAAATAGGGCTATCTGTTTTAAATGGAGAAACAATAAAACCAGAAGGAGAATTTTCAATTTCTGGTTGAGCTATATGGATGTTGTTAGAATAACTGATAACTACATTAAATTTTTCTGCTTGGGGTAGTTTCCAAATAGCAATGGGCAGCCCAGAATTTGAAGCAGCATCTAGCAATGCGCCTGCAATTTCTGTTGATTCAAGTTTGTCGAAAATAGTTTTATTTAATACCGAGTTCAAGCTGGTGTTCAGTTAATGAATACTTGTATTACTACAAATTGTCAAACAAAGCTGTTTTGAAATCATTCAAAAAATTTACGAAAATGCTAAACTAGCATCCGATTACTGATTAAACAATAAGTAATAATAGTTCAAATGTTAAAAATCATGGGATGTAATTCAAATTTTCGCTTAGGAGATGTTTTTTGTTTTTAAATTTGACCTGATTTCTTAAGCAAACAAACATAAAATTGGAAAATAGTATCAGAATTTTTTCGCCTGCCACTGTAGCCAATGTTGCCTGCGGTTTTGATATACTGGGTTTCGCATTAGAAAACCCGGGTGATGAAATTATAATCAAAAAGAAAGATAAGCCGGGGATTACTATTTTTAATACGACACCTTACAAAGGCATCCCACTTAGAGCAGAAGACAATACCATTGGTGTTGCCATGCAAACATATCTTTCTCACATTGCTTCTGATACGGGCTTTGAAGTCACGATTACGCAAAAAATTAAACCCGGTAGTGGTATTGGCTCTAGCGCAGCCAGTGCAGCAGCCGGTGTTTTTGGAGCGAATATGCTTCTAGACCAACCGCTTAAAAAAGAAGAACTGGTACAATTCGCGATGAATGGCGAAAAAGTTGCCTGTGGTTCTGCACATGCAGATAATGTGGCTCCTGCCATTTTAGGTGGTTTTGTATTGGTTAGAAGTTATGCTCCGCTAGATGTAATTAGATTAGATTTTCCAGAAGATTTATTCATCGCCATTATACATCCACAAATCGAAGTAAAAACCGAAGATGCCCGTAAGGTACTCCGTACTGAGATTCAGTTGAAAGATGCTGTAAAACAGTGGGGAAATATTGCTGGTCTGGTTGCTGGTTTAGCACGAAAAGACTACTCCCTGATCGCTCGCTCATTAGAAGATGTAATTATCGAGCCAGTTCGCTCTTTATTAATCCCGGGATATGAGAAAGTAAAAAGAGCGGCGATTGATGCCGGAGCTTTAGGTTGCAGTATTTCAGGTTCAGGACCTTCAGTTTTTGCTCTTTGCCAAACTCAAGAAATTGCACACAGAGCTTCAATTGCAATGGAAAAAGAGTTTGCAAATTTGGAAATAGACTCTGTTATATATAATTCAAAAATAAATCTTGAAGGAGTACAGATTGCCGAGTAATTAAATCAATCGGTTGATTTAATTCAGCAAATTCCAAATAATACAACCAATTATCATGAAAATGCATACCGTAATAAAAAGCTTATTGAGCATGTTTATAGCAAACATGCTCCTTTCTGCGTGTTCTTTTGATAGTGATCCACAAAGTCTTATTACAGATAAAAGGCGCATGGAGATGGAAAGAACCAATAATACCGCCATGGAAGAAAAGATAGAAGATCTACTGGGTTCCATGACACTAGAAGAGAAAATTGGGCAAATGACCCAAATCAACAATTCTCAATTTGCTAAAGAGATTTCTACACCCGCAAGCAGCCCAAGTGCACCTCCAGAAACCTTACTAGAAATAGATACAGCCAAATTGATTTACTATCTAGATAGTTTTCACATTGGCTCTTTTCTAAATGGAATTGCAGTTCCTGCGGAAAACTGGTACAGATACTCTAAGCAATTACAAGAGATTGCATTAAGACACGATAAACATGGCATTCCGATTATCTATGGTGTAGACCATATGCATGGGGCTAACTATTTAGAAGGTTCAACCATCTTCCCTCATAGCTTTAATATCGGTGCAACTTTCGATACACAGTTTTCTGCTGATGAAGCATATGTGTTAGGTCTAGAAACTGCCGATCTCGGTCACCACTGGATATTTGCTCCAGTACTTGATATTGGTAGAAACCCGAACTGGCCAAGGTTTTACGAAACTTACAGCGAAGACCCTTACCTTGCTGCAAGCATGGGAACTGCATATGTAAAAATGCTACAAGAACATCCTCAAACAGCTCCTTATAAACAAGCTGCCACAGCTAAACACTATATCGGTTATTCTGACCCAGACAATGGTTGGGATAGAACACCTGCTACCATCGACAAGCAACAATTGTATGAATTCCATATCCCTTCTTTTAAAGCAGTAGTAGATGCCGGAATTAAATCTTTTATGATTAATGGTGGTGAAGTAAATGGAATTCCGGTGCATGCTTCGTACGAATTGCTTACTCGCGTTCTTCGCGATCAATTAGGCTTTAAAGGTGTAGTAGTAACCGACTGGGAAGATGTAATTAGATTACATACCACGCATAAAGTAGCTAAGGATATGAAAGAAGCCACCTTTAAAGCAATTATGGCTGGCATCGATATGTCTATGACTCCTTACACCACCGATTTCTGCATTGCATTGAAAGAACTGGTTCAAGAGAAAGTAATTTCTATGGATAGAATTAACCTTTCTGTTTCTAGAATTCTTCGATTGAAAATGGAACTAGGACTTTGGGAACACCCATTTCCACAAGATACTCGTCTAGATCGTATTGGCAGAAAAGAAAGCAAAGCAAAAGCGAGAAAAGCAGCAGAAGAATCTTTGGTATTAATTAAAAACGAAGGTGTTTTACCTTTAACTGCTCCAAAGAAAATTGTAGTTGCAGGGCATAATGCAGATTCTAAAAGAGGCCTTGGAGGAGGCTGGACACTTCGTTGGATTACTTATGATGATAAATTGTATCCTGAAGACATGCCAACTGTTTACACCGCCTTAAAAGATGCTTACCCAGATGCTCAAGTTCAATTGGCAGATGAAAAAACTTTAAAAGCCAGTGCAGCAGGTGCAGATGCAATTGTTATCGCTGCAGGTGAAGAACCATATTCAGAAACTCCAGGAAACTTCTCTAATCTTGAGTTAGACGATGAGCAGTTAGAATTGATTAAAACAGCTCAAGAAACTGGGAAACCTGTTATTCTATTAATGATTGCCGGTAGACCTAGAACAATATCAGATGTATTGCCAGACTGCGATGCTTTTATCTGGTGTGGATTACCCGGTTTTGAAGGAGGTACAGCCATTGCAAATGTAATTAGTGGCAAAGTGAACCCAAGTGGTAAAATGTCTTTCTCTTATCCGGCACAGCCTGGTCACTGGTTCCCATACAACCATAAAAACATGGAGCTTTTCTTCGATTTTGATAAAGCACTTTCAATGACAACCATTGCTCCTTTTGGTTATGGTTTATCTTATACTACTTACAAATACAGCGACCTAACTTTAAGTGCAAATTCTTTAGATGCAGAAGGCAGTATTACAGCCAGTATTACAGTTACCAACACAGGAAGTAAAGCCGGTAGAGAAGCTGTATTGTGGTTTATTTCTGATGAAGTAGGTACTTATACAAGACCTGTAAAAGCACTGAAACATTTCGAAAAACTAGAAATTGCTCCTGGCGAGGCAAAAACTTTCACCTTTAAAATTAATGCAGATGAGCATTTAAGTTACCCTAATGCCAAAGGAGAGAAAATGCTAGAACCGGGTGATTTTACATTGAGAGTCGGTGATCAAGAAGCTGCTTTTGTATTGGAATAAAAAGCCTCTTTTTTTAAAAACATCATCATACAAAATCTGTAAGTTATTCATTTAGCTTACAGATTTTTTTATTGAATTATACTGAAAATTTAACATCACATAACTCAAACATTTAGCTGCTTGTTGGTATTTATCTTATCAAAATCCAATCGATATGAAGAAGATACCTGAATTTACAAGCAGACTCAGAAAAAACATTGTTACTGTTCCCGAAATTATAGATAACTGTTCTGGTATTAAGGTTTTTGGGCAATTGCTCAAATCCTTTTTGTTTAGCACAGATGTAGCCATTATCCGAAATACAAATGCCAATGCAATTATTGCAGTTTATCCTTTTACACCTCAACCTTTAATTTCTCATTCACTAATTCTTGCTGCTGATAAACCCATTTTTTGCGGTGTTGGAGGTGGAATTACAACAGGAGAAAGATCAATCGAACTGGCTTTAGATGCTGAGTTTCAAGGTGCTTTAGGCGTAGTTTTGAACAAGCCAACTCCTAATGAATTAATCAAAAAACTAAAAGACAAGGTAGATATTCCGGTAATTATCACGGTGGTTTCTGAGAAAGAAGATTTTAAAGGAAGAATTGATGCCGGAGTAGATATTTTTAATGTTTCAGGTGCTGATAAAACCACAGACATCATCAAAAAGATAAAAGATATCAACAGCGATGTAGCCATTATCGCTACTGGTGGAAAGTCTGATGAAACCATTCAAAAAGCCATTGACACTGGTGCAAATGCCATTTCTTACACTCCACCAACCACGGCTGAGTTGTTCAAAGAAATTATGATTAAATACAGGAATGAATAAAAAAAGGAAGGCTTCCCAATGGAAAGCCTTTCCGATAATCGATAGAGACAAGTAACAAACAAATTATTCTTTAATTCCTGGCAAACCTTCTGGTTTAACTGTCTGCCACAAGAATTTTTCTGCTCTCTTTTTATCTGGATAAACTTCGTCAAGCGTGTTTCCTTCGTAAAGTCTACCGTTTTTCATCACATATTGGATGGTGTTTGAATTTCTGATATTTTCTAAAGGATTTTCGTTCAAAATCACTAAATCAGCTAGTTTTCCTTCTTCTACAGAACCTAAATCTTTATCTAAACCTAAAGCTTCAGCACCAATAATGGTTGCCACTTTTAATGCATCGTGGTTTTTCATTCCTCCAGATTGCACAGACCACAGCTCCCAGTGGTAACCCAAACCTTGTAACTGACCGTGGCTACCTACACCAGCTAATCCACCAGCTTCTACTAAGTCTTTTATAAACTCAGCATGTTTCGGAAATACGTGTTCTTCGTCCATAAACCAACCAGCTCTTCTTCTTGCTTTGCCTGCTAACTCTTCGTAAGGAGTGAAATACTGCATCTTAGGATCATTATAAGGCTGCTCAGTTGCATAGTAATAATTCTCTGCAAATGGACCACCATAAGCCACCAACATAGTTGGAGTAACCGCCATTTGAGATTCTGCAATGGTTTTTACTACATCACTATAAATCGGATAGATTGGCAATGCATGCTCATGTCCCGGATAACCATCTAATAGCTGCGTCATGTTGAGTTTGAAATCAAGACCACCTTCTGTAGTTGGCATTAATCCTTGCTCTTTAGCCGCCATGATTATCCACTGTCTTTGCTGGCGATTACCAGTAAGATACATTTTAATGGTTTTGGTATTATAGTATTCACTATACTGTTTCAAAACCTTTTGAGCATGTTCTAAACTTTTGATATTATAAGCCCAGTAACCAACTCCCGGACCTGTAGAATAAACACGTGGCCCGTACAATTCACCAGCATCTACCAAATCTGAATAAGTGAGCACATCGGTTGTAGCAGTTTGCGGATCGCGAGTAGTAGTTACTCCATAAGCCAAGTTTGCTGCATAAATCCAAACTTGTGTTTTGTGGATTCCCCAAACAGGCCACATATGAGCGTGTGTATCAACAAAGCCAGGTACTACTGTTTTGCCTTTCAGATCAATTACTTCTGCTCCTTTTGGAACTGTTAAACTTCCACTGGCTCCAACTGCTTTAATGCGGTTGTTTTCAATTAGAATATCACCATTTTCGATAATTTCATCACCTTTCATGGTAATAATTCTAGCACCTTGTAGCAATGCAACTCCTTTAGGAATATCTTTTTTGATAAGTACTTCTATCTTCTGCTCTTCAGGCTCATACTTATCTTTTTTCTTCTCGTCATCCTCTTTCTTTTCCTCTTCTACTTCTTCCTCATCATCTTTATCTTCGTCCTTTTTCTCTTCTTCTTTCAGTTTGGCTTCTTCTTTTTTAGCCGCTGCTACTGAATCTTCAAAAGCTTTTGCTTCATCTAAATCATATACAAAATGGCTATGACCTAAAGACCAATGCACTTTTTTACCATCAGCAGACCAATAAGGAAATTCACCACCTAACTCTGTAAGTTTTTTAGAAGGGAACGCAGCACTTTCTGGATTAGAAACTGATATAGTTGGTGTTTTACCCACTTTTGGAACAGTAACTAAATAAATGTCATTATTAATTTTAGCCAAAGCTTGATCACCCTCAGGAGCCATTAGAATAACATCTGCCTTAGACGGTTGATTACGCTCTTTCATGCTCATATCTTGAGGTAATAAGCTAAAAACTCCGTGTTCGCTATCGTGGCTTTCAATTAATTCGCGCATACTACCAAATGTAGTAATACCTGTAATGGCAACATGTTCCTTCTCGTCGGTTCCATCCCATCTGATAGAAACTAAACCTTTAGAGTAGTTATTCAGATAAATTCTGTCTATTCCTTTTACAAAATGAGGATTATCACGTCTATTGCTTTTAGTAATGTATTGCACCTCGCCTCCATCAGCACTTATCCAACACAAGTCTTCTGCTGCTGCAAAAGCAATCGGATCGTAAGCATCTTTGTAATTCTGTGCTTTACCTCTTGTAAATACAATTCTATTAGAATTAAAAGACCAAGCTGGTGAACCGTAAATCGCAGAAACTTTAGTTAACTGCACAGGTTTTGGCTTGCCATCAATGTTTACTTTATAAAGGTGACCACCTTCTGTAGACCAAGTGGTAAATACAATCCATTTTCCATCTGGTGACCATGAAGGTTGAGCCTCTGTAAAATCATTTTTTGTAAGTCTTACAGGTTTGCCTGATGGATAATCCATTACATAAAGCTTGTTGAGCACAGTAAATGCGAGTTTAGAGCCATCTGGCGAAGGTACTGCATCTCTAATCTGCGTGGCAACTACTTCTTCCTTATCTTCAATCGGGAATTTGAACTCTAATCTCGGCCCCATTGGTAAAGAAACATTTACCTCAAATGGAATCTCAGTAGCAACTTTATCTGCAATTGCTATTTTGTAGATTTTACCTCCGTAAGAAGTCACTAAAAACTTACTGTCTGGTGTAAAAGACATAGCAGGCAACACACCTAATGGCGCGATAGACTCTTGCTCGTCACGCTGAACTGGGTAAGCCAACCAGCTTTCGTCACCTGAATCTAAGTTTCTTAGCATTAATCCGGTTTCATCTTCAAAGCGAGTTCCGTAAACCATCCATTTGCCATCGGGAGAAAGTGTTGGCGTAAAAGCAGAACCGTAGCGAGAAGTTACCACACTTCCTTCACCTGTTTCTAAATCGTAGCAACCTACTTGATACTGTGGCAATTGTGCATTGTAATTCCATGCGCCACGTCTTTGAGAAAAGTAAATTTTAGTACCATCTCCATTGTAAGTTGGATCGGTGGTTTTTAAAGCATCTGGCTTATCTGTAATTTGAATACCGCCACCACCATCTTTATGGTAAATGTAAAGTTTGATATTTCTTCTTCCCTTAGCGCCTACAATGTATTTGCCATCTGGGCTCCAATCGGCAGAGAAGTAATTCTGGTTATTATCTTTCGTGATTTGTTTTCTTTCGTTGGTTTTCAAATCCATTGTCCAAATGTTGTCTGAACCACTAGAGTCTGAAACAAACACAATACTGTTTCCATCATTATTGTAGCGCGGATGCACATCGTATGGTAAACCAGTTGTTACTGCACGGGCATTGCCACCAGTAAATGGAATAATATAAATATCTCCCATTAGATCGAAAACAATGCTGTCGCCAGCAGGATTTACGTCTAGAGAAATCCAAGTACCTTCACTAGTAGTGAAAGAAACATTTCTTTCTGGTTTGAGGGGAAGTGCTTTTTTATCGTCTTTCTTTTCAGTTTTTGTAGAATCTTTTTTCGTGGTATCCTGCAAAGAAAGTGTATAGTCGAGTAAATCTAAATCGTAGAGATTATTTGCTTTACTTGTTTGCCAGTTAGTTAATCCTGTTACGCAAAAAGCAAACAGGCAAAATCTGATAAATCTTAAATTCATAAGCAGTAGTTTTAATAAGAAGCCAATTAATTGTTGTATTATTCTGATGATACAATTATCAATTTTTAAAGCTAGTAAATGGCAATTTGAAAGGCTAAAAAAATTAAAGCATAGCTACGAATTTGTTGATGAACGGCACAAAAAAGCCTGTTACAAAAATTGCAACAGGCTAAATTTATAAATCAGAAAATCCTGATTTTCAGTTCATCCTATAAAATCTTAAATTCGATACGTCTGTTGGCTGCTCGGTTTTCGTCAGAATCATTGGCTGCTACTGGCTCAGTTTCACCATAACCAATTGCTGTTAATCTTTCTTTAGGAATACCGGCTTCTGTTAAATAATTTACAACAGCACCAGCCCTTTGTTGAGACAATTCCTGATTGGCTTTATCAGAACCTACATCATCTGTATGTCCACCAATTTCGATTTTTATATCGCTGTTTTCTTGTAAGAAATTCACCAGTTTATCTAACTCAGTTTTCGATTTCGATAACAAGCTGTAAGAACCAGACTCAAAGAAAATATTGTTAAGCGTTACCTTAGAACCAGCAACAACTGGCTCAAGTGGAATATCTAAAGAAATCTCTTGTGATTCTTTTTCCGCTTTATAATCGAATCTCAAACTCTTATACAAATAGCCATTCTTATTTACATGCAGTGCATATTCAGAACCTTCTGTAAGAACTATCATATAAGAGCCATTTTCTGCATCAGAGTTAACAATCGAAATTACCTCATTGCTTTCAATATCAGTTAATTCGATTTTAGCATCTAATACATCACCTGTTTTTATATCGTACACTTTGCCTTTTACTACATCACTGGTATTTTTAATCCTAATTTCTTCTGGGATATCAAAGGCGAATAGCGTACTAATAAGCTGCTGTCTTTCGTCACGTACTTCATGAGAGTAATAACCTTTTTTGCCATCAGCAGTAATTACCAAAGAAACCTGATCGTGGAAATCGTTAATCGGATAACCTAAGTTTTCAGGTTTGCCCCAAGCACCTTGCTCATCTTTTTCTACTTTGTACAAATCGTAACCCCAAAAACCTTCGTGCCCTCTTGATGAGAAAAACAATGTTTTACCATTGGCATGGATAAATGGCGAAACTTCATTTACAGGTGTATTTACAGGTTTACCCAAATTTACTGCTGGCAACCAATTTCCTTCTTTGTCTTTTTTACTCATCCAGATATCATTCTGCCCAATTCCTCCTCCTCTATCCGAAATAAAATAAATCTCTCTACCATCAGCAGATAGTGCTGGCTGAGACTCCCAAGCTTTTGTATTGATATTTCTACCCATGTTTTCAGGAGTGCTCCAAGTATCACCCGACTTATAGCTGATAAATAAATCGCAAGCTCCGTAAACTTTTCTCTCGCTGTTGCCTTCGCAAGCTGTAAAAATCATGGTTTTACCATCAGCCGAGATGCTACAAGTACCTTCGTTGTATTTAGAACTTAGCTCTTCAATTATTGTAGGATCTTGCCAGTTGCCATCAGCAAAGTTTACTTGATAGATGTCTTCGTTGTCGCCAGTTCTACCAGTAAAAATCATGGTTTCTTTGTCAGCAGTAAGTGTAGGGAAATACTGCTGGCGCAATTTATTTACAGATGCCGGAAGTGGCACAGGCTCAAAATGTATTGGCTTCTTAATCGCTTCTACTGCAAATTGAGAAGTTTCTACAATCTTATTGGCCAAGTTGATATCGTTTACATATCTGGCACTTGGGTTCGATTTCAAAAACTCATTGGCATACTTGAGCGCATCTGCATATTTGCCTTCGTTGATGTTAAACTCTGCCAATCTGATATAGGCTGGTGCAAATGCTTTGTCAGAGGGTTTTAAGTCTGCCGCTGCCTGATAGTGCATTCTTGCATTAGCTACATCTCTGAGAGAAAAATAAAAGAAAGCCAAATCGCGGTGGGCTTCGGCATAATCTGGCGCTATGCTTATTGCCTTTTCCATACTATTAATGGCTTTATTAAAATTTCTCGCCCCTGCTGCTTCTCTCCCTTCCTGATAAAGCTTTTGTGCTTTTTTAGAAATTTTTTGTGCAAATAGATTTTGGGCTTGAATCAGCGAGATGATAGTTATCAGAAAAAAAATACTTTTTTTCATATCTTGATTAAAGTTAAAAAAATTATTGGTGCAAATACCAAGCAATATTTACACTCGACTGTTAAAAGTGTCTTTAGTTTAATCGTAAAATTTCGTACATAATTGCCTAAATAAATAGCTGAAAACCAATAATAGTTTCAATAAAAAAGGCAATGCCCTGAGACATTGCCTTACTAGCTTGCTAATTATTTGTATTAGCCCTTAATAACCTGCAGCTTTTAATGCAGGGGCTTTACAAGATTTAGGTAACATGTTGAATGCATCTTTATCTGCTTTTACATAATCTGCATCATAACCCATAGATGAGATTACAGCTCTAATTTCGTCTCTATTTATCTTTTTAGATTTAAACTTTACAGTAAGTGTTTGTGAGTTATCTGCGAATTCTGTACTTACAACACCTTTTGTAAAAGTTAATTCATATTCGATTCTGTCTTTGCAATCTTGGCAATGAGCTGATGTCTTAATCTCTATTACTTGCGCTCCCTTATCTTCTGTCAATTGCTCATTAGATTGTCCAAATAATGTGATTTGTAATCCTACTAGTAAAAATGCTAAAGTCGTGATTTTTTTTAAGCTATTCATATCTAAAATAATTTACAGTGTCCGTTGATTTCGCATTTATAACGGTGTAAGTTTTTTATATTGATAGCACTTTAATTTTATTCACAAACTAATTATCATACTATTATTACAATCAAAATATAACACTTTTACAGAATTAAATATCGATTTAACGCCAGAAACAACATTAATATTCTTATAATCATATCAATTACTTGTTAAAGTAATATTTAAACACGTGTAATATTCACTTTTTCACTTATTTAAGCCTAAGTAAGAATTACATTCTTTTAGTAAAAACAAAGAAAAAACCCTTAGAAAAAACTTCTAAGGGTTTCGCAAATAAAAAAGATATTGAGTTTTATGCTATTGTAGTTACATTGACTCGGTTCACCACTTCTTTTACCATATTCTTCGAACCAATGTATAAAGGTGTTCGCTGATGTTTTTCTGTAGGCTCTATTTCTAATATTCTTTTCTCACCATTAGAGGCATAACCTCCTGCCTGTTCTATTATAAAAGCCAGCGAGTTGCACTCATAAAGTAATCTTAGCTTACCATTTTTGTATTCTTTAGTAGATGGGTACATATATATTCCACCTTTGAGTAAGTTTCTATGAAAATCGGCAACAAGAGACCCGATGTATCTAGCTCTCATTTTTTTCTTTTTGCATTCGTCTATATAATCCTGCACTCCCTGCGGAAATGTATAATAACCACCCTCATTCACAGAATAAATATTTCCATCATCGCAAATTTTCATATCTGGGTGTGAAAGAAAGTATTCTCCTAAAGATGGTTCATAGGTAAATCCATTAACACCAAAACCTGTTGTAAACACCAACATGGTAGAAGAACCATATAAAATATAGCCTGCTGCTACTTGTTCTGTTCCTTTTTGTAGTACATCTTCTAAGGTTGGAGGAGTTCCAATTGGAGATTTTCTTCTATATATAGAGAAGATTGTTCCCACTGAAACATTTACATCTATATTAGATGAGCCATCTAGCGGGTCTATTGTAATGATATATTTTGCATTATGATTTTTAGTATCAATAATTTCTGCATTCTCTTCTGAAACTATACCGCAAGTTTGCCCACCTCTTACCAAAGCTCTCGTAAACCTGTAGTCTGCGATAACATCTAGCATCTGTTGTCTTTCTCCCTGTATATTGTCTGCACCTATACTGCCTTCGATTCCAGATAAACCAGCCCTGTTGATTTCTCTATTAATAATTTTAGAAGCCAACGCAATGTCTCTTAGTAACTGTGAAAGTTCTCCTGTTGCATAAGTAAACTCTTCTTGTTTTGCAGAGATAAAACGGTCGAGAGCAACTCCGATTGGGGAAGTGAATTTTTCAATACCTGTCATAATAACTCAATTATCATTTTTGCGAATCAGTTAAACTTAGCAAAATTTCGCTAAAAAATAAATATACAAAAAAATTATTATGAAAAGTCTTAATAAGATTTAAGCAGCTCTAAAAAAACCACAGCGCATAAAATCAGTTTTACCTTAATATTTTATACTTTTAAATAATATAGCGGAATTCTTTAAACCCTCTAAAGGTTAACAAAGCGAAACCCCATAAAAACTTATTTCATGTTGCAAGACCGTATTAAAATAACAGACAACTACAACAGACCGATTGAGTATATGCGCCTAGCTGTAACAGATCGTTGCAACCTGAGATGTTTTTACTGCATGCCAGAAGAAGGCATTAAGTATCTCCCTAAAAAAGCCTTACTTACTTATGAAGAAATGGAGCGATTAGTTCGCGTAACGTCTGAAATGGGTGTAACGAAAGTGAGAATTACTGGCGGAGAGCCTTTTGTGAGAAAAGGTTTAATTGAGTTTCTTGAGCGAATAAGAGCTAATACAGCCATTGAGAAAATTAATATTACAACCAATGGGGTATTAACACAACAATATATACCTCAACTGAAAGCACTTGGCATTACCGATATAAACCTAAGTATTGATACACTTGATCGAGATAGATTCTTTAAAATCACTCGAAGAGACGAATTACCTAAGGTGTTAGATACTCTTCATAATATGTTAGACGAAGGTTTTAGAGTAAAAATAAATGCAGTGGTAATGGAGGGGAAAAACACTGAGGATATTTACGAGCTCGCCAAATTCACTGAGCAACATCCGGTAGAAGTGAGGTTTATAGAAGAAATGCCCTTTAATGGAGAAGGCAACCACTACCCGGTTTTGAATTGGAACTTTAAGAAAATACTTGAAGAACTTCAACAGCATTTTCCAGCTATAAATAAACTACCAACTGAAAAAGCTGCTACAGCAATAAAATACCAGATACCTGGCCATGCTGGTAACGTTGGTATAATTGCCGCATTTAGCCGTACTTTTTGCGGAACTTGCAATAGAATTAGACTCACCGCACAAGGCACACTTAAAACCTGCCTATACGATAGTGGCGTGTTAGATTTAAGAGAAATACTTAGAAGTGGTGCTGATGATGAAGTGCTAAAAACTGCTTTAGTAGGTGCATTTAAAAGCAGAGCTAAAGATGGTTTTGAAGCAGAAAAAAACAGGCCACAAGAAAATAAAGTATCTGAATCTATGTCTACAATCGGAGGTTAAACTTCCCTTATATTGTAAACTGCAACTCGCCAATATAAATCAGGTAACCTACATACAAAGCTGCTCCAACTATTATTACTCTTACTACGAGTTTGATAAATCCAGAAAGTAGCTTGCCAATATTTACAAGCGCAATAACTGCTACAATAGCAAGAATGATTAGCGAAAAATCCATATAGTTAATTAATCCGTTCTACTCAATTTACGGAGAAACCGCTGGATTCGTATGGACCGACTACTTCAAATCCCCAACAATCTCCATTTATCCACATAGCATATTGATGTGTTGCATCTCCGTTTTCTCTCAAAGATACGAGAATCATACCAGCAAGATGCTCTACAAGTTTAAAATAATCTTCGGTATCGAGTAGAAAAGGGAAGCCTTCTTTGAGTTTGGATATATCTGTTTTTTCTAAAATGAAGTTGGGCATAACCACACAACTAAGGGAACCGGGCTCAGTGGAAGAGAAAAGATGAACATCAAAAATTGAAAAACCGCGATTTACAATGTTTCCTGTTATAGAAATTCTATCATCATCAGATAGTTTTATTTCCTGAACCTGATTAATAAAACCAGTTTCGTTAGCCAATTGCTCAATAATGGTATTTTCTTCAGAAAAATAAATACCATCGTAAACAGGATAGAAGCCTTTATAGTAGTTGTTATTCATAGATAGATAATAGCCCAGTACATTTATTTTATCTAAGAAATTAAGCTAATTTCTGACAATGCGATTGTTCCATTCAATTTACAAACAAGCTTATTAAAAGACAACCTGTTATATGAACTGACAAATAATTTTTGGAAAATTTAGCTATTTATTAAAATTATCAATCAATTGATAAAGAACTTCAAAATAAACACCTGATATAAATAAAAAAGCCTCAATGTTTCCACCGAGGCTTTCCTATTTATAATTTACTTAGTTTAAGCTTGAGGCTTAAGCTTTTTCATTCCTTTCATTCTATAGATAATTCTATCTGTAAGCAGATACATTACTGGTACAATTACCAAAGTTAAGAATGTGGCGAACACCAAACCGTAGATTACCGTCCAAGCCATTGGGCCCCAGAATGAAGCGTTTTGCCCACCGATATATATATTCGGTTCAAAGTGTGCAAACATGCCATAGAAATCTATATTAAAGCCAACTGCTAAAGGCACTAGACCTAACACAGTTGTAATCGCTGTAAGCAATACCGGACGCAAACGTGCATAACCACCTTCTACCAAACAATCGATAAAAGTCTCTTTATCCATATGAATGTCTTCGTCTAGCTTCATTTCTTTGCGCTTTCTTTCTCTAGTTAAGTCGATGTAATCTATTAATACAATGGCATTGTTTACCACTACACCAGCCAGTGAGATAATACCTACACCAGTCATTATTATTACGAATTGATCACCAAAGAAGCTCAGCCCTAAAAACACTCCAATAAAACTAAATATTACCGAACCAATAATTATAAATGGTTTGATTACAGAGTTAAACTGAGAAACCAGAATCATGAAAATAGCACAAACAGCAATCATTAAAGCTCGTAGTAAAAATGCTTGTGATTCAGCTTGTTCTTCCTGCTCACCAGCAAACTTAAACTCATAACCATCTCTCATCTCGTAGTCTTCTAACAAGTCTTGAATTTGGGCTACTATGCTGTTGGCATTGTAACCTTCAATTACATTTGAGCTAAGTGTTACTAGTCTATCTAAATCTTTCCTTTTTACAGATCCGAAAGTTGTACTGTACTCTAAATCTGCAATTGAAGAAACAGGTACTTGGTGGAATTTACCCTTGTTATCTCTATAAGTAAGTCTTTGTTCGTATAATGAAGCTACATCGTAACGATATTTATCTGCCAATCTCAACTGGATTGGATAATCGTCTTCACCATCTTTAAACTTAGACACCTCTTTACCATAAATCGCCGTACGCATTGTACTTGCTAGCATGCCTGTTGATAAGCCGTATCTTCTGGCTTTTATTCTATCGATATTTACAAGTAATTCTGGCTTTCCGGTTTCTAATTCCAATGTAAGTCCTTCAATACCTTGAATAGAAGACTGATCGATTTCATGCTTTAACTTTTCAGCTTCTTCAATTAAAGTAAGATAATCTTCTCCGGTAATTTCTATACTAATAGGAGCACCAACTGGTGGCCCCATAGATTCTTTATCTGTTGCGACTTTAATCCCCGGAATAGTTCTCACAGCTTCACCAAGTTCTTTAAAAATCTTACTAGTACTTACTCCATTTCGATCTTGGTAATCTATAAAACTGACTGATATTTTACTTTTATGAGGAGTAACGTTTCCACCTCCATCGCCTGTCATTGCCTTTTTAGGATCGCTAGTTCCTTTACCAATATTAGACACTACAGATTTTACGGTTCCTTTATAAGGTTCAAGTACACCAAAAACCTTTTTCTCCATATCCTTGGTCATTTTGTTGGTAACTTCAACATCGGTTCCTAGTGGAGCTTCTGCATAAATAAACACGTTATTAGGTTCAGAATCTGGAAACAAAACCACTTCGGGCAAATTAGCACCAAAGAATACTAATGAGAAAACTAAAATTGCAATGGTACCTATGAAGAATAGGATTGGTCTTATTCCTGTTAAAGCAAATCTTAAAGTCTCTAAATAATACTTCTCCAAAGCAGTAAGCGCTGTATTTTGGAACCAATAAGATGCTGGTCTGAAAAAATATGCATTTAACAAAGTAATTGCTGCTGAAAACATTAATAGGCTAAATGTTAGATATGTTTCAAAAATGAAGAAACTTGGTATAGCCAAAGTAATCATGATCAAAGCCAGTACTGTAAGCTTCTTTTTCTTATCAGCTGTTTGGCTTTTGGTATTATCCACTTTCATAAAGGCTTTAGCCACAACAGGATTGATTACCAAACCAACAAACAGAGAAGATGATAATACAATGATTAGTGTAATCGGAAGCACTTTCATAAACTCACCAATCATTCCACCCCAGAAAGCCAGTGGTAAGAATGCGGCCAGTGTAGTTAAAGTAGAACTGATAATTGCAATCGCTACTTCACCAACACCTTCTTTTGCTGCTTGAATGTTGGTCATGCCTTGCTCTTTGAGTCTGTATATATTCTCAATAATTACAATGGCATTATCCACCAACATCCCCAGTGCCAGAATAAGCGAGAATAGCACCATCATGTTAATGGTATTACCAGTAGCACCCAGAATTAAGAATGACATAAACATGGAAAGCGGAATAGCAATACCCACAAAAAGTGCATTTCTCAATCCCATAAAAAAGAGAAGAACCAGAATTACCAGAATCATCCCTGAAATAATGCTGTTTTCAAGGTTATCTAACTGCAACTTCATCATATCCGCCTGATTGTTTGTAATTACAATATTCAGACTTTCTGGTAGGTGTTCACCTTTGGCATCTTCCAACATCTCATTAATCTTCTGGTCTGCCTCAATCAGGTTTTCACCCGTTCTTTTAACTACTTGCAGCGAAATTACCGGATAGTTCCCCTTCTCTGTGAATTCACCAGTTGCTAATCTCGCATAGCTATCTCTTTCTACATAAGTATCTTGTACCTCAGCTACATCTTTTAGGTAAATGGTATTTTGCCCTTCAGATTTAACAATGATGTTTTCAATCTCTTTTGCATCTTTAAACTCTGCAATTACACGTAAAGACCTTCTGAAGTTTTCAGTTAAAATATCTCCACCAGACATTGAAATGTTTTCATTCGCAATAGCACTTTCAATATCGCTAAAAGTTACCTTACGCGCATCCATTTTAAACAGGTCGGCATTAATCTGAATTTCTCTGTCTACAGAACCACTAATGTCTACTTTCGAAACCTCTTTTAGTTCTTCTAGCTCATCTTCTAACCACTCTGCATAATCATTTAATTGGTCAATCTCGAAATCACCAGATATATTGATGATCATGATTGGAACCTCAGATACATCTATTTCCTGTACTAGCGGATCATTATCTAAATCTGTAGGTAATTCTTTCTTTGATTTATCAACTGCATCTTTTACCTCTTGTAGAGCCTTAGAGATATCAACATTTTCATTAAACTCAATTACAATCACCGATACATCTTGAGCAGAAGTTGAATTTAACTTCTTCATTCCTTTAATAGACTTGAGCTCTTTTTCTATCGGACGTGTAATGAGGTTTTCTATATCTACCGGAGAGTTTCCTGGGTAAGGCGTATTGATGTAAACCGTTGGGATTACCACCTCTGGAAACTGTTCTTTAGGCATTGTACTGTAAGTAATTGCTCCAAACAGTACAAGAATAAAAATTAATATAAATACACTGGTAGAGTTGTTTAGCGAGAAACTACTCAGTCCAAATTCGCGGGTTATTTTATTATTTTCTTCAGCCATGATTTACATTCATGTAAGTTAAAAAATTTGAATATCAGGCATTAGTTACATTATTCACTTCTTCACCATCTACCACCTCTGAATACCCCTTCACAATTATCTTATCTCCTGCTTTAATGCCAGATTCAATTACAGTTTTACCAGCGTAAGTTTTGCCCGGTTTAACTACTACCTTTTTTGCGAAAGACTTACCATCTTTAGATTCGAGCATGTAAATGAATGAATCTCCATTAGTACTTTTCTGGATTAAGTGAGAAGGTACAGTAATCGCATCTTCTTTAGTATAATCGTTGATTTTTACAATGGCTAGCGTATTTGGCTTAAGGTAACCTTCTTTGTTTGGTGCTTTCATGTTAATTCTGAAAGTTCTGTTTTCAGGATTAATAAACTGACCAACTGCTGTAATTGGTAGTTCCATTTCTTCGCCGATTGCTGTAAACGAAACTTCTACCTTATCACCTTTTGATACATCTTTTACATACACTTCTGAAACATCTGCATTAATCTCTACACTGGCAATATTTACAATTCTGGCAATTGACTGCTGTGGTGTAGCCATTTCGCCAGTATTCATAAAATACTCATCCAGTGTGCCACTAATTGGAGCTTTTACATAAGCATTAGCTAATTGCTCATTTAGTGATTCAATGTTTTTTTCGAGTGCTTCTTTTTCATTTTTTGCTTGAAGATATTGCACTTCCGAACCGATGTTTTGCTTCCAGAGGTTTTCTTGTCTTTCGAAAATACTAGTTGCTAAACTCAATCTGGTTTCGGCTTCTTCAATATTCTTTTTTAATACTTCTGCACTCAATACAGCTATTACTGCTCCTTGGTTTACAAAAGCACCTTCTTCGTAATTTCTTTTGAGAATCACGCCTGAGATTTCAGGATTTACTTGAATATTTTTGTTAGACTTAACTTCGCCTGGAACCTCAATATAATGGTTAAAAACTGTAGCACTAGCTTGTTCCACTTCAATAAGTCTGAGTTCTCTTTTTTGAGGACCACTTAGCTCCACAATCTCAGCTTCTAATTCTTTTATTTGATCTTCTAAAACATCCCTCTCCTCTTTATATGTGGCAAGAAGCGCTTTTTTCTCCTCTAGCGACTCAGAAGTCTTTGGACCACCACAACCACCCATAATCAAGCTGGTAACTACTAAAACTTTTATATAAGAATATTTCATGGTATGTATAAATTTCAATTTTTTAAAGCATCTTAATTATTCACTACCTAACTCACCTATTGCTTTTAGGTAATCAATCTTTGCGATTAGTGCATTGTAAAGCGCATTGTAGTAATTTGTTTGCGCCTGAGTGAGCGATGTTTCAGCATCAACCAATTCGAAACTCGAACCGACACCTTCTTGATATTTGATATTGGTAACTTTGTAAATTTCCTCTGCTAACTCCATATTCTCATTTTCACTTTCGAGGATATTTACATTGCTTTCCAGATTAACTTGAGCTTGGGTATATTCTGTGATAATCATCTGTTCGAGGTTAAGACCAGTATTTTCTGTTTTGATTAAAGAAAGTCTAGCCTGCTCAATCTGATACTTTTTGCGTAAGCCATCAAAAATTGGAATGTTAAGCGTAAGTCCATAATTACCATTGCTAAACCAATTATCACCTACTTTAAATAACTCACCTCTAGACTCTACACCAGCATTAGCTCCCAAACTTGTGAATGCATATAAAGAAGGATAATAACCAACCTTATATCGCTTGATATTTAATTGATCAAGCTCCATTTGCGTCTTATTTAGAGAATATTCTATACGCTTATTAAAATCGAAGTTATCTATAGATTGAACTTCTAATAAATCAAGTTGAATATCAGATATATCACCTTCAAGTTCTACGGGCTCGTTCATATCCATTCCCATTTGGAACTTTAAAAGGATGATGCTTAAATCGTGCATTTGCTTAAGGTTAGAAAGCTGCGTTTTAGCATTATTCATATTTACCCTAATTCTATCAACATCAATTTTCTCAGAAAAACCATTCTCGTACATTGCAGTAGTTTGCTTTAGAAGCGTATCTAACCTATTGTAGTTTTCTTCTGCTAATGCTAATCTTTCTTCGTTTATAAGTGCTCCATAATACGCTTTAGAAATTGCTTCTACAGTTTCAATCTTGGTACGTTCCATGTTCTTTTGAGCCATTTCCTTATAGGTTTTAGCGGCTCTTAAACCTAGAAAAAATGTTCCATCAAAAATTAATTGATTAAGCGTAACACTTGCATTACCACTATATCTTACACCAAATTTAACTGGTACTGCTGGATCATCATCAGTCGCATTTTCATCAAAAAAAATAGCCGGTAAAAAAGTAGTTTGTAAATTATAATTGTCTATCAACTGTACTTGACCAGTTATTTGAGGTAAGCCATCTGCTCTAATCTCATTTACACTTGCATCTGCCGACTGCATATCTATGTATGCATTTTTTACAGCAAGTGCATTTTTTAGTGCAAATTCTACACACTCTTCTAATGAGTAAGCAGTATTATTTTCATTGTCTTGCGAAAAGGTTAAATGGGTTAATAGCAGACAAAAAAGTAATATCCCATTTCTAATTGTGTTTAGATACATCTTAATTTTAGGTTTTCTTTTTCTGAGTTTCTCTGTAAGCTTGTATTCTTTCAAATCCTTTTATAGTCGAAATGCCCAATACAAAGTGTACAATAAACTGAATTTGTATTTCAAAAAAATCGAATTCCTGAAGCGGAAATACCTTAGAATCAAATGCAAGTTGAAACTGTTGCATCCTCATTCTAGCCATTATTTCTATATCGAAATCGTCTCTAAAAATGCCTTCTTTAATTCCTCTTTTCATTGAGTTAATAAGGCTGTTTTTAAAAATATTATTTTTATAATATAGGTAGACTTCCCAAGCTTCAGGATAATGATTTTCTAGGTCTGTAGAAAGTGAAGGGTTTAATGTTCGAAAAAACTTTTTGAAGTACTCAAATGAAATAAAAAGTTCGTCCATTGCATCAATAGACTGTTCAATTTTTTCTTCAATAAACATTCTTTCTTTTTCCAGAAGGCTCTTAACACTAACTGTAACTATTTCATTTTTATCTTTAAAAAATTGGTAGATGGTTTTTTTGGAAATAGATAGTTCATTAGCGATATCATCCATTTTTACATTTCTGATACCGTAGGTCCAAAAGAGATTGCTGGCTGCTAAAATTATTCTTTCTTTTGTATCCAATTTACTCATAGTTTATGATGACAAAACTATGGAAACTCAAAGATATTTTAAAGTTTCCAGCAAAAATTAAGGATGAATAAATGGAGTTTTTACACAAGTGGTAAATTTGTTATTTGAAGTAAGAAAAGCAGATATAGAAGTAAATGAGCAAAGTAAAACTCAAATTCTCAGAATTAGGTTGTTTATCATTATACTTGCTACATACTAAATAAACAAATAAGACTACATGAAACATATTAGCTTTAAAAACTCAGTAGATTATTTAAATAAGCTTCGCGGAGTTTTTTATATATTAGTTGGTATACCTCTCACAATTTTTCTGGTTCTTTATCTTATATTCCGCCAACATACATTTACGGCTTATTACACAACAATGTCAGATTTGTTAATCAAGATATTGGCTAGCACTTTTCTACTGGCCGGACTTTCATCATTTATTTTTTATTTTAAAAAATTACCAGCGGCAAGAAATGGTAGTAGTCTGAGAAATAAATTAGAGCAGTATTATCTTATATGTATAACTAAGTTTAGCTGGTTAATGGTGGTGTCATTATTAAACTTGACTTTTTATTTTTTAACATCTCATGCATTTTTTGCTGGTGTTTATATACTCTTGTTAATCATGTTTGCTTTAAATAACCCGAGTTATTACAATGTTGTGGGGAACCTTAAATTGAAAAAAGAAGAGCGAGAAATTATGAAAAACAATAGTGCTATAAGCTAAAAAATATGAATGAGCAGCAAATTTTAAAAGAATTACGATTTTTAGGAATAGTATTGGCTGTTTACATTTTAATTGGCACCTTGCTAATTTTTTTTGTAGATGCAGCCACAATTACAAGTGTTATTCAGTTGGGCATAGTGGTTATTTTGGTAGTATATATTACCAGAACTATTTTTAACATAATGCAAAAAATGAAGTAATAACAAAGTGAATTTATTTAATGCTGAAACATACGAATTCAATCTAATTGAAAAACTTATTATTTTTGAAATAAGTCATCTAGATCCATATCTATCTAACCGTAACTAGCCATTAATTTTAATTTTTTAAATAATTAAATCAACAGAAGATGAATAAATTATTGAAACTGGTTTTAGCCAGCATTATTGGAATTACTGCAATTCCAGCATTTTGCCAGCCGGGTGAGTCGAGCATCATGATTGTAAGTGCAAATGAAACTCCGATTAGAAATGCTGACGACTTAAAGAAAGAAATCCGCAAAGAAAAAATAGTTTATGGAGAAATGACAGACAGTCGTGGTGGTGCTCCTCATAACTACAAAACAATGACGATTGTACTTTCAGCTCAGAGTGGTTCAGAGATTAAAAAAACTTGGATGGCTGAAAACTTAAATTACGAAATGCCAGGTTCTTATGCTTATGAAAAAAGTGAAAATTACGCCAACCAATATGGCAGATTATACACTTTTGAAGCTGCGAAACAAGCATGTCCACAAGGCTGGCATCTACCAACACATGACGACTGGATGTTATTAGCAACCAAGTTTGGCGGAAAACACTTTGCTGGTGGCTTTTTAAAGAAAGGTGGTATTAGCGATTTTGATGCTCAATATGGAGGTCGTATGTACAAAGAGGATGATTACAAAGCAATTGGCAAATACGGAAGCTACTGGGGAGTTGCTGGTTTAGATAGCCAAACACCAATCGAATATGAATTTAATGCAACTAATGCATTAGTAGTAATTAGTAATAGCAGTAATTACACAGAAATAGAAAATGTAATTACTCCTGAGGTTGCAGTAAGTTGCCGTTGTGTAAAAGATGAAGAATAATTATAATTCATTCACCATAAAAAAGGTCAGCTTTTTCAAAAGCTGACCTTTATTGATTTCCAAGATTGACTCTTAGATCTTATTTAATTTTCTAATATCGTTATATTCAAAATCGAAGTCAATTTCAAAACAGCTTACAAACTGTCTTTTCATTGCAACCTTTAAACTTTGAGGATCTTCACAGTAAAATACAAAAGCCCCTCCACCACCAGCACCGCAAAGCTTACCACTTTTAGCACCGTTCTTTAGAGCAAAATCATACATTTCGTCTAATTCTGGTGTAGTACATGATGGAGCAAGTTGTTTTTGAGCTTGCCAGTTTGCATCAATAATTTCAGCACATTTATCAAAATCTTCAGCTAATAAAGCATTTGCAAAAGATTTTCCGTATTCAGTAAGTTTATCTATCGCATCAACGCCTTCTGGTGTTTTATGATTTCTATACACCTCTTCTACTGCTGTTTGAGCATTTCTAGAAATTGATGTGTGTATTAATAGTAGATTCTGTCTAAACTTTTCTAATGTTTCTTTAGGCACATCCTCTCCAACCACTTTACCATAATCGTCACCAAACTCAAAACAATGGAATCCTCCATAAACTATAGAATATTGATCTTGCCTACCAATAAACCATTGAAGTTCTTTATTTTCCAGATTGAATAAATCTTCGCCAATTTGTGAAAGTGTTTTGCTCTCAACATTATAATTTTTAGCGCTAATTAATTCAAGTACTTTAGCACCTGTAGATGTACTTAATCCACTACCTCTTGGGTAACCAGAAAAATTAAATCTACCATTTTTATATTCTATCAATGGATTTATAGCCACATTTGATACATACCCTTTCTTACCATACATAATGTAGGGTACATCTGTCCAACCTCCTGCAAAATCAATTCTTAAAGGAGCTCTGTAAGCATAATTGATTTTGTTTATAATGTTTGTTGTAGAGGTCGGGATAAGTTCTTCTGGAACTACTCTAGAAACCGTTTTAGGTTCAATTGAAAGGTTTTTACATAAGTTTTTCTTAAAATCAATTCCAGAATCATCGTCATTGATTACAAAAATATCTGGTTTTAATGCGTCCAGAATATTCATGAAATCAATTTTACCTTCTCCTAGTTCTTCACCATTTAAAACAGCATAGTCTACATCCCCGATCGAAGCAACTAAGAATACTCTGTTATTTTCTGGATTTACTGGTCTACCAATACCTTTTAGCTGCTCGATAATTTTATCTCTCCCTACTCCAACTACCAGTATATCTCCAAAGCTTTTACACTGATTAAAAAAAACAGCATGACCAGATTGCAAAATATCATAGCACCCAGAAGCAAATACTATTTTTTTGTCTTGATTTTCTTTTCTAAGCTTTTTTAATTTCTCTTCTCCTAGAATTTTAGCTCTAATATTTTCTACCATAAGAAAACTTTATCAAAGTTTATTATTGAGTTATCCTGAGCTAAGGTAAATCGAAATCTTGTGAAAACAAAAGGTGAGTTTTTAGTTACTATCAGGTATGATAACTGGGCATTCAACTTTTCCTCTAGCTCTTCTTGTACTAAATGAACGGCTTCTTCTTACAAAAGAAGGACTACCAAGCTCAAATTGTAGTTTTACTGAGAAAATGCCATATACATCACCAATCTTGGGGTTTCCATTGATAAAAACTTCATTATCAATACCATTTGGTCTAATTGTCTCATAATATAGCCTAGCAATATCATTTAGTTGATTAGCATTGATTACAGAAGCACTTACACCATCTAACATATCTGAATTGGTAAACCTCAATGCTCCATCTGCTATAATTGAAATTGTAGAAGAGATTCTAAACCTAAATCCTCCTCCTATTGGAAAAATCACTACTGGTGTAGGAACTGGATGCCCATCTAAAAGCCATTCTCTTGACCTTAACCAAGCATCTCCATTAATTCCATCCAAAGCAACATTATGTTCTGGATCAACTTTAGTTAATCCAATACCAGCAGAAATAAAAGGTGTAATCTTTCTTTGAGCAGTTAATGCATAGACTACACCAGTATAAACTTCATAATTATCTGCTCTGAAATCTCTATTCCTATTTGGATTAAAATCTTCAGCATAAAGTCTATACATACTTGCCCCTACTTTAGCATATAATTTAGGGGTGAATTCATACCAAATCTCAAGACTCCCAGCAGCTCTTAAATAGCTTACATCAGGTATTGATACATCCCCTGAATATGAAGCTATACCAGGCCCCATAGCAACACTCCATTGAGCTTTGAGATTTGAGGTAATAGATAAAAAAAGAAGTAGTAAGTAAAAAAGTCTTAAGGTCATTAAGCTATTCTTGTAAAAAATTTACACAAGAATAGTTAATAAATCTTAAACCATACTTTTAAGACAGAATGAGATTAATACAAATAATTATAAAAAAATTATAATATGCCTAAAACTGCTGATTTTCAGCCCTATATGAGAAAGTTAACAAATCTTAATAATTGTTATTAAGTATAGCCTAAAAATCGATAAACAATATAACCTAGCACCTCTCTAGATACTCTATATGTAATACTTAATGATTCTTCTGTTGGATAAATATCTTCTAAAGGATTTACATTAAGGCTTCCATCACTTGTATAAAAGTCGGTACTAAAAGAATCTACATTCAAATCTACTTTCTCAAAACAACCCATTGCTCTTTTCATATGAAAAGCAGATGTAATTAGTAAATGTTCTTCTCTTGGAAAAATTCTATTCAGAATTTTTGCACTTTCAAGAGCATTTTCTCTAGTATTTAAGGAGTTTTCTTCGAGAATGATGGCAGAATCAGGTATACCACATTGTAATAATACTTTTTTCATTTGTAAGGCTTCACTTATAGCACCTTCTTCTTCTGAAAATGATCCACCGCTAACCAATATATTTTCTATTATACCTAAGTCATACAATTTTGCTGCATGTAAAATTCTATCTGCACCTTGTTTAGTAAACACTCTATCTCTTGGAAGTTTATGCACATCAGTTACTCCTCCTAAGACAATTCCTGTTTTGTACTTTTTTGTATAGGTAGAAAATGGTTTAGCAGGGACTTCCCAAGATTTCATGAGCTTTCGTGATATTATAGGGGAACTACATATATATAAGAATAGAATTGTACCAATTAATAATCTTTGTTTTAACTTTTTACGCTTAGTTATTAAAGCAAAAATTAACAAGATAAAAACCCAAGTTAAGGGCATTACTAACAGATAAACGGTCTTAGATAAAAAATAAAACATAGCTAAAAAAATCTCTTCACTTAACGTGATAAATCTGCAAAATTGATTTCAAAAGCAAAAAAAAGAGTATTCCTAAAAAGAAATACTCTAAATGAAATCTATTTTCAAACTTTAATTTTAATAGCTATAGAAAGGTGGGCATGGCATACTATTAGATTTTCTACCACTTCCATTTAAGTTAAATAAAAGCTTTATTGAGAAAATGCCATATACATCATTTTTATCTGGATTACCATTGCCAATTATTTCAGCACCATTTATACCATTAGGTCTTATTGTTTCGAAATAATTGACAGCTTCTTGACTTAATGAAGCGACTTCAATTCTTCTAGTACTAACTCCATCTAGTAAATCAGAAGTGGTAAACCTTAAGCCTCCATCAGCAACAATAGCAAATCTATCGTTCAACCTATATCTCAATCCGATACCCATAGGCACTATTAGTTCTGCACCTGGAATATCTCTACTCTCTGTATTCAATTCCTTTGCATCAAGAAATACTTTGCCTTGGTCGGTGTTCATGGCATATTGAGGATCGTTTGTTGACAATCCTACACCAGCATATCCAAATGGCATCAATTTCCATTCTGGAGCTCCACCAAGCATTAATGAAGTATAAAGCTCAAAGTTTGTCGCTTTAAAATCTCTATTTCTATCTTCAAAAACATCGGTAGCTGAAATCTGATAAATACTAGCTCCTGTTTTTAAATAGAGGTTTCGATTGAATTGATACCATAACTCCATGTTAAGAGCTGGTCTAATATCATTGAATTTCTCTCCTGATACATCTCCTGAATAGCTTGCAAAGCCAGGACCGATAGCAGCGCTAAACTGCGCGAATAAATTTGTAGATATGCTAAATAAAAAAAGTACAATTACAGTTAAAAAAAGCTTCTTATATGTCATAGTTTCTGGTTGAAAAAATTGATGAATAATAATCGCAAAAAGTTGATTGTGTTAGTTGGAAGTTCTTACGCACAATCTGTGCAAAAGTTTTTTACTCAAAAACTTACATCATCAATTATCTAACCAGTTAAACTTTGACTGTACTCTTTTGAAACAGAAATATATTAAATTATTAACATTTATTCTTATAAAAATACAATTATCACAGCTTCAAACGAGGCATTGGGCTAACATCTGGAGCTGCAAAAATTTTTTCTTTGTACATAAAATGAGCAGTTATGGCAATCATAGCGGCGTTGTCTGTACAAAATTCAAAATCAGGAATGTATACGTTCCACCCCAACTTTTCCCCAGTTTCCACAATTTTTTTTCTTAAATGAGAGTTTGCTGAGACCCCACCAGCAATTCCAATTTCTTTTACAATATATTTTTCAGCCGCTTTAATTAACTGTTCCATTAAAATATTTACCAAAGTCGCTTGAACACTTGCACATATATCTTCTAAGTTTTCTTTTATAAAATCTGGATTCTTTTTTACATTATCTCTTAGAAAATATAAGATGGCAGTCTTGATACCACTGAAAGAAAAATTTAATTCACCGGGTGCTTGAACCTTTGGAAAGCTATACGTATTTGGATCACCGTTTTGAGCGTGTTTATCTATTAATGGGCCTCCAGGATATGGCAAACCCAAAAGCTTTGCTGTTTTATCAAAAGCTTCACCAACTGCATCATCACCAGTTTCTCCAACAACTTCCATCTGTAGGTAGTCTTTCACCAAAACCAATTGAGTATGTCCACCGCTAACTGTTAGACATAAGAAAGGGAATTTTGGTACAGGTTTCTTAATAAAGTGAGCCAGAATATGTGCCTGCATATGATTAACTTCTATTAATGGAATTTTTAAACCCATTGCAAGCCCTTTTGCAAACGAAGTACCTACTAGCAAAGCTCCCAATAATCCGGGACCTCTAGTAAAAGCAATTGCCTCTAGCTCATTTTTATTTACTTTTGCATCTCTTAGTGCTTTTTCTACTACTGGCACTATGTTTTTCTGATGCTCTCTCGATGCAAGTTCTGGAACTACTCCACCGTATTCTTCGTGAACTGACTGAGACGCAATGATGTTACTTTGCATCTGACCATTAACAATTACAGCTGCGGAAGTTTCATCACAGGAAGATTCTATAGCTAGTATTACACTCATAATAATTAAAATACTCCGGCTTTTTTAAAATAATTTAAGCCAATGCTTCACTTAAATGGTTATTTTGATAAAAAAAAGTCGGATTGTTGTATAAGTATATTAAATATCAATTCAACCTTATTGGAAATGATATTAGTTAAACATTGAAAAACGAAGACAAAAATAGGAAAATTAGCTTTAAGAAGCTTAGAATCATGAACTGGCTGTTAAGAACAGTTAGTAGTATCCTATTTGCTGTTTTAGTTTTATTGATGGGTATCATTATGTTTGTGCAATACCCTTTCATCCAAACTGTAATTACAGAAAAAGCTGCCAATTACCTTTCAAAAAACACAGGTTATCAAACAAGCATTGGTCTAGTTAACATAGATTGGTTTGATGTTATCAGACTTGAAAATGTATATGTGAGAGATTCATCAGATAATGAGATGATTTATTTGAACGAGTTGGTAATCGATTACCAGTTTAAAAATGTATTGCAAGATGGCGACATATACCTAGATCAGGTAATTCTAAGACGAGGGAGAGTTAACCTTTTAAGAGAAGAAACGCTCAACATGACAGGCTTTATCAATGCCATTCAAAATATGGCAAGAAGTAAAGAGCAGAAAAAAAAGAAGAAGAAACCGAAATTCCATATTACCTATGGAAGTCTAGAAAATATGTCTTTCAGCTACAACAAACCAGAAGCTGAGTTTTTCGAAGAAGGTTTGTTTGATTACAATCACTTTGGCTTTGATGAAATTTATGGAGAAGTAAGCAATTTTAGAGTTGCTGCTGATACTATCGAGCTAGAAGCCCACCAAATACATGCAACAGAGAGTAATATCAAAAAATCGGTAAACGAGCTACATGCACATTTTAGGTTTACCAAACAGCTAATGACTTTTGGTAGCTTACATGCAGTAGTAGGAAAAAGTATAGTAAGAGATTCTCTAGTTCTTGCTTACGATACTGTAGCTGCTTTCAGTAATTTTAATGAAGAGGTTGAAATTTTAGCAGAAATCAAAAATTCTGTTATTCATACTGATGATTTAGCGGCATTTACAACCTACATGGCCGATAAACACGATATATATCAAATTACCGGAAAGTTTAGAGGAAAGATTAATAATTTCCATTTATACCAAATGGAAACAAGATTTGGTAAAAGTAGTTTGTTAGCTGGAAACATTGCTTTTAGAGGTTTGCCTGCGCTTGACGAAACACTTATGGATTTGAATTTCAATAAATCCAATGTACAAACAACAGACTTGGTTCCCTACTTTTACGAACAACAAAATAGAGTTTTACAGAAATTTGGAAGGGTAAAATTCAATGGTAATTTCATTGGGTTCTACAATGATTTTGTAACTGATGGAATATTTGAAACAGGCTTAGGATATTTTGAAACTGATATCAACCTTGAAACTACCGATAATAACTATTCTGGAAAGATTCTCGCCAAAAACTTTGAGTTAGGTAAACTAATCGATCAACCAAAATATATTGGCAAAATAAACATGAAAGGACAGATTGAAGGTCGTGGACTTGCACTTTCACGTGCTAACTTCAATTTTAATGGTACTGTAAATAGCATTGAAGTACTGAATTATCCTTACAAAAAAATTAAAACTAATGGCCACTTTGAAGAAGGTTTATTTAGAGGTAAGCTCACAGTAGACGACCCTAACATTGATTTGTTTATTGATGGTGAAGTCAACTTTAGAGATGAAACTTTCAACTTTTGGTCAGAAATAGATAGTGCTAATCTTCATTATCTTGGTTTTACTTCTGATAGCGCTTACTTAAAAACAAATGTAGATGCCCGTTTTAGTGGTTTAAGTTGGGAAAATGTTTCTGGTAAACTCGATTTTCTTGAAAGTACTTTGGGCTATAAAGATAAAGGAGTATCACTTTCACAATTAGGTATTTATACCAACAAAGATTCAATTACCAGTATCAGAAATGCATCAGTAATTTCAGAGTTGTTTGAACTTAAAACCAAAGGTACTTTCGATCTAATTGACATTTATCCCGATGCATTAGAATACTTAAAACAATTCTCAGATCATGTTGAGCTAGATGAGGTAGAAAAAGAAATTAGCCAGATTGAAGAGGCAGAAATTAATAGGCGAAAAAAGAAAAATAAAGAAATAAAGAAACTACATAACTATTGGATGGATTTCGATCTATCTCTTTACGATGTAAACAGTATTGTCAATCTCTTTATGGATAGTGTTTATCTTTCTCCTAAATCAAATTTAAAGGGAAATTTAACCTATGGTGATACTACAGAGCTACTTTTGAGCTACCATGCAGATACTTTAAAGTACAATAATTATGAGTTTGTAGAAGATAGCCTCTTATTATTTACTGGTAGATACAGAAAAAAGAATACTGATACGCTAGACTTCTTATTTGAAAGTCAATTACTTTCTCAAAAGCAAAATTTAGATGGTTTTCAAACTGAAAACTTAAACATTACTACTAGCAAGTTGAATAATGCCATCTTATTTAACTCTTCCATTGCGCATGCTCTTTCAGATGATGAAGCCAACCTAAATGGAAACATTGCTTTTTACCCTGGTCATTTCGACATTAACTTGACCAATACAAACTTTTTATTCTTAAATGAAAGGTGGATTCAGAATGGTTTAAACAGAATTGTTTTTGCAGATCAAGATATAAGCTTTGAAGATGTGAGTTTTGCAAATCAAAACCACCTTCTACTACTTGACGGAACCATTTCTCAAGATACCTCAGAAATAATGAATATCATGCTCAAAAACTTCGAGATGAGCATGTTAAATAACTATAGTAATAAAAAGCTAGATGGTGTTTTAAATGCCACAGTTAGTATAAAAGACATTTACGATGCCCCAAGATATATAAGTGATATCTCAATAGACAGCTTAGCTATAGATGAATATTTCCTTGGAAATTTAGCAGCAAACTCAACATGGAGTGATAAACTAGAAAGGCTCATTATAGATGCTGACTTAAGCAGAGAAAAATATTATTCCATAGACATTAATGGATATTATGCGCCTGAAGCGCCAGATACAGAGAAATTCAGTATGAATGCAGTGCTGAAAGAAGCACCTCTATTTATAGCTGAGCCATTCTTAAAAGAAGTTTTTACAGAAATTGATGGTGTAGCTACAGGAAAATTACAAATAACTGGTTCACCTTCGTCCCCTCTGTTTGATGGCATTTTGGCTTTAAAAGATGGAAGTCTTAAAGTAAATTATCTAAACACTACTTACAGTTTTGAAGATACTATCTTCTTCGACAATGATTTACTAAGATTCAAAAACTTTGGACTCACAGATCACGAGGGTAACACAGGTAAGCTAAACGGATCAATTTATCAAGGAAAGTCTGGAAATTATGAAATTGATCTATGGGCTGCAATGAACAAGCTGCTTGTCTTAAACACGAAAGATGGTCAAGATAAGCTTTATTACGGTACAGCAATTGGAACTGGTAGTGTACATTTTTCTGGACCATTTTCGGATTTAGCAATTAATATCCAAGCTTCTACGGAAAAAGGCACTAAAATTTACATTCCACTAGAAGGCTCAGAAAATGTTGAAGAGCAAGACTTTATCACCTTTGTAAGTGATATTATTAAAGATTCTACAAATAATATCTCTTCAAAACAAGAAGAGTCTTTTTCGCTACTTTTCAACATGGATTTGCAAATCAACCCAGATGCTTATTGCGAAATCATATTTGATAAAAAAGCGGGGGATATTATTAGAGGAAATGCTGCAGGAAACCTGAGAATGGAAATAGATACTAAAGGTGAGTTCAAGATGTTTGGTGATGTGGAAATTGTGAAAGGAGCTTACAATTTCACCTTACTCAATGTGGTTGATAAAAAGTTTAATATTTTACAAGGTTCACATATTACTTGGACTGGTGACCCATATAAAGGGATGATGGATGTACAAGCTACTTACACACAACAAGCCTCTCTTTCTCCATTAATTGTAGCCGATAGTAGTATTGTAAATCAACCAGAAATTAGGAGAAGATATCCTGTTGATGTAATACTAAACTTGAAAGGAGAATTACTTCAACCTATTGTCGATTTTGATATCGATATTAAAAACTATCCTGCTACTGTCGCTGCTGGAGGTTTTAGCATATCATTAGAAAGTTATGTAGCAGCTTTCGAACAGAGAATTAAAAATGATGAACAAGAGCTAAACAGACAGGTTTTTAGTTTGATAGTTTTAAGAAAACTCTCTCCTGAAGATCGGTTTGCTGGAATTTCGGGCTCTGCCGCCACAGGTGTGAGTGAGCTTTTGGCAAACCAATTAAGTTACTGGGTTTCACAGGTAGACGAAAATCTCGAAATAGATTTTGATTTAGGTGGATTAGATGCCGATGCGCTTAATGCATTCCAATTAAGACTTTCTTATAACTTCTTTGATGGAAGATTGCGGGTAACTCGTGCAGGAGATTTTACGAATCAGCAAAACCAGACCGATGCATCAAGTATTTTAGGTGATATTACAGTAGAATACCTACTCTCTCCTGCTGGAAATCTACGCGTGAGAATGTATAGAAAAAGTAATGACAACTCTTTTAACACCGGTATTGAAAACAACTCTACTGCCGGAGTAAGTGTAATGCATACCCGAAGTTTTGATAGCTTGTTCGGAAAGAAGAAAAAAGAAAAAAAGGCAAAAGAAGAGCAGAAAAAAAATGATGAAGTTGCTACAAAACCATCTGAGCAAAAGTTGATAAATGAAGAAGAAGAATAGTTTTTTTACTATTTTCAAACAGAAATAGCATTATTAAATATTCTTAACAAACTCACCCATTTTGCCATCCGTAGGAAAAATCATTATCTTATAATACTATTAACTGAAACTATTCGATTATGAAGGCTACCGCACTCCTTTTATCGCTTCTCTGTTCTATATTTTTACAAGCTTTTTCGCAAAACAGTAACTTTAACGGCACCTATACTAGTGGCCAAGTAAGTCTTTTACTCAAAGAAAACAATCCCGGCGTTTTTAGTGGACATGTTGCCAGTGCAGAAGGTACTTTTAACCTACAGGCGAATGCAAATGGCAATAATATTTCTGGGAGTTATGTCTATTACGGCCAAAGCATCCCATTTACGGGTGCACTGAGCAACAATCAACTTACATTAAATAGCGAAGGACAAACTTTTGTCTTCACTAAGCAAGCTACTCAACAATACAACCAGAATAATCAAGCAAATACTTATCAAAACAATACTCAAAATAACAATGCACTACAGACCATAGAGCAATGGGGTATAAGCTATCAAACCCCTTCTGGATGGACAACCCAAGCAGTTGATGGTATTATCTACTTTGTCTCTGCTGATCAAAAACTGATTATGATTTTGATGCCAAATGAAGAATCAAAATCTTTAGCAGATTTAAAATATGCCGCTCAGCAAGGTTTAACAGATCAAAGTGTGCAGCTTTCGACTAAAGGAGAAATCACGAACTTCGGTAATGATGGAATTGCAACTGCTTTACAAGGCGTTTTCAATGGAAGACAAGCATTAGGCTATGTAGTTGGTAGATTATCACCTTATCAAATTGGAGCAACAGTACTGGGAGTGTGTGAAACTGCCGATTATAACAATTCCTTTCAACAACAAGTAGAAAGTTTTGCTAGAAATATCAGGTTTTCACAGCCTGTTAGAGCCACAACAAGTACTGGAGCTGTTGCAGATTGGGGAGCTTACATGAAAGGTCGAAAACTATCTTATCTTAAATCTGATACTGGGTTTTATATGGAAATTAACATTTACTTGTGTAGCGATGGCTCTTTTGCTTATAAAGATAATTCTGGAGGTTTTGGCAATGGAGCTTCTATTGTTGCAGATTCAAAATATACAGGTAGATGGCAAGCTTATGGAAATGGCAATTCAGGAACTTTAGTTTTAAACTTTAATGATGGCTCTAAAAGTACATACAATACTGAGCTAAGAAATGATAAACTCTACTTAAATGGCAAGCAATATTTTAGAGTAAACAATGATTACTGTAATTAAAAAAAATGCCCGCTAAGCAGCTTAGTGGGCATTTTTTTTAGAACTTAAATATTACTCAAATCTATTTAATTGGAATGGAAGTAAAGCTTGCGTGCCTTCCATCGCATTTAATTTTTTCATCTGTTTTACCAATGGAGACAATATTTTTTGTTCATCTGTATAAATCATACTATTTACTTGATCCATCGGATTATTAAGTAATTCAGTTAAGAAATCTTTCTTCTCTGGATAATATCTCACCATATAATCATCACCTAAACCTGCACTCTCTGCTGCAATTCGTATCGCATCATCAATTCCTCCTTCAAAATCTACTAAACCTCTTTCTACTGCATCACTACCAGTCCACACTCTACCAGAAGCTAAACTTTTTAAACTATCGATAGAAAGGTGTCTGCCTTCTGCTGCTTTACTTACAAATGTCTCATAACCTCTTTCTACACTTTGCTGTAAGTATTGTCTTTCTGCCTCAGAAAAACGCTCAGTCGGACTCGCAAGATTAGAAAATTTACCAGTACTAACAGTCTCGAAGTTTAAGCCGATTTTATTAGTTAGTAAATCTTCAGCATTAAATAAAAGCGCAAAAATACCAATTGACCCTGTAATTGTGTTTGGATAAGCAACAATTGTATCAGCAGCCATTGCCATATAATAACCACCTGATGCAGCTACATCAGACATTGATGCAATTACTGGTTTAACTTCAGCAGCAAGCTTTACCTCACGCCACATAATATCTGAAGCTAGAGCACTTCCTCCAGGAGAGTTAATCCTCAAAACAATTGCCTTAATAGACTCATTGTTTCTGGCTTTTCTAATTTCTGCAGCAATCTTATTTCCACCTAAAAAACCACCGCTACCTTCACCAGAGATTATTTGCCCTTCTGCTACGATCACAGCTACTTTATTAGAAGAAAAATCTTGACGGTTATACCTTGTTGATTTTGAATACTTTTTATAAGAAACCAGATTTAAGCCATCGTCTCCAGCTCCCACTTTACCTTTCAAAATATTTAAAACCTGATCGTAATAAACTGTGTCAGTAACAAGATTATACTTAACTGCATCCCCTGGCTTACGAATAAGGGCATTATCTGATATTTCGTTAATTGTAGGCAAATCAATTTCTCTGGCTTCAGCTACTTTTTCAAGATAATGCTGATGTAAATCGCTCATATACTCTTGAATCTGATAGCGGTTTTCAGGACTCATATCATTTCTGAGAAATGGCTCAACTGCACTTTTGTACTCTCCTACTCTAAATATTTCTGGCTCTATGCCTATGTTGTTTAAAAACTCTTTGTAATAAACTACCTCAGAACTTAATCCATCAAATTCCATTAAACCTGCTGGATTCAAGTAAATTTCATCTGCAACAGAAGCTAAATAGTATGCTCCTTCGCTGTAATACTCTCCATATGCTACTATAAATTTACCAGACTCTTTAAATTTTATTAATGAATTTCTCAATTCTTCTAAAGTGGCAAAACCTGCAGAAACAACACTTAACTCTAAGTAGATTCCTTCAATATCTGGATCAAGGCTGGCATTTTCAATTTCTCCTTTTAAATCAATCAAACCCAATGGCATTGGGCTCATTCCCGGAAAAATATCAAGATCGTCAAAAGGGTTTTCTTCTTCAATTCTCTCCTGAATTGGCTGGTCTAATGTTAATTTAAGTATTGAGCTTTGTTCTACTTTTACAACTTCTTGACTTTGCGAAGAAACTGCTGTAACTAAAATAATGGAACCAAAAATTAACAATAAAACAAAGACTATTAATCCAATAACTGTAGCTAGTACATTGCCTAAAAAGCGCATAATAAATTATTTTTCAATATTCGTTGGAATAAAACTTAGGAACTTCTTAATATAGAACTAAAATTTGTCAAACTTAGTCATTCTTTCGACTGCAATCAATTACCTTTCAAAGTAAACTTATCAAGCTATAAAAGTTAATGACTTTAAATAATTCAATTATAAATGATGAATATTATGGGTAAAAAGTGAATTTAAAGAACTTTACTGGTAATATTTCGTCTAATATCCGTGTTGAAGGTTAAAATGGTAATAGACTTATTATTTAAGCCTTTATTATATTTTTTGTTATTAGCGTGGATGAAAAATCCGCAAAAAAATTCAACATATGATATCCCGCAAATTGTTTATCTATTCCTTAAGTATTTCAGGTTGGTTGTTGTGTGCAATTAATGTTTTTGCTCAAAAACCAGCTTGGACAGAGTATGAAGATAGAATATCTATGTTTCCGAAATCAGAATATGTAGTAGGCTTTAATTCTGATGGGAATGTTTCGTCTAACGAGGCAGACGATATACAAGAAGAATTACTTGAGTATGCCCGCATACAGCTAATAGAATCTATAAATGTTACCATTAAAAGTATTGGAACACTCAACATTACAAATGTAAATACTCAAACACATGAGTATTTTAAAAAGACGAGTGCATCTTATTCTAAAGTAAGTCTTACAGGCTTACAAACTGAAACATACTACGATAAAAAGCAAAAAGAAGCTTATGCCATTGCTTATGCTCACAGACCTACTTTGGTTAAAAGTTATGTGAATCAAATTAAAAAAGATGGCGAAACCATTTCTAGAAAAATGCAATCTGCTGGCAACTTCTATTCTAAAGGTGATAACCAGAATGCATTAAAGAATTACTTTGAAACATTACCGCTTTTTAGAGAAATTGAAGAAGCCTACACCCTTATTATAGCTCTTGAGGGAGGAACAATTAGTGAAATAGAAAAGTCTATCGAAGAAATAAATAGCTACAAATATACTGTAAATGAAGCTATTGCCAATATTCAACAGAGTAATAATCTCAATTTGAGTGATCTCGCTTATATGATGGCTAAAGGCTACCAGTTACAAACAAATAAACCATCTCGCCCTATAAGATTAGCTAATTTTACTTATCAGGATACTAAAATGACCAGTCAGTTTTCTAAAAGATGGGGAACTTTGTTTGAAAAAATGTTAGTTGATGTAGCTGATTACCCAATAGCAAGTGCTTCTGCAGATAGCTATTACGCAGACATCAATCCATTTAAAGAAACTGCTACAACTGACTCCCAAACACCACTTTATATAATTACTGGTACTTTTTGGGAAGAAGGTGAAAAAGTTAGAATCATTTCTATTCTGAGAGATATAGAAACAGGTAAAGCACTAGCAAGTATGGAAGGCTCAATGTCTTCTCAAATCCTTAGTGATAATAACATTTTAGTTAAACCTGAGAACTTTGAAGAGGCTTATTCTGAGCTAAAAACATTTGCTAAAGACGATATTTCTGGCAGTGAATTAATTGTTGATACTTGGACAAATCATGGTGAAGAAAACCTAATATATACAGAAGGTGAAACCATGAATGTATATGTAAAAGTAAATAAGCCTTGCTACATCAGATTTATCTATCATACAGCAGATGGTAGTAAAGTTTTGCTTTTAGACAATTACTACATAGATGAATCTAATGTGAATAAAGTATACAAAATTCCAGAAGATTTTGAATGTACTGGACCTTTTGGTGTAGAAACGCTTCAAGTTAATGCGCAAACTGTTACATTTAGCCCATTAAATGTGAGAAATGAATATGGATATGATTTTATCATAGACGATTTGGAAGAAGTGCTAGCAAACACAAGAGGATTTAAGAAGAAAGAAGAAGTTTTACTTGCTGAGAAAAGAATTTTAATAACAACTATGCAGAATTAAGATAAAATAGTAATAAATACAGAAACTAACACTTTAATATTTATAACATATCTTAGATTAAAACACAAAGAGAATTATGAGTCACCATGACAAGCTGTATTCTATTTTCTTATTAATTTTCGCCCTATCACTAACTCAGTGTACAGCACAACAGAGACGATATAGAAAAGACGCAGAAGATGCTTTTGAGCAAAGAAGATTTGATGACGCAGTAATTAACGCTGTAAACTCGCTCTACGAAAAGCCAGAAAAAAACACACAAGCACAAGAAGTACTCGAATTGGCTTTTCCAAGATTTATTAATGATTATGAAGATAAAATAGCTATGCTCAAAGCATCTTCAGCATCTTACAACAGTGATAATACGGTTGAGCAAAGGAGAGAAATTGTAACGCGTTACGAAACACTAATCAAGTACAATAACGATGTAAAAAACCTTCCTCCTGCTGCTTTCAGAATGAAGAAAAGAAACATCGAATTAGAGTACAAAGAATATTACAATGAGTTAGCAGAAGCAAAATCAAACCTTGAAAGAGGTAAAGAAGATGCTGCTGAATCTCATTATCAAGAAGCTCTAAGACTGATGGCAAGTGGTGGAATCGACAATAATAAAACTGCTGCTAAAGAATTTAAAAAAGCTTTAGGTTATGTGCCTGGTTACAGAGATTCTGCTCAAAAATATGAAGACGCAAGAAAAGCTGGTACTACAAGAGTTGCTATTATTCCATTTGAAAATAAAAGTGGTAAAACTCACTATGGTGCTGTAGGTGAATATATTACCGATCAAGTAATTGCATCTATCTTCGATGATAAAAGTGCAATGGAATTTCTTGAAATTATAGATAGAGAGCAACTTGAAATAGTATTAAATGAGCAAAAACTAGGTGCTAGTGGTGTACTTGATGATAATACACTAGTTGAACTTGGTAAAGTTTTAGGTGTTCAAGAAATTCTTACTGGAAGAATTACACAAATTATTTCAGATAGAGAGCAAGTAACTAGTGAAAACCAACAAGTTAAAGACAATGTAAAGGTGAAAGTTGGCGAAAAGAAAAATGCTGATGGAAAAACTGAAGCAGTTTACAGAGATAAAGAAGTAAGTGCAGTAGTTACAATTTATAATAAAACTGCAGGTGCTAGAATGAGTGGTTCTTACAAAATTCTTGATGTTCAAACTGCACGTTTACTTGAAACTGAAGCATTTAGTGAAGCTTATGAATTCCAACACGAATGGGGCTCATATAGAGGAGACGAAAGAGCACTTTCTTATAAATACAAGCAACTTGTACAAGTGAGAGAACAAAATCCTTTAAGTGATGGCGAACGTATAAACTATGTAGCTACTAAATTAGCTAGTGACCTAGCTGTAAAACTTAAAGAGTATTCTCAATAAGTTATAATTATTCAAAAAAATACTCCAATAAATAAACTATAGCTTACATGTTTCGTAACTGAAATTACTACAAGTGAAGCTGATATGAAAAGATATTTATTTACACTGTTACTTATGCTTGCATCAATTATGGTGCAAGCTCAACAGCCTGACTGGACAGATTACTATCAACGTGAAGCTCAATATCCTGAGAGAATGTTTCTTACTGGATTTGCTTCACAAGGAAATGTTCAACAAGATTCTAAAGAATTGTTTGATATACTTACCGAAGTAGCAAGAAAACAACTAATTGAGTCTATACAAGTAAAAATTAAAAGTGTTGCTGAGCTAAACATTCAAAATGTAAACTCAAACACTTATGAGGAGTTTAAGCAAAATAGTGTTTCTTTGGCAGAGGCTAATATTGTAGGCTTGAAATTCGAAACCTATTACGATAAGCGTAACAAAGAGGCATTTGCTTTTGCTTATGCAAGAAAAAGTGAGGTAATTACTTATTACGAAAACCTCATCAAATCGAACCTTTCTAAAATACAGCAATTTCAAAACGAAGCAGCTCAATCAATTTCTTCAAACGATAACAAAGAAGCACTTAAATCACTGTTTTCTTGTAATTCGCTTTTTAGAGAGCTTGAAGAATCTCGGTTAATCTTAACTGCTTTAGGAATAACAG